>CAYFRM010000080.1:0-15638 GCA_964345635.1 uncultured Clostridia bacterium
GAACCCGCATACACGGGCTCAATGAATTGAGCCCCTATAATCTTCGATTTTTGTTTGTTAGGGGGTGGAGATGGAAGGATTGGTAGTAGCCATTATTGGCGGCGCGATGGCAGTATTTATGGCTGGCATTGGTTCCAGCATAGGGGTAGGCCTGGCCGGTCAGGCGGCAAACGGCGTCCTATCCGAGAGTCCGGAAAAATTCGGCAGGATGTTTCTACTGGTAGCGCTTGCGGGAACGCAAGGGTTCTATGGCTTTGTGGTCGGGTTTTTGGTTATTATCAAATTGGGTCTTCTGGTTGGTGAGATTCCGGTTATTAGTTTATATCAAGGCCTGCAAATTTTTGGCGCTTGCATGCCCATTGCTTTTTCCGGGCTGATTTCGGCTATTCACCAGGGGAAGGTCTGTGCTGCGGGAATAGGGGTAGCAGCAAAACAGCCGGGAGCAGAAATGAGAGCGTTAATTTACGGAGCATTGGTAGAAACATACGCGCTTCTGGGATTGGTAGCCTCTTTCTTTCTCCTTACCGGTATTCGCCTGGTTTGAAAAAGCCATAAATTTACTTACCCAACTTCGGGTAATCGTTTGTTGCAGATAAGAAACCAATTGGACTTTGGGCTAAGCAGCGAATCCCGAACTCGCGTGTGTTCGTGGGGGAGGCCGATTCTTGTGTTATGCGAGAAAGAATATGTTAATCAGAAATGAAAATGAATCGGATACTGAGGACATAACTAACATTCACGAGCAAGCATTCAAGGGCCCCGATGAAGGAGAAATCGTCAAAAATTTAAGAAAGAATAATAATCTTGCCATTTCATTAATTGCCGAGATCGATAAAAAAATAGTGGGACACATAGCGTATAGCCCGATATATGATAAAAATGAAGAAATTATCGGTGTAGGTCTTGCCCCTGTAGCGGTGTTACCGTCTTATCAAAAACAAGGTGTCGGTTCAAATCTCATTAACCAGGGAAATGAAATGGCGCTGGCGAAAGGATTTGAAAAAATATTTGTTCTTGGCGATCCTGTATATTATCGTCGTTTCGGTTTTGAAATGGCAAAAAGTTATAATTATTTTTCCGACTTTGATCCGGAAGGAAAACATTTTATGATATTGGGCAAACAGTTAGAAAGAGAATCAGAAAAAACATTTGTTAAGTATTGCAAGGAATTTAAAGTATGACAACTCGAGGCAGCTGACCCAGGAATACGGCTTTTGGTAGCGGGGAAGTTTATTTAGCAGGAGCAAAAAAGGAAATATTATGTCTCTGGAAAAAATTCTTGAGAAGATTATTCGGGATAATGACAAAGAGATAAAAAAAATCATCGACGAAGGGGAGTCGCGGGCTTCCGGGATAATTGAGGAGGGCAAACGAGAAGCAGAAAGGGTGGTTAGTGACCTCACCCGGGAAGGGGAAGAGAATGCGCGAAAAGTGAAGGGAAGAATTGTCACCCTGGCCTCTTTAGAGTCTCGCAAGCGGGTGCTGGCGGAGAAACAGAGAATTTTGGGCGAGGTTTACCGGGAAGCAGAAAAGAGAATAAAGAATCTAAACGGCAGAGATTATCGAGAGCTGGTAAAGAAAATCATACTCCAGAGTTGCGAGACGGGTGAAGAGTTGGTGGTTGTGGGAAAAAATGATAAGAAGAAAATCGATGAGAAGTTGATTAACGGCATAAATCATGAACTGGTGAAAGCCGGTAAGAAGGGTAAACTGAAACTATCTTCCGAGCCGGCGTCTATTCCCGACGGATTTATTCTGAAAACGGGAAGGATAGAGATAAGTAACTCCTGGGATAACGTATTGAGGTCTTTGCGGGAGAAGACGGAAGACGAAGTCATAAAACTTTTGTTTGCATAAAGTTAATCTGTGTGGAACATTTGAAAGACAGCTTGTGAGGTCTCCGGATGGATAGTCGTTATGCTTATGCGGTGGGAAAGATAAGGGCGAGAGAAGTAAGACTGCTCGATCTTCCCAAGTTGTTAAGTATTATCGAGGCGGAAAACGTGGAACAGGCACTTGGGGGTTTGAGCGATACGGATTACCGAGAGGGGCTGGCGGCGGTCAAAGGGGAGGAGGATTTCGATTTGCATCTCTCCCGCCAGATGGAAAGTGTCTATGGCTTGATTTCCGAACTGACACAGGATCCCAAGATAACGGACTTATTCATTTTAAGAAACGACTTCCATAATATAAGGGTTGCTTTTAAAAAGAAGTATGTAGCTACCCGAGAGGACGAATACTACCTGAGTCCCTCCAAAGTCAATCGCGAAGAGCTTGTGGAAGCAGTGGGAACCGGTAATTTTTCCCGGCTGCCTCCCCTTCTGGCAGGAGCCCTGGAGAAGATAGAGCGAATCTATAGTTCTGAAAAGAAGATTCCACTGGTCGATACTATTCTGGACGAGGTATATTTTTCTCACTCTCTGCAGGTAGCGCGACAGGCAAAATGTGAATTTCTGGAGAAAATCTTTTTGATTCAGATTGACCTAACCAATATCAGGACTTTCTTGAGATTGAAGGAGATGGCTAAGGGCAGAGACGCCCTGAGTAATCGCCTGATTTCGGGAGGGGTCCTGGAAAGAGAAGACTTCTTAAAATCGTTTGCTGGTTCTGTGGAGAGTTTTGTGGATAGTCTGAGATTCAAAGATTATTACGAAATATTAAGAAGCGGAATGGAGCACTGGAAGAAAAGCGGAAGCTTCTCTTTTTTGGAAAAGTTGTTTGATGATTACCTGTTGAACTTCGCGAAAAAGGCAAAATACATAAGCTTCGGTATTGAACCATTAATCGGCTATCTTGTGGCTAAAGAAATGGAGGTCAAAAATCTCCGGACTGCCATAGTAGGCAAGTTTAATAAATTGTCTGCGGAATCGATCAAAGGGAGACTGAGAGAGGTCTATATCGCCAGTCGCAGCCATTAGGTTTGAGGCGAGAGGGAAGAGAAATGAAAGTCGCAATAATCGGGGAGAGAGATTTCGTCTGGGGTTTCAAAGGAGTGGGATTCTCTATTTTTCCTGTCGGCGACACTTCCCAGGCAGCGGGGGCGCTCGATGAGATTAGCAAAGGAGAATATTCACTGGTCTACATTACAGAGACTTATGCCGAAGCTCTTCTGGAGAAGATTGACGAAGTCTCCCGTATGGCGAAAGTAGATATCACTATTATTCCCGGGATTGAAGAGAAAAAATTGGGGCGGGAGAAGTTGAGAAAGATAGCTATCAGGGCGGTGGGAGCAGATATATTTAGAGAGCAGCAGGGTAAGGGTTGAGAGTGACGACTTCTTGGGAGATAGAAGATGGTTAAAGGTAAAATTGTAAAAGTATCGGGTCCTCTCGTGGTTGCCGAAGGACTGCCGGGAGTGAAAATGTATGAGGTGATGCGCGTGGGCGCTCCCGGGTTGATTGGCGAAGTGATCGAGTTGAAGGAGAACATGGTCTCTATCCAGGTATACGAGGAGACTGCCGGGCTGGGCCCCGGAGAGCCTGTTGTGTCCACAGGCGGGCCGCTTTCGGTGGAGCTGGCTCCCGGATTAGTCTCTTCTATTTATGACGGAATTCAAAGGCCCCTGGACAAAATAAGAGAGAAAGCTGGAAACTACATTGCCAGAGGAATCGACATACCGGGAATCGACCGAAAAAAGCGATGGAAGTTCAAACCCCTGGTTAAGAAGGGAGACAATGTTATCTCCGGTGATATAATCGGAGAAGTTCAGGAGACTACCCTGATAGTGCATAAGATAATGGTGCCTCCGGAGGTGGAAGGCGAAGTTGTAGAGATTCTTAAGGGAGAATTTAGCGTGGAAGAGACGATTGCCCGGGTTCGGCCTTCCCATTCTCGCTCTCCCGTCTCTTTGAGTATGCTTCAGAGGTGGCCTGTCAGACGCGAAAGGCCCTATAAAGAGAAACTCCCTCCCACTACCCCTCTTTACACAGGAACAAGGGTAATAGATACTTTCTTTCCCATCACTATGGGTGGCACTGCCTGTATTCCCGGTCCTTTCGGAAGCGGGAAGACCGTGGTTCTTCACCAGCTCGCCAAGTGGGCGGATGCAGATATCATTATTTACGTCGGCTGTGGCGAGAGGGGAAACGAGATGTGCGATGTTTTAACGGAAATGCCCAAGTTAAAAGATCCCCGCACGGGAGAGCCGTTGATGAAGAGGACTGTTCTGATTGCCAATACTTCCAATATGCCGGTAGCTGCCCGGGAAGCTTCTGTTTATACCGGGGCTACAATCGGGGAGTATTTCCGCGATATGGGGTATAAGGTGGCTATTATGGCGGATTCGACTTCCCGCTGGGCGGAGGCGATGAGGGAGATGTCGGGAAGACTGGAGGAGATGCCGGGAGAGGAGGGTTATCCCGCCTATCTGGCTGCCCGGGTAGCCGAGTTTTACGAGCGCTCCGGCAGGGTTGTCTGTCAAGGCCAGCATCAAAGAGAAGGTTCTCTTTCCATAATCGGTGCTGTTTCTCCTCCTGGCGGTGACCTTTCCGATCCGGTGGTTCAGGCAACTCTGCGTATGGTGAAGGTTTTCTGGAGCCTGGAAGATAAGCTCGCTTATCAACGCCACTTTCCGGCAATCAACTGGCTGAACAGTTATTCGCTCTATCTGGATAATATTGAGGAATACTTATCTAAAGAGGTGGCCAAAGATTATCTCCAGCTGCGCTCGGAGGCGATGCGCATCCTTCAGGAGGAATCGTCTCTGGAAGAGCTGGTGCGGCTGGTGGGATTGGAAGCGCTCTCTCCCGAAGATAGATTAATTCTGGATACGGCAAAATCTATAAGGGAAGATTTTCTCCATCAGCATGCCTTCGACCCGCAGGATACTTATACGGGAGTGAAGAAGCAGTACCGAATGCTTAAGGCTATAATAAAACTTTTCCAGCTCTCCCAGAAGTTATTGCAGGAGGGCAGGGAGTTTGCCGAACTTGTAAAACCCAAAGTGAAAGAAAGAATATCCCGGATGAAATTCATCGGTGAAAAAGAAGAGGGGAAATTTGACCTGATAGAACAGGAGATGGAAAGGGAGATTAAAAGATAGTTTGTTCATCGCTTAGGAATTTTTTAACGCCAAAAAACTTCAGACTCTGCAGGGCGCAAATCAGAACTCCTCCCCCCGATTTATCGGGGGTCGTCAAACAGTGATTTGCTTGAAAGAGAAAAAGCCGTCTTCGTTTTTTGGCTAAAATTCCAACAGCTCTTCACAAACTATCTTTTAATCTCACGTAGTGTAGGGCTTTATGCCCGTAATCTGAAATTTGTAATTTGTAATATATGGGTTGTTTCCTGTAGAAAGGATTCTTATGCAGAGGGAGTATCTTACAGTTTCCAGTATTGCCGGACCTTTGATTCTCGTGGAAGACACTGCGGGAGTCAAATACGACGAGATAGCGGAGATTACTCTTGCCAGCGGAGAGTTAAGAAGGGGAAGAGTGCTGGAAGTAGACGGGGGCAAGGTTCTCGTGCAGCTCTTCGAGGGTACTACGGGTCTAAATCTTGCGGAGTCACGGGTGAGGTTCCTGGAGAGAAGAGTAGAGCTTGCTGTATCCGTAGATATACTGGGAAGAATTTTTGATGGATTGGGACGCCCCATTGACGGAGGGCCGGCTATACTTGCCGAGAGCAGGGAGGATATAAACGGCAGGCCAATCAACCCCGACGCCCGCAATTACCCTTCAGAATTCATTCAAACCGGTATTTGCGCAATAGACGGAATGAATACGCTGGTAAGAGGACAGAAACTGCCGATCTTCTCCGGCTCCGGGCTTCCCCACAATGAGCTTGCCGCCCAGATTGCCCGGCAGGCAAAGGTGGTTTCTCCGGATAAGGGTGCTAATGTTGAAGAGAAGTTTGCCGTTGTCTTTGGAGCAATGGGGATTACCTTTGAAGAAGCAAATTTTTTCATCACCGATTTCAGGAAGACAGGAGCAATTGAGAGAGCAGTGCTATTTGTCAATCTCGCCGATGACCCGGCGATAGAAAGGTTGGCTACTCCCCGCGTGGCCTTGACTGCCGCCGAATATCTGGCTTTTCGCAGGGATATGCATGTGGTGGTAATCCTGAGTGATATGACCAATTATTGCGACGCCCTCCGGGAAGTATCGGCTGCCAGAAAAGAGGTCCCCGGACGGAGAGGATACCCTGGCTATATGTATACGGACCTGGCAACAATCTATGAGAGAGCAGGAAGAATAAAAGACAAAAAAGGCTCAATTACCTTAATGCCTATCTTAACTATGCCCGAAGATGATAAGACCCATCCCGTTCCCGATTTGACAGGCTATATCACCGAGGGTCAGATAATCCTCTCCCGGGAGCTGCACAGGAAGGGCATTTCCCCGCCAATAGACGTTCTTCCCTCGCTTTCCCGGTTAAAAGAGAAGGGAATCGGCGAAGGCAAAACAAGGGAAGACCACGGGGATGTAACTTCTCAACTGTTCGCTGCATACGCCCGGGGAAAAGAGGCAAAGGAACTGGCAATAATCCTGGGAGAGGCCGCCCTCTCGGAAACAGACAGGATATTCTCTCAGTTTGCCGATGAATATGAGAAAAAGTTTGTTACGCAGGGAGAATACGAGGAGAGGAAGTTAGAGAAGACCCTGGGTATTGGCTGGGAGCTTCTCAAAATGCTGCCCAGGGAAGAGATGAAGAGAGTGAAGGAAGACCAGATACGGAAGTATATGGAAAAAGTAGAAAGGAAGTAAGTATGAGGCTTACTGTCAATCCCACAAGGATGGAGCTTCTAAAATTGAAGAAGAGGTTAATCCTTGCCCGTCGGGGACACAGGTTGCTTAAGGATAAACAGGACGAACTGATGCGTAATTTCTTATCCCTTATAGAGGAGATTAAGAATCTTCGCCTTGCGGTTGACAAAGGACTCTTCGAGGCCTATGGGTCTTTCCTTATTGCCCGCTCCACTATGGGAAGAGAGTTTCTGGAGGAAGCATTGATGGCCGGCCAGCTGGAGACTAATCTTGAAGTCACTTACGTGCCTCTTTTGAATCTCAGAGTTCCCAGTTATGAGCTCAGGATAGGGGGTGACTACTTTTCTTACGGACTTTTCACTACCTCTATGGAGCTGGACAGGGCATTGAAAAAGTATAGGGAACTGATACCCGGGATGGTAGAACTTGCGGAAAAAGGGAAAAGGTTAGAGATGCTCTCTTATGAGATTGAACGGACCAGACGGAGAGTCAACGCCCTGGAGCACATATTGATTCCCAACATACTGGAGACTATAGGTTATATCAGCATGAAACTGGAGGAACTGGAAAGAAGTAATCTTACCAGACTGATGAAGATCAAGGATATAGTAAGAAGACATTAAGAATAGGCGGATGGCATGGAACTTTTCCTGACACTGGTAACAATTCTGGTTTTGGTTGCGGCCATAGTCTATATAGTGGCAAAATATAGCAAAGAAAGAGAGTTCCGAATAATGCTAAAGGAGGCAGAAGACGAAATAGAAGAACATGTAAAAGACCTGGAAATTCTCCTGTCCTTCTTGTTGGGAATTCATGAATTCGGCGTGGCCACCAGTGGAATAGTGGAAATAGACCGCCTGGCGAAATTGATTGTCATCAATGCAACGCGGCTTTTAAGAACGGAAATAGGCTCTTTAATGCTGGTGGACAAGGAGACAAACACGATGGAGATTGTGGCAGCAAGAGGTCTGCCCGACGAACTGGTGAAAAACATCCATATTCCTATCGGAAAAGGCATTGCCGGGAAAGTGGCTGAAGAAGGAGAGCCGATTCTTTGTGAAAATATAGAAACTGATACGCGTTTTTTGAAGGAAAGCAGTGAAAAATATACCTCCAAGTCTTTTGTTTCTGTTCCCCTAAAGGTTCAAAACAGGGTAATTGGCGTCTTGAATATAAATAACAAAGAGTCGAAACAAAAATTTGATGAAAAAGACTTGAGATTATTAACCATCTTAGCCGAGCAATCAGCAAGGACTATTGAAAATGCAGAGCTTTATAAACATATGCAGGACACCTATCTGGGAACAATTCAGACTCTGGCGCGAGCTATTGATGCCAAAGACCCTTATACTAAAGGCCATTCGGATAGAGTAACAAGGTATGCGGTGAAGATTGCCAGAGAGATGAACCTGTCCGAGAACGCAATCAGAAATATTGAATATTCTGCGCTCATTCACGACATTGGAAAGATTGGTATTCAGGAATCGATCCTGACGAAAAAAGGCGGACTCTCGGGGACAGAATACGAGATTGTCAAGATGCATCCCTTAATTGGCGAAAGCATCATAACTCCCGTTAAGTTCTTAAACGGAGTAGCTCCGTTAATTCTTTACCATCATGAACGTTTTGACGGCAAGGGCTATCTGGAGGGACTGAGAGGGGAAGCGATTCCTTTAGGTGCGAGGATCATCAGTGTCGCTGACGCTTTCGATGCCATGACCTCCGACCGGCCCTACCGCAAAGCGTTGACCAGGAAAAAGGCCAGAGAAGAATTGGAGAAAGAGAGTGGAAAAAGATTCGATCCCCAGGTGATTGAGGCTTTCTTGAGACTGCTGGACAGAGGAGAATTAGAAAAGGAAGGTCTATAATTGGAAAACCTGGCAATTAACTGCAGGCGAGTAAAGAAAATTCTGGTGGAATTTATCAGAAAGAGAATGGCGAATAGTGGATTCCAGCGGGCAGTCCTGGGTCTTTCCGGGGGAATCGATTCCACGGTCGTTGCTTACCTGGCGGCGGAGGCACTGGGAGACCCTCATAATGTGTATGCTTTGATTCTACCTTATAGATCTTACCAGTCGGAGAGCGTAAAAGATGCGCGGCTGATTGTTAAGAAGCTCAGGATAAATTCAGAAATAATAAGGATTGATCCCATGGTGGAAGAATACTTCAGGAAATTTTCTCATAAAAGAATTCCCCATCATGCTCTCCCGGGAAGTGATGCTTCCCAGGTTAAGATGCTGGAATACGTGAGGAGAGGAAACAAGATGGCGCGGGAAAGGATGTCTATCCTTTACGACTGGGCATTGTCGTTAAGGGCTTTGGTACTGGGGACGAGCAACAAGACGGAGTTAAGTATGGGCTATTTTACCAAATATGGCGACGGAGGAGTCGACATGGAGCCGCTGGGAGGGCTTTACAAGACTCAGGTGAGGCAACTGGCGAAATATCTGGGGATTCCGGAGACGATTATAGAGAGGCGTCCGTCGGCAGGTTTATGGCCGGGGCAGACCGACGAAGGAGAACTGGGCATCAATTACGAGGAGCTGGATAAAATATTATGTTGCATGTTAGAGAAAAAATATAGTATTAAAAAATTACTAACTCTTGGCTTTTCCCGGGAAAATATCGAGAAGGTCAAAAATTTTGTCGAGAGGTCGGAGCACAAAAGGAGGCTGCCCCCGGTTGCTAAGATAAGGTAAAAGTTATGGGTATACTCTATGTTGTGGCCACTCCCATCGGGAATCTGGAAGATATAACGTTGAGAGCGCTACGTATTCTTAAGGAAGTCGATCTAATTGCCGCCGAAGATACGAGAAAGACGAGAAAATTATTAAGCCATTATGGTATTCACACTCCCTTGACCAGCTATTATGGCAGAGAAGGGAAAGCAGATTATCTGCTGGAGACTCTGGGAAGAGGCAAGAATATTGCTCTGGTCTCCGAAGCAGGAACTCCCGGAATTTCTGACCCCGGTTATCCTCTTATAAAGAAAGCAATAGAGAAGCGAATTACTATCCAGTCGATTCCCGGCCCCTGTGCTGCCATATCGGCACTCGTTGTTTCCGGCCTGCCCACTGATGGATTCATCTTTACGGGCTTCTTACCTCGCAAGAAAGGAAAGTTATCAAAGCGACTGGGAGAACTATTCAATTTTGAAAAGACAGTTATTTTTTTCGAATCGCCGAACAGGATAGTAACCACTCTGGAGATGGTCAAGGAAAATTTTGGCGAGGTGGATGTAGTTATCGCGCGGGAATTGACCAAAAAGTTTGAAGAAGTCATCAGAGGGAGTATTGGCGAGGTATTGACTTTGCTTAAACGTAAAAAAATAAGAGGTGAAATAATAATTCTCCTTCATAAGTAAAGAGACTAAAATTTCTATCTCGGGTTGATATTCGGAAGAATTTCAGGTATAATTACTGGTGAAATGGCAATAAAGATTAGACTATTCCACAAATTTATACTCATTATGGTCGTTCTTGCTGTTCTTCCCCTGTCCATCGTGGGACTGAGGATGATTAATATCAACAAAGTGGCTCTTCAGGATTCTATTCTGGAACTCCATACTCATCTGGCTCAGTCGCTGGCGGAGAAGATCGACGATTATATAGATAATTTGAGAGGGAAACTGTCATTCATAATCACTTCTCAGAAGATTGCGAGAATGTCCTGGGCAGAAAAGAGAGTTGTGCTGAAATCTCTTCTGGAGACAAGCGATGATTTCGTTACCATTTCTATCGTGGATAGTAAAGGAGCGGAGATAGTAAAAGTCTATAACCCAAACCTGGAGAAAAAGCCAAGGCTGCTTAACCTGAGAGAAGACAAATTATTTCTCAAAGCCCTTCGCGGCAGTCATGATATTAGTTCTCTATATTATGTGGAAGACGATCCCCGGTTGAACGTAGCTTATCCTCTGGTGGAAGGTCAGGTAATCTACATCGTGGTCACGCTGAACAAACTCTGGCACAAGATTTACGGCACGATGATCGGGAGGACCGGTTTTGCTTTTCTGGTAAACAAGGAGGGAAAAATCATAGCCCATCCCCAGAAAAAAAGGGCCATAGACTTTGAAGATGCCACTCAGTTAGCCATCGTGCAGGAAGTACTTTCGGGAAAGACCCTGGGAAGTAAGGAATTCACCGATGAGAGAGGCGTGGAGATGGTTGGCGCCTACGCTCCGGTGAAGAGATTAGGATGGGGGATGATTGTCCAGCAGGCAAAAAATGACGCCTATATCTCGGCGATCAAAATGAAGCAGAACGCCATCCTCTGGATAATCGTGTCCATATTGGGAGCAGCCTTTGTGGGGCTCCTAACTGCCCGGGGACTGAGCCGTCCCATCCTCAACTTGATTGTGGGTGCGGGAAAAGTGGCCGAAGGCGATTTTACCCATAAGGTTGTGGTGGAGACTCACGATGAACTGTTAACTCTGGCTGATACGTTCAATCTTATGACGCAGAAATTGAAGGAATATAACGACTTGCAGATTGACAGGATAATTGCCGAGAAGACGAAAACAGAAGCGGTAATCTATAGCATTGCCGACGGAATTGTGATGACAGATTTTTCCGGCAAAATAGCGCTTATGAACAAGCAGGCTCGGAAAATGCTTCAAGTTAGCGGAGAGGACGTCCTGGACAAAAATTTGATAGATTACATTGGAGACCAGAGGATTGCCCAGAGCCTTCGTGAAATAATGGAACAGAAAGAGAAGACTGTAGTGAGGGAGATCGACCTCTCTCAGGGCCCTTACCGCAAGTTCATAAAGACGGGCACCAATATCGTAACTACCGAGAAAGGAAAGAATCTGGGCGTGGTTACAGTGCTCCACGACGTTACTCTGGAGAAAGAGATAGAAAAGATGAAGGAAGATTTTGTCCATTCCATAACTCACGACCTGAGAAGCCCGATGACTTCCATTCGGGGATTCATTGAGGTTCTGCTTGATGGCTCGGCTGGCGAAATAAGCGAAGAGCAAAGGGAATTCTTAGAAATAATAGATGGGTCCAGCCAGAAGCTTCTGGGTATGATTAATAATATACTGGATGCGGCAAAGTTAGAAACCGGGAGAATGAAACTTGCTCTCACAAAGTTTGACCCCGGGGAGACAGTGGAAAGGGTAATCAAGATAATGGAACCCCAGGCGGCCAAATCAGGAGTGAAGCTTTCCAGTCAGGGGTTTGATACCTTTCCCTCAATCAAGGCTGACAGTGACCTAATGGAGCGGGTAATTATGAATCTTGTCTCCAATGCCATAAAGTTTACTCCTTCCGAAGGGAGCGTGGACATAATCGGGCAGGACCTCCCGGAAAAGATTCAAATTACTGTTAGTGATACAGGTCCGGGAATTCCTTCCGACTATTTAGACAAAGTATTCAACAAATTTCAGCAGATCGGAATCGGTAAGGATGAGAAGAGGAGGGGATCCGGTTTAGGTTTAACTATCGCTAAGTACGGAGTAGAAGCCCATTTGGGAAAAATCTGGGTGGAGTCGGAAATGGGGAAGGGAAGTAAGTTCTCTTTCTGGCTTCCCAAAAAGTTGGTAAAGAATAAGAAGGGAGAAATCGTATGTGGCTGAGGGGCAAGAGAAGGCTAATTCTGATTATAGCGTCTTCGCTTATTGTGTGTCTCTTTTCCTTATCTACTGCCCAGGAAGAAGCGGTTAAGCTCATCGAAGTAACTGTAAAAAAAGGAGATACGCTATACAAGTTTGCCGAGATATATCTCAGAGATCCGTCACTCTGGCCGGAGATTTACAAATATAATAAAGACCTGGTAAAAAATCCCGATCTCATCCTTCCCGCAATGAGAATTAAAGTTCCCGTCGGCTTACTGAAAGATGAGATTGCCGACATAATCCGTATGAAAAACAATGTGCGTACCAGGAAAAGGGGAGAATCGGAATGGGAGAGGGCAGTTCTCTATACGAGACTATTCTCTGAAGACGGAGTGAGAACTCTTTCTGACTCTCTGGCTCATATAAGATTTTTAAAGGGCGAGATCGTGAGGTTGGGGGAGAACTCACTGGTTATTCTTAAACCGGAAAAGAAAGAGGAGACAGTGGAGTTACTTTCGGGAGAGTTAAGAGCATCGGAGGCAAAGGTTCTTACTGCTTCTGCAGTAGTTGAGCCCCAAATATCACCCACGCTTGGCAAACCCGATTTCAAGGCAAAGATAAAGAAAGACAGGACAACCCTGGTAGCTGTTTACAAGGGAAAAGTGGACCTCATAGCTCAGGGAGAGAGAGTGACAATCCCTGAAGGATTTATGTCTCAGGCAAAATTAGACTACGCTCCGGAGAAACCTATTGCCCTGCCGCCTCCACCTGAGCTTGGCGAGGCTAAGGAGGAACTGGCAAAGAGACCGGGAGCCCCTGAGTTGGCTGAGCAGGAAGCGGCAGAAGAAGAGATTAATCTGGAGGATACTCTTACCAGGTTCGATTTCTCAGAAAAGAAGACGAGATTGGGTATAAAGTATCTGCATCTGCAGGTTGCTTCCGATAGGCAATTTATAAATATTGTCGAAGATAAAAATCTGGAGAGTATCAATGAGTACCGGAGGAGCAGACTTCCCGACGGCGAATATTTCTGGAGGGTCTCATATGTTTATGAAGACGAGTTTGAGAGCAAATATTCTCCCGCCAGAAGTTTCACGGTGGTTACCACCCCTCCCGGTTTACAGGTCTCTTCTCCCGAAGAAGGAGAGAAAATCCCGGATGAGTTTATTAAAGTGAAAGGCAGGACAGATGAAGGGTGCACAGTCAAAGTTAATGATAAACGCGTATACGTTGACCGGGAAGGGGAATTTTTCGATGTGGTATATTTGGTTCTGGGAGAAAACATAATCACCATTCAGTCCGAAGACAAAAAAGGTAACGTAGCAATAGTAAAGAGAAAAGTAGAAGCAGTAGCTCCCAAGAAGAGAGGTTTCTGGGGTGGGACAGGGATTGCGATTACGATAGGTATAATGGCAATCATTCTGGTGAGTGTACTTTAAAGGTTAAAAAGATGCCCAAGAAAGTGCTTATTGTAGATAGCGATATTGACGCCAGGTTTCTGGTGAAGGTCCATTTGAGAAGATTCAATGTTGAATTTATCGAAGCCAGAGACGGAGAGTCGGGGCTGGCACTCTCCCTGTCAGAGAAACCCGATTTAATTGTGATGGATTACGTTCTGCCCAGGTTAAGTGGCTACGAGATGGTAAAGAGAATTCAGAAACATAAGACTACCAGAAATATCCCCATAATCATAGCCACAATAGCCGGTTTCGACCTGCAGATGAAAGAATTGAATGTTGTGGAGTATCTTCCCAAACCTTTCTCTCGCGAACAATTTTTAGAAGCAGTGGAGAAAGCTTTGGGTAAGATACCCCTAAAAAGGAAGGAAGCCAGAGTAGCCACCCCCGGCACCCGGACGGCGAATGTAGCTCCTGTGGAAAAGAAAGAGAAGGCCAAAGCCACAATGAAAAAGATTGTCGTGGCAGACGACGAAGAAGACGTAAGAGAGTTCCTGAAAATTCTACTCAAAGACAAGTATCGAGTAACCCTGGCAAAAGACGGGCTGGATTTGATAGAAAAAGTCAAGAAAGAGAAACCGGATTTAATCATCTGTGATGTTATTATGCCCGGACAAAGCGGATATAAGAGTATTAAAAGGTTAAGGGAGAAGCCCGAATTTATCAATTTGCCGGTAATCTTCAATTCGGGCTTGGTCAAAGATAAAGAGTTATACGAGACCTTAAAGCCAGAAGGCCCGAGCTATTTCGTGAATAAACCCTTCGTCAAGAAGGCCCTTTTGAATAAGATAGAAGAAATGTTAAATAGATAGAAAAAGGGGTCAGAGTCATTTTTTGACTCAATCATGGGCTCATAGCTCAACGGATAGAGCACAGGGTTGCGGACCCTGGTGTGAGGGTTCGATTCCCTCTGAGCCCTTTAAATTTATAGGTATCGGGCGTGAGGATTTTTCTGATTTTTGCAAATGGGATATGCATTGGATGGGCAGGTCTCGTATTTCTCTATTTTCTTAAATATGATTTCATCTCCTGGGTCATGACCGATGTCTCTTCTCTCATCCAGCTGTTCGTAGTATTTGCTCTAATTTTGGGAAAGAAAATATTGATGAATGTTTCCATCCCTTTCCTTCTATTTTATGGAGCAGGGGGATTTTTTATTTTCCATTGGTCTTCCCGGACGATGCCTGCCCAGATAAGCCACTCGATAATGGTTCTGACAGCCCTCTATATTATCTATTTTATGATTACGCGCTGGCAGATAGGGAAGTTGGCAATCGGGATTATGCTGGGAATAATACTTTTCGTGCCGTTCAGAGTATTTCAGATTTACTATACGAAGGCCCATCCGGAAGTGGAAAGTCATATCGAATTTTTTAAAGGCAAGTGACTTTGGGGAGAGATGCCGGAGTGGTTGAACGGGGCGGTCTCGAAAACCGCTATCCCGATTTCGGGATCGGAGGTTCGAATCCTCCTCTCTCCGCTTGATTCACAGGAAAAAAAGAAAAAAAGGGGTCAGAGTCATTTTTTACTGGCGACCGGAGAAAGACGCTTGAGCGCCCCGGGTCCGAAGTACCGCCGGAGCGACGAATAAGGAGCTCCGGGTAGCAATGGGCGCGAGTCAGTGAGCGCCATAGAGGCCAAAGGCATGATGAAGAAAAAGCATATTTTTAGCATAATACTAATAATTGTGACGACAGCCCTGGTAGCTCTAATTAATGGTCATTTCAAGAAAGCTGTTTGCGAAAGTAATCTTAATAGCGAAGTATTCGGCATCTATACTGCTACTTTATACGGCAAAAATATGAAGCCGCTGATTACAAATTCCTGGCAGCAGATGACCCATGCCCGGGTATCGCCGGATAAGAAATGGGTTACCTTTACCCGCTATACTAATAGAGGTAAAGACGGTTATGCAACCGA
>CAYFRM010000081.1:0-6161 GCA_964345635.1 uncultured Clostridia bacterium
AAGGTTGATAGGCCAGGGGTGTAAGCTCAGCGATGAGTTTAGCTTACTGGTACTAATCGGTCGTGCGACTTGACCATACTATTTGATTTTATGCGCAAACATTTTTCCCCTGGCGGTTATGGCGGAGGTGAAACACCTGTTCCCATCCCGAACACAGAAGTTAAGCCCTCCTGCGCTGATGGTACTGTGCTGGTAACGGTACGGAAGAGTAGGACATCGCCAGGGTTTTTTCTGTATAAAGGAGATTTCTGTCGTAAGGAGAAAATATGAGAATAGCGCGAATTCTTGTTTTGGGCCTGGGGCTAGTCTGTGGTATCTTTTCCCTGGCGCCGGCAAGAGAAGTAATGCCCTGGGTAACCCCTACCGGTATTGGAGGAGTCAATACGGAAGTCTATTATGCCCACTCGACGCAGAAGGTTGAACTGGATATCACCGGGTACAAAGTGCCTTTTGACTACGTTTCTCAGAAGGTCAATGCCAAAGGTACTTTTCGACCGGCCCTGGGAATGGAAATTTATGTTCTGGTAGGATTAATAGGTTCTGAATTGAAAAATGGGAAGCGCTCTTATAAAGGAAAAATGGATGACGCATTATATGGTGGCGGGATAAGGTATGTCCTCCTGGGAGACATTGTTATTCTGCCAGCCGTATCTTTTGGCCTGGGACTTGTTCATTCTTCTTCTAACCTGACGGAAGAAAATGGCACACAGATCGATTTTACGTTAGATACTACGGAGCTACAGGGAAGTGTGACTGCGAGCAAGAAGATAGGAATGGTAACACCTTACGCAGGATTGAAATTCTTTCATAACTGGATAAGATGGAAGGACGAGGTAGCAGGCGATAAAGGAAAAGGAAGCAGCGGTGACATTAGCCCTTTTGTAGGCGGAAAGATATCGTTTTCCTCTTTTCTTTCGATAAAAGGAGAATTTAGTTTTGCCGACGAAGTCACTTACGCCGGTGGATTAAGCTTGAGCCTGGGGTTGTAAAAACAGAAATTAGACAGGATAAGTTCTTGCAGGGAATCCGATTTTTTGTCGGGTTCCTTTTTTATTTTCATTTTTTGGTGCTTTGGTAACCTTTGGGGATTTTTATCTTGACACTTGAATTAATTTATCATAAAATAAAATTCAATATGATTTAATCTACGCGGGGAGGATGCAATGGGGAAGTATAAAACGGAGGATTTAAGAAACATCTGTATAGTAGGTAGCGGGTCCACGGGGAAGACCCAGTTGGCCGAGGCAATCTTGTTTTCAGCCAGGGCTATAGACAGATTGGGAAAAGTAGACTCGGGCAATACGGTTTGCGATTATAATGCGGACGAGATTGAGAGAAAAATTTCCATCAATTCGTCTATCGCCTTCTGCGAATGGAAAAACAAGAAAATCAATGTCATCGATACTCCCGGTTATGCCGATTTCGTCGGCGAAATGATAGGAGCTCTCTCCGTTGTGGAGACTTCGATTGTTAACGTTTGTGCTTCCAGCGGGGTGGAGATGGGAACGGAAAAGAAGTGGGAATATGTCCGGAAAGAGGGAAAACCCTCCGTAATCTTCGTTAATCGCATGGATAAGGAGAATGCCGATTTCGATAAAGTGGAAGCCAGTTTGAAAGAGAAATTGACTCCCAATGTTGCGCCGATCTCTATTCCCATTGGTTCCGGCGACAAGTTTTCCGGAGTAATTAACCTCATCACCAACAAGGCCGTAGTAGGAGGAAAAGAAGTAGAGATACCCGGGGAAACGGCAGCCAAAGCCAAAGAATATAGAGAAAAGCTGATCGAGGTAATCGCTTCTTCCGAAGACACGTTGATTGAGAAGTATCTGGAAGGCCAGGAACTGAGCCCCCAAGAGACCAAGAGCGCTCTTAAGAAGGGGATCGTGGAGCACAAAATTGTGCCTGTTCTCTGTGGTTCGGGATTACAAAATGTGGGCATCGATCAACTTCTCGACTTTGTGGTAGAATACGCGCCTTCGCCGGTGGAAAAAGGAGGAGAGGTCAAGATTGATACCGGTGGCCCGTTTTCCGCATTGGTGTTCAAGACCTTTTCTGAGCCCCACCTGGGAACAATAAACTATCTGAAGATATATTCGGGTAAAGCATTAGCAGGTTTGAACGTGGTCAATAATACTAAAAATTCTTCTGAAAGAATAGGACAGATTGCCTTTGTGCGGGGAAAAACGCGTATTGACGCTAAAGAAGGAGAAACAGGAGACATCGTCGCGCTGGTTAAATTAAAGGATACGGGGACGAATGACGTGCTTTGTGAACCAAAAAAGAGGATCTCCATCCCCAAAATAAACTTTCCCGAACCGGTGGTAAACATGGCGGTCTATCCCAAATCGAAAGGAGAAGAGGAGAAAATAGCCACTGCCTTGTCTACAGCGATGCGCGGAGACCCTACTTTGAAGTTCGGGATGAATAAAGAGACGAAGGAAATGATCTTATCGGGAATGGGCAGTCTCCAGTTAGAAATTATGTCCCGAAGAGTGAAGGCGAGATATGGGGTGGAGGTGGAACTAAGGACGCCCAGGATCGCCTATAAGGAGACCATTCGTGCCGGTGCCGATGTTCAGGGGAAATATAAGAGGCAGTCCGGAGGTCGCGGGCAGTATGGCGATTGCTGGATTAAAACGGAACCTTTGGAAAGAGGAAAAGGGTTCGAATTCGTCAATAAGATCTTCGGCGGTGCAATTCCCAGTCAATATATTCCGGCGGTGGAGAAAGGAATTAAGCAATCCATGGAGAAGGGGGTAATTGCTGGCTATCCTGTAGTGGATGTCAAAGTGACTCTTTACGACGGCAGTTTCCACGAGGTCGACTCTTCCAATCTAGCCTTCGAAATTGCCGGTAGCATGGCACTCAGGAAAGGGGTAGAGCAGGCACAGCCTCTTGTTTTGGAGCCGATTATGGAAGTGGAAGCGATTGTCCCTGAAGAGTTCATGGGCAGCGTAATGGGAGATTTGAACAGTCGACGAGGCAGAGTTTTGGGCATGGAGCGTGAGGGTAAGAAACAGGTTATAAAAGCATTGGTTCCCCAGGGAGAAGTTTTCAATTATGCTACGGATCTGCGCTCATTGACCAGGGGGAGCGGAGAGCATAAAATGAAATTTTCCCATTATGAAGAGGCACCGCCAAACGTTACACAACCTCTAATCGAAGCTTACCAGAAAGCAAAGGAAGAAGGAAGATAACCACCGAGGCCACCTGCAAAATTCGAACACTTTGCACAAACGTCTTATCCCACATTTCCTCTTTACAAACTACAATATTTTATGATAAAATATTTAAAAAATGTGGTTTGGAAACAATCTTACTGATTTGCATAAGGAGGTAGGGGAGAAATGTCCGGACATTCCAAGTGGGCTGGAATAAAACATAGAAAGGCAGCGGTAGACGCCAAAAAAGGTCAGATTTTCAGCAAGATTATAAAAGAGATAACTGTGGCAGCACGGCAAGGAGGGGGCGACCCTGGGGGAAATCCCCGCCTGAGAGTGGCCATGGACAAAGCCAGGGCAGTTAATATGCCCCAGGACAATATCAAGAAGGCAGTTAAACGCGGTACGGGAGAGCTACCGGGCATAACTTATGAAGAATTGGTTTATGAAGGTTATGGCCCGGGAGGGGTGGCAGTCTTGGTAGAAGTAACCACGGACAACAAGAATCGCACGACTGCGGAAGTAAGAAAGGCTTTTTCCCGACACGGGGGGAACCTGGGAGATGCCGGTTGTGTGGGCTGGATGTTTAACAAGAAAGGGTACATTTCCGTGGATAAAAATAAAGTAGGAGAAGAAGAATTGATAGAAATTGCGCTGGAGTCCGGGGCTGAGGATGTGAAAGCGGATGACGAGGACCTTTTCGAAATAACCACTGAAACGCGGGATTTTGAAAAGGTAAAAAAGTCCCTGGAGGGAAAGAATATTCAGATAAATTCTGCAGAGATAACTATGATACCGCAGACGTACATTAAACTTGAAGGCGCAAAAGCGGAGCAGATGCTGAGACTTATGGATGAGTTGGATAATAATGACGATGTTCAGAACGTATATGCCAACTTTGATATACCCAAGGAGATAATGGAAAAGGTTTCCTAAAAATTATAAGGACTTTCAGGGGAAGAATGTGGTTGTTTTGGGAATCGACCCGGGCATAGCTACTTTAGGCTGGGGAATCATAAAGAAGACAGAAAAAGTAACTTATAAAGTTGAGGCGTATGGGTGCATAAACACTGATCGAAATCTTCTTTTCTCCCGGAGGCTGGAGGAGATACATAAGGAACTCAGTAGAATAATTAGAAAATATGAACCGGACGTCGCTGCCATTGAGCAGCTTTTTTTTGCTAAAAATGTAAAGACAGCAATAAGCGTGGGAGAAGCCAGAGGAGTGGCTATTCTGGCGGCAGTGGAAGCAAATTTGCCGGTCGCCGAATATACTCCCCTTCAGGTCAAACAGTCTCTGGTTGGCTACGGCCGGGCGGAAAAAAAACAGATGCAAAAGATGCTCAAGATTCTGTTAGGACTGAAGGATATGCCCAGGCCCGACGATGCGGCAGATGCCCTGGCGGTAGCTCTTTGCCATTTCAATTCCCAGAAAATGGCTGAATTTCTTTAAAATTCCTGGCTGATGGGAAGTAAAAGATGTTCGATTTTTTGAGAGGAAGATTGGAAAACAAAGAGACCGACCACATTGTTGTGGAAGCGCAAGGAGTGGGTTACAAGATTTCCATTCCCCTGTCCACGTACGAAAAATTGCCTGCCCCGGGAGCGGAAGTCAAAATCTACACCTGGGTATCGGCGTCTATGTACGGGAAGGGAAATGCGCTTTACGGGTTTTTGACTTTAGAAGAGAGGGAAGTCTTTCTCATCCTGCGGTCAATTTCCAAGATAGGAGCCAGGGGCGCGTTGGAAATTCTCTCCAAGATTTCCAAATCTTTTGCGGATTTCAGGAAAGCAATAATTGCCAGAGATACACAAGTTCTGACGGGGCTTTTTAGTCTGACCAGAAAGACCGCAGAGAAGCTGGTCATAGGTTTAAAAGACAAGATAGAGGTCTTGTCCTTTGCCGGCAGGGAAAGATTTGCTGGCAGAAACGAACAGGAGATTGCCGATGCCATAAGTGGGCTGATCGCCTTAGGGTATAAAGTTTCCCAGGCAAAAGAAGCGGTGAATTCCGTATCTGAGACTATGGACAAAGATGCAGGAGCTGAAGAAATAATCAAACAAGCACTGAAATATCTGTGAAATTTTTTAACGGTTAATCAGAGGATAGAATGGAGGAGAGGATTACAACACCGGTTATAAAGAATGAGGAAGAGAGGAAATTCGACTATACCCTCAGGCCCAGGATATTGG
Source organism: uncultured Clostridia bacterium (assembly GCA_964345635.1). Taxonomy (GTDB): domain Bacteria; phylum UBA6262; class WVXT01; order WVXT01; family WVXT01; genus WVXT01. Next base: position 5,355 of record CAYFRM010000081.1, read on the forward strand.
AAGAGTTCGTGGGTCAGATAAAGTTAAAGGAAAATCTTAAGATATTTTTCGCCGCAGCAAAAAAGAGAAAAGAACCTCTTGACCATTGTCTCTTTTACAGCCCTCCGGGGTTGGGGAAGACTACACTTGCCCACATAATTGCTAACGAATTAAAAGTGAATATAAAAATAACTTCCGGTCCTATATTGGAACGGGTGGGCGATCTGGCCGCTCTTCTAACCGACCTTTCTGACGGAGATGTCTTCTTTATTGACGAGATTCATCGACTTAACCGTATGGTCGAAGAAGCGTTATATCCGGCAATGGAAGAATATAATTTGGATATAATAATCGGGCAGGGCCCCAGCGCCAGAAATATTAAACTTCAGCTTCCCCATTTCACCTTAGTGGGTGCGACTACCCGAGCAGGTTCCCTGACGTCTCCTTTAAGAGAGAGATTTGGCATTGTAGCCCGGCTCAATTTCTATACCGATAGTGAACTGGAACAGATAGTTCTTCGCTCCGCGGGAATTTTGAATATTGTTGTGGACCCGGGGGGAGCCAGGGAAATTGCCCACAGGAGTCGTGCTACGCCCCGGGTGGCTAATCGGCTTTTAAGAAGAGTGCGTGATTATGCACAGGTCAAAGCAGACGGGAGAATTTCGGAGGAGATTGCCCAAAAAGCCCTGGAGATGTTCGAGGTCGACGGGATGGGACTGGATAATATGGACCGCAAAATTTTGACTACAATCATTGAGAAGTTTTCCGGCGGCCCGGTAGGCTTGGAGACAATAGCAGTGGCTGTAGGCGAAGAGACAGAAACCATAA
>CAYFRM010000082.1:0-11686 GCA_964345635.1 uncultured Clostridia bacterium
TCCACTTCCATGTTTAAATCTTCCACCATTCTTTTTATAATCCTTAACTGCTGATAATCCTTCTGTCCGAAATAGGCAACGTGGGGCTTTACAATATTGAATAGTTTACAGACCACTGAAGCCACGCCCCTGAAATGTCCTGGCCGGGACGACCCGCAAAGCCCTCGGGATAATTTTTCTACTTCCACGTGAGTAGAATACTCCTTCCCATACATTTCCGAAACAGCAGGATAGAAAATTACGTCCACACCTTCTCTCCTGGCAAGCGACCTATCTTTTTCAAAAGGGCGGGGATACTTCCGGTAATCTTCTCCGGGGCCGAATTGGGTAGGATTAACAAATATACTTATAATCAGAATGTCATTTTCTTTCCTTGCCCTGCGCATCAGGGAAAGGTGCCCTTGATGCAGCGCTCCCAATGTGGGAACGAAACCAATCGTTTTGCCTTCTTCCCTTAGCTTATCACTAACCTCTTGCATTAGGGAAACTTTCCTGACTACTTTCATTACTCTATTAAATCTGTCTTTCATTAATCCCGCCCGACAAATTGGAGTCACCAATACCCGATGGCCTCGGCTCAGATGAATCGAGCCTCTTTAAAAGTCTCACCTGTGAATCGTCTTTCAAATCTCTCAATAACCGGGCAATCGTCTTCCCCAGGACGGGATGAACCAATTGAGGAGCGATCTCTGCCAGAGGAACCAGAACAAACTTCCTCTTATGCAATTCGGCATGCGGAATCTGCAACCGTTTTTCATTTATGATTTCGTTTTCGTAAAAGAGGATGTCTAAATCGATTATTCTCGGGCCCCATTTTATCTCCCTCTCTCTGCCCATCGACTTTTCTATCCTCTCCAGCGTCTCCCACAATCTTTCGGGAGAGAGTTCTGTCCGGCTGCGCGCCACGGAATTCAAGAACCAACCCTGCTCTTTATAGCCCACGGGCTCCGTCTCGTATACGGAAGATTCGTCTACAACTTCTATCTCTTCCTTTTTTATTAATTCAACTGCTTTTCTTATATTTGCTAATCTGTCTCCGAGATTGGAGCCAAGACCAATATAAATCTCTTTTTTCACCATTTAATCTTTCTTAATTTCTCTACTGCCTTTTCTATCTTCTTCTCATCCACCGTTAGAGAAAAGCGCACAAATCCTTCTCCCGAAGGACCAAGCGCGTTACCGGGAGTGGAAAGGATACCCGCTTCTTCCAAAAGTTTCTCCACAGTCTCCAGCGAAGAATAGCCCTGGGGGACTTTTGCCCAAATATAGAACGTCGCCTGCGGCCTCTTGACTTTCCAGCCATTTCTTTCTAATCCTTCAATTAGCAGGTCGCGTCGCCTCTGATATGTATGGCGCACCTCTTGCACGCAGTCCTGAGGCCCACTCAGTGCCTCAGTCGATGCGGCCTGAATGGCGCCGAAAACACCGGAATCGATATTCTCTTTTATCGTAGACAGGCCTTTCAGTATATCTCGGTTCCCGCAAGCCCAACCGATCCTCCAACCTGTCATATTGTAAGTTTTGGACAGAGAATGGAATTCAATTCCCACTTCTTTTGCGCCCGGTAGCTCCAGGAAACTTAAGGGCTTTTTTCCATCATAATATATCTCCGAGTAGGCCGCATCGCTCACAACGATAATATTATATTTTCTGGCAAATTCGATTAATCTCAGGAAAAAATCTCTATTGGCGCATCCTGCTGTGGGATTGTTGGGATAGTTGACAAAAATCATTTTCGCCTTTTTTCTTATCTTTTGGGGAATTGAGTCCAGATCCGGGAGAAAACCGTTTTCCTCCAATAAGGGCATAAAGTGAGACGTGCCGCCGGCGTAGATTGTCCCGCTATTGTAGACAGGATAAGCCGGCTCCGGACAGAGAACCACATCGCCGGGATTAACAAATGCCAGGTGAATATGCCCGAGTCCTTCCTTGGAACCGATTAGAGCGTGTATTTCATTTTCAGAATCCAATTCTACGCCAAAACGGATTTTGTACCAGCTCCCGATTGCCTTGCGAAATTCCGACAGCCCCGGTCCAAAAGGATATTTATGGTATCTGGGCTCTTCTATAGCCTTCTTCATAGCGTCTCTGATATGCGAGGGCGTAGGCAAGTCGGGGTCCCCGACGCCAAAATCTATTATATCTATCCCTCGCCGAATGGCCTCATTCTTTTTACGGTCAATCTCCACGAAAACATAGGGAGGCAATAGAGACAGCCTCCGGGAATAGTCGAATTTCATTTCTTACTCCCCTTCAGACCCAGCAAATCCTGCATATCGTAAAATCCTGGCGATTGTTTGACAATCCATTTTGCCGCCTCTAACGCTCCCCGGGCAAAGCAGTCCCGGCTATGCGCGCGATGGGTCAACTCCAGCCTCTCGCCCGGCCCGGCAAAAATGACAGTGTGCTCACCCACAATATCTCCCGCCCTCACCGAATGGACTCCTATCTCCTCAGGTTTTCGTGGCCCAACCATTCCCTTCCGGCCATAAACTCCTGCTTCCTTAATATTTAAGTCCAGCGCTTCGGCAATAGTCTCTTCCAATTTCGCTGCTGTTCCCGAAGGGGCATCCTTCTTCCGATTATGGTGAGCTTCCACAATCTCCGCATCATAATCTTTGAGAACCTTTGCCACACTATCTACCACCCGGAACAAAAGATTTACTCCCAGACTCATATTGGGAGCCATAAGAAGAGGAATAGTTTTTGCTTTTTCTGCCACTAATTTCTTCTCCCGTTCCGTGTGGCCGGTAGTGCCTATTACCATGGCCTTCTTAAACTTTGCTGCCACTTCCAAATTCTTCAAACTCGCCTGCGGATTCGTAAAATCAATGACTACTCCTGCTCTATCAATGATCTTTTCCAGGCTATCAGTCACCTTGACTCCAGGTATGACTTCGGTTCCTAAATCCTTGTGGCCTTTTGCCTCAATTGCTCCCACCAGTTCTGTCTCTCCATCCTCACTGAGAATATCGGCAATCCTCCTACCCATCCTGCCGCAAGCGCCGCAAACAATTACTTTAACCATAATTCCCCCTGAAATCTATCGTTCAAAAATCCCGCGTTGGTCGGGCACTCTTTAGAGTGCCAATACAGTGCCGATGCCGTCACCCCAAAGGACGACCGTCCTATATCAAAAAATGACTCTGACCCCTTTTTTCTAGATAAGTTTGTAGTCTTTCAGCGTGGTTTTTAATTTTTTTAAATTTTCTTCAGACATCCCGCATAAAGGTAACCTGATCTCGTCAGAAATCATTCCCATAAGGTTCATCGATGTCTTCACAGGAATCGGGTTTGTCTCATAAAACATAGCCGCAAACAGAGGAAGCATTTTCAAATGCATCTCCCTCGATTTATTGACGTCGCCTTTATTAAACGCTCCCACGAGTTCCGCCACCTCCCCGGGCGCAATGTTGGCGGCTACGGAAATTACCCCTTTGCCACCAACAGCCAGGATGGGAAAAGTCATAGCGTCATCTCCCGAAAGGAGGTCGAATTCATCTGAACACTCCCTGGCAATGTGACTTATCTGGGTAATATTGCCGCTGGCTTCCTTCTCTCCTACGATATTCTTAATCTCTGCCAACCTGGCCACGGTAGAAGGAACCATGTTGATGCCCGTACGTCCTGGCACATTATACATAACAATAGGAATATCCACAGTTTCGGCAATCTCTTTGAAATGCAAATAGAGACCATTCTGGGTCGGCTTATTATAATATGGTGTAATCACCAAACATCCGTCGGCTCCCACTTTCCTGGCAAATTGGGTCAGTTCAATTGCCTCCTTTGTATTATTGGAACCCGTGCCGGCAATTACCTTTATGCGTCCGTTAACTGCCTTAATCACGGTTTCAATAACTACCTTGTGTTCCTCGTGCGAAAGAGTTGCCGATTCCCCCGTGGTCCCGCAGGGAACAATACCCGATGTTCCTTTCTTAATATGAAACTCTACCAGTTCTTTGAGTTTATCCACATCAACCCGATTATTTTTGAATGGCGTTACCAGTGCCACAAAGGAACCTGAAAACATTCTGCCACCTCCTCTCTGCCATCTCTCAAACCTCTACTTGCCCTTCATAGACTACTCTGACATCTCCTTCAAGCCAAACGCCTTTGAATTTTTCTCTTCCACTTTTGTCTTTCTCTATCACATATTCCACTTTCAGGGTCTCTCCCCCTTGAGTGTGAACTTTCACAGGGGAAGATACTTTCCCCTGCGAGCCCGAAATCAAAGCCGCCGCAACAGCGCCCGTGCCACAGGCAAGAGTCTCATCTTCCACTCCTCGCTCATAGGTTCTTATATTAATGGAGTTTCTCCCTTGCAAGGCAACGAAATTTACATTCGCCCCGGAAGGGGCAAACCTTTTATGGTAACGAATTGCCCGCCCCAGATTCTCCACGTCAACCTTATTCAGAGAAGAAACAAAGACTACCGCGTGGGGAACGCCGGTGTTAATAAAGTTAACTTTTTGAGATACGCCGGTTTTAAGGGAAATCTTAAAATTCAAATTTATGTTCGAGGGATTACCTAATCTCGCCTTCACCTTCCTCCCTCTAACCTGTGCCTCCACATTCCCCGCTTTGGTTTCCATCACTGCTTCGGCAGAACCGATCCCTTTAATAAACGCAAACCGGGCAAGACATCGGGCGCCATTGCCACACATTTCCGGCTCACTACCGTCGGGATTGAAAATCCGCATTCTGTAGTCGGCCTTCTTTGCCTTATCCAGAAGAATCAACCCGTCAGCGCCGATTGCAGAACGCCTGCGGCAGAGATTTACCGCAAGCCGGGAGAGACTGCCAGGGAGTATCTTCTTTCTGTTATCAATAATTATGAAATCGTTGCCCCCGCTCTCCATCTTGGTAAAAGAGATTGAACGTTTCCCCGATGCCATTGCTTCTCCCAGCTTCTATGTCTGACAAAAATACCTGTAGCGGCAAAGCGTAAGCTTTGTCTTCCCGTAGAGGACGGACTCTGTGCCGTCCCTTCCTTTGGGCGACCACGGAGTGTCGCCCCTACATTCCTTTTATTAAATCCTGAAAAGTCTCTCTCTCCCGTACTATGCTATACTTCCCTTTATTAACCAGAATCTCGGCAGGTCGGCGACGAGAATTGTAATTAGAAGCCATCGTGAACCCATAAGCGCCGGCACAGAACACGGCCAGAAGGTCTCCCGCAGATACTTTGGGCAGATTCCTGTCTTTAGCAAAAAAATCGCCCGCTTCACAAATGGGGCCTACTACGTCAGCCACCATTACCTTTCTTGTCCCCTGAGGCCAAAGGGACGGCCTTTCCAGTTGCAATCTTCCTCTTGCCACTGTCTCCAGTTTAACCGGCTTTATCTCATGGTAGGCATTATACAAAGCCGGCCTGATAAAATCGGACATTCCTGCGTCAACGACGACAAATTTCTTGGAAAACATCTCCTTTATATGAAGAATTCTGGTTACCAGAATCCCTGCATTGCCCACCAGAGCTCTTCCCGGCTCAAAGATTCCCCGGGAACCAATTTTTTTAATCAGAGGTATCAAGGCACGGGCATAACTGGCAGGCGCAGGCGGTCTCTCATTCCAATAAGTTATACCCAGGCCTCCTCCCACGTTCACGTAATCAAGATTTATTCCCATCTTTTTCAATTTGTCGGAAACAGTAATGAGCTTTTTTACTCCTCTGATAAAAGGCTCTATCGTCGTAATCTGGGAGCCAATGTGCATATGAATGCCACAGATCTCCAGATTTCCCAGCCTCTTCGCCAGTCTATAGCCTTCCACTGCCCTGGACAATTCAAAACCAAACTTTCCCTTTCTCACTCCCGTAGCGATATAAGGATGCGTGTGGGATTCGATATCAGGATTAATTCTTAAAGCAATTTTCGCTTTTTTTCCCAATCTTACGGCAACCCGGTTGAGGAGCATCAATTCCTCGAATGAGTCTACGTTAAACATTAGAATATCCGACTTGATGCCCAACTCCATCTCTTCTATTGTCTTGCCGTTTCCGTTAAAGACAATCTTCCCGCCAGGAAATCCCAGTTCCAGAGCTTGCCTGAGTTCCCCCAAGGAAGCAACATCAGCGCCGCTACCGGCATCAGATAAAATCCTGCACAGAGTAGAGTTGGAGTTTGCTTTAAATGCATAGCATACCAGGTGTCTTATCTTTCCCAGCGCGCTATGGAAACTACGGTAATTCTCCAGAAGAGTCCGCTGGCTATAGAGATAGAAAGGCGTACCCACTTCCCTGGCTATCTTCTCTACGGAAACTCCTTCACAAAAGAGATGCCCGTTCCGGTAACTAAAATGTCTCATTCTTATCTTCCCTTAATTCTTGACTTTTTAATCTGGTCTTTTACCTTCTCCGGAGCAGTGCCTCCCTGCACCCTGCGGGATTCCACACATTTTCTTATATCAATGGCAGCAAAGAAATCCTGGGAAAAGAGAGGTGAAAAAATTTTCAATTCCTTGATACTCAACTCCTCCAGAGTCTTACCTTTTCTCATAGCGTAGAGAACTATATCTTTTATGAGCTGATGAGCCTTTCGGAAGGGAACTCCCTTTTTGACCAGGTAATCGGCTGCGTCAGTGGCGTTCAAATATCCTTGTTTAGTTAGCGACATCATCTTTTCTTTATTCAATTTGAGCGACGATATAAGTGGCGATAAGACCCCCAGAACACTTTTCACCGTATCCACAGTATCAAACAATCTCTCCTTATCCTCCTGCATATCCCGGTTATAAGATAGGGGAAGCCCCTTCATCACTGTAAGCAGAGAGTGGAGATTCCCGTAAATCCTGCCCGTCTTGCCCCTGATAAGTTCGGCAACGTCGGGATTCTTCTTCTGGGGCATAATGGAAGAACCGGTGCAGAAATTTTCGTTCACCTGGATAAAAGAGAACTCTGGCGATGACCAGATAACCAATTCCTCTGCCAGCCGGGAAAGATGCATCATCAACATCGCCGCAGCTGACAAAAACTCAATTACGAAATCGCGATCGGAAACAGTGTCTATGCTATTCTCGCTGACCGAAGAGAATCCTAATTGCCGCGCAACAAACTCCCGGTCAATGGAAAAACTTGTGCCTGCCAACGCTCCCGCGCCCAAAGGCAACACGTTCACTCTGTTCAGACAATCCGCAAACCTCTCCCTGTCTCGCTTCAGCATAAAGAAGTACGCCATTAAATGATGCGAAAAAAGGACCGGCTGAGCGTGCTGCAGATGAGTAAATCCCGGCATTATTACTTCCGTATTCTTCTCGGACAATTTCACTATAGAATCCTGCAGATCTTCCACAAGCGTGGAAATTTTCTTTATCTCGTCTCTTAAATAAATTCTCATATCCAGGGAAACCTGGTCGTTGCGGCTCCTGGCGGTGTGCAGTCGGCCTCCGGTATCCCCTGTCTTCTCCATCAACCTTCTCTCAATAGCCATATGGATATCTTCGTCCTGGGGAAGAAATCTGAATTTTCCCTTGGCAATTTCGTCTTCGATTTCCCGCAATCCTTTTAGAATCTTATCTCCTTCGCTTTTGGGGATAATTTTGCACTTTACCAGCATCTTGCAATGGGCAATGCTTCCCGCAATATCGTAATGCGCCAATCTTCTGTCGAAAGATATGGAAGACGTGAAAAAAGAAGCATCAATCTTTTTTAACTTCCTATTTTTCATAAACCCTCCTATTTTGCTTTAAGCGAAGGGATTTGGTGTAGCGACCACGGAGTGTCGCCCCTACACTGACGCAGAGATTCGCTCTGCAGCTACCTTCCTTTTCTATCTATCAATGCTTTGACTTCCAGAGGCAACCCCAGAAGGTCAATAAATCCTTTGGCAGAAGTGCGGTCAAATTTGTCTTCCGCTCCATAAGTAGCCAGGCTCTTCTCATATAAAGAATTAGGGGATTTTCTGCCTACAACCCACAGATTTCCTTTGTACAGCTTCATTCTGACGGTTCCCGAAACCTTCTTTTGCGTTTCGGAAACAAAGGCATCTATTGTCTTTTTCAGCTGGGACTCCCAGAGCCCGCAATAGACCAGTTCCGCGTACCGTGGCGCAATCAATTCCTTATAATGGAAAGTATCTCTATCCAGTATCAAACTTTCCAATTCCCGATGCGCCCGATGCAGAATCGTTGCTGCGGGAGCTTCGTAAATCTCCCGGGACTTTATTCCCACCACTCTATTCTCCACCAGGTCGATGCGGCCAATCCCATAAGCCCCGCCAATTCTATTCAGTTTTTTTATCAACTCCACTGGTGACAACAACTTCCCGTCTATCTTAGTGGGAGTTCCCTGTCTAAAATATATGTCCAGATAGACAGGCTTGGAAGGCGCCTTTTCCGGAGGAGTGGTTATCTGATATGCATCTTCCGGAGGCTCTTTCCAGGGATCTTCCAGTGGCCCGCATTCAATGCATACTCCCCAGAGATTCCTGTCAATGCTATACGGTTTCTCTTTCCCAGTAGAGACGGGAATCTTATACCTTTTGGCATATTCGATCTCTTCCTGGCGCGACACCATCTCCCATTCTCTCAACGGAGCCAGTATCTTCAATTCAGGATTCAACGCCTTAAAAGTTAACTCAAATCTCACCTGGTCGTTTCCCTTTCCCGTGCATCCATGAGCCACTCCGTCTGCCTTTTCTCTTCTGGCAATCTCCACCAATTTTCTGGCAATGAGTGGCCGGGAAAGCGCTGCCGAAAGGAGATATTTCCCTTCATAAATAGCATTTGCCTGAAGCGTGGGAAAAACATAATCCCGGACAAACTCTCTTTTCAAATCCTGGACGTACACCCTGGAAGCGCCAGCCTTTATTGCTTTGTGTTTCAAATCCGAAACTGTGTGCACAGCCCTTCCCGTAAGCTCAAACTGACCCACGTCCGCGGCAAAGGCGACCACCTGGCAACCGTAGTTCTGCTTCAGCCAGTGGATTATTATGGAAGTATCCAGCCCGCCCGAATATGCCAGAACAACCTTTCTCACCTTTCCCATCATCCCTCCTCATGTGAATCTAGTGAGGTCTCTTTTATTAAAAAATAGTCTGTGAAGAGTTTTGGGAATTTCAGCCAAAAAAATGAGGACGACATATCTTCTTTCAAGCAAAAATTTGTTCGAGACCCCGATGGAATCGGGGGCGAGTTTATTTTTGCGCCCTGCAGAGTCCGAAGTTTTTTGGCGTCAAGAAATTCCTCAAGCGATGAACAGAATATTTTTTAAACCCTGTAAACTTCACCAAAAAGTTCCTTATTAAGAACCTAAAATTTTATCTAAAGCCTTCACTAATTTATCTATGTCGTCATTATCAATTATCAAGGGAGGCAAAAATCTCAGAACCCTCTTCTGAGTGCAATTGATAAGGATTCCTCGCTCAAAACATTTCTTTACAATCTCTTCTCCTTCCCCTCGTAACTCCATCCCTACCATTAACCCCAATCCCCGCACTTCTCTAATTCTCTTGGGGTATTTAGATTTTAATCCGTTCAGTCGCTTCATGAAATATCCGCCAGCCGCTTCCACCTTGTTCAATAGTTTGCCATTCAATAACTTCGCTGCCGCCAATCCTGCAGCGACGGAGACCGGATTGCCTCCGAAAGTTGAACCATGGCTACCATATGCGAAAAGCCCGGCTATTCTATCCCTGGCAATGGTTGCCCCCAGGGGCAGACCGCCGCCTACTCCTTTGGCCAAAGTCAGGATGTCCGGAGTTATGCCATAATGCTGATACGCAAAGAATTTCCCTGTCCGACCCATCCCTGACTGAACCTCGTCAAAAATCAAGAGAAGCCCGAATTTATTACATATCCTGCGTAACCCTTTGAGAAACTCTCCCGTAGCCACCCGCACGCCTCCCTCTCCCTGGACAGGTTCCACCATTATCGCGCAAGTATTATTGTCAATCGCTCTTTCCACCGTAGAAAGGACATTGAACTTTGCCTGCTTAAATCCGGACAATAGAGGAGTAAACCCCTCCTGAAATTTCTTTTGCCTGGTGGCTGAGAGGGTAGCCAGCGTTCTCCCGTGAAAAGAGTTCTCAAAAACAATGATTTTATATCTATTCGCCTTTTTCCCTTCCTGCAGATGACCATACTTCCTGGCAAGTTTTATCGCGCATTCGTTAGCTTCCGCTCCGCTATTGGAAAAGAAGACCTTGCCCGGTATAGACAATTTCACCAGCTTCCGGGCCAGCTCCACCTGCAGGCGGTCGTAATATAGATTAGAAATATGCAGATGCTTCGCCAGTTGTTCCTTAACTGCCTTCACAATCCGGGGATGGCAATGGCCCAGATTGTTCACCGATAGGCCGCTGAAAAAGTCAAGATACTTCTTGCCTTCCTCGGACCAGATATATTTTCCCTTAGCCCTGTTGACCGCCAGAGGGTAACGCTTATACGTCCCCATAACAAATTTTTTTTCGGAAACCATCAAATCACCCATTAATTTCACCCGGAATAGAAATTACTTTAGCAGTATACCAAAAAAAGAGGAAAATAGCAATAATGCGCGTCCTTGTAGTGTAGCCCTTTATGGGCGTCCCTATTTATCGGTACGGGCATAAAGCCCTACACTACCAACAGGAAGACGATTCAGAAGACGACCAGTTTGCAGGGAAAAGTCATAAGTCTCTTTTGTTCGTCAGAACGTACAAGTATTTTCTATGTCCATCCAGAAAAGACCTTAATCTCCCCTCCCGAATTGCGCGAAAAATCTCCTTTGTATTCGTTTCTCCTTTCATATCATAGGTAAAACTACTTCCCTTTACGGGATACTCTCGCTTCAGGTTCTCCGGAAGTCTCGCATACTCGGACTCGGGCAGGACAACCAGGATAGTCTCCGGCGCTGTTTTTTCGCTTTCCAGATAGTCGTAACCCGTGTCTATCTCCTCTCCGTAATAGGTCCCGTCCAAAAATTGGGAAGCGTATATAGTCAACCAGACCCGAGGACCCCTATCAATTCCCAGGGTGACAATCCTGTCTTTCTTTCCAATTCCTTTAAGGTATCTTGAGCCCAGTTCTTTCCAGGGGTCAGGCGTCGTTGCCGGAATAATCCCGCCAATGAAAATAAAAGCAATCGTCGCCATTGTGCAGGCGATTGTTGGCGGAAGCGGTCCGAATATTTTTCTCTTATAAAATCTTCCCAGAAGAATACTCCCTCCCAGTACAACCGCCAATGCCAATAAGGAAAATATGAAGCCATAATACCCAAAGGAATAGACAGCAACAATTAAAAAGAGTATAACCACAGCCAAAACCATAAACAATGACAAAACGAGAAGAACCATTAACTTGAAAATTCTATTCCGGAAAGCGCCTCCCTCCTCAATCCTCACCAGATATTCCCCGGTAAGAAGCGCCAGAGCCGGAGCAAGGGGAAGCAAGTATCGGGAATGGCCGGAGGAGACAAAAAAAGTAAACATCCCAAAGGTTACGGCTAACCAGAGAAAGAGGAATCTAATCTCGTTTCTTTTATTCTCCTTCTTCCCGGTTGAGATAATACCGATAAGAAGAAAAATCGACCATGGGAAGAAATGTCTTACCATCGTAGCCAGATAGTAGCCAATGTTGGAAACCAAATCTATCGAATACCTGTCCACTCTATTGACCAATTCCGAGAAAAAGAAAGAATTTATGAATCTATCTCCATGAAGCAGATACATTACCAGGGGCCAGGGAACTACTATCAACAGAAAAAATA
>CAYFRM010000083.1:0-7079 GCA_964345635.1 uncultured Clostridia bacterium
ATAATTTACGGGAAAGTATGAGAGAAATTACGGGCTACAGCTTCCCAGGTGACCGGATGGCAACAGAGAGATTCTCAAACAGCGTTTATGTCGAGCTTCCTTACGGAGATGCAGACAATGACGGAATAGTGGATAGCACGCAGGAAACGCCACTGAAAGTAAAAGTAATAACATTAAGTCTTTACTGGTTGGATGAGGAGCATAGATTGTGGGTAAGAGTAGCAGGCACGAAAGTGGATACAAAAAATAAAGTAGCCAGAGCGAAGGTAATAGGATTTGGTGTATATACCCTGATGGGAGGAGGTTTTTATGATTTATCGGAGGCGTATGCATTCCCTGTGCCATATAAGCCGAATGATGGAAATTATTTGACGGGAAGACCCGGAGAAGGAATAACATTTACAAACCTTACCGATGAAGCGGAGATAGAAATATATACCATAACGGGAGAATTGGTAAAGAGGTTAATACATAAGGGTGGGAATCAGGAAGAGTGGATTCCCGTGGAGAATGAAAGAGGAGAGAAGGTAGTAAGCGGGGTATATGTTTATTACGTCGAGAACGCAAAACAACATAAAACGGGGAAAATCATCATAATCAGGTGATATTGGTTATCATGTCGTTTCCAGCGTGAAGGCATAATTGGTTTTATCTGGAAAGAAAGGAATAGAATGAAAAAGATATTCTTAATCGTATTAGTGGTAATGTTGAATCTGTCAAGGTTAGGCGCTTCTGATCCCGGTTCGACGGGAGCAAATTTTCTTAAGATAAATCTTGCCCCGAGAGAGCTGGCAATGGGCTCTGCGGGCATAGGTTTGGCGGATGGGCCAGGCGCTATGTTTGCCAATCCCGCAGGGGTAGATGGCAAGATTCAAGGGTACGATGTCAGTGGAGGAGGTTTTTATGATTTATCAGATGCCTATGCCTACCCCGTGCCATATAAGCCAAATGATAGGTTAAGTACAACAGGAGATGAGACAAGTGGGATAACATTTACAAATCTTTCCACTGAAACAGAGATAAAGATATATACCATAACAGGAGAATTGGTAAGGAATTTAATACACAAGAATGGGTGGAATGAGGAGTGGTATCCTGTTGAAAACGAAAAAGGAGAGAAGGTAGTAAGCGGGGTATATATTTATTATATCGAAAACAAGAAACAACATAAGTCAGGGAAGTTGGTGATAATTAGATGAGAAAAAAGGGACAGGCCACTTTTTGTTATGGGTCGGTCGCCCTTCAGGGACTGTGTGGGTCAGGTATGTCAATATGGCTACACGACTTTCTTATTTATTGGGGGTAGTCGGGCTCGTCCCTGAGCCCGACGGGACCTCGGGGTCGGGGACGACCCCGAGTACCTCATCGCAAAGATTGCGCTTTGATACTATAGAAAACCACCAAAATTTACAAAAATTTTACAATTTATTTACACAACTGTGATATTACTATGGTAGATTATTGTTAGTACCTCGACGAGACCTCGTCGGGAAAAATTAAATCCGAAAAGGCAAACTCCGAGCAATCGGAGGTCGTCCCGGAAAGAGGGGACACGTCGACTCCAGGGGAGGAGTTGGCGGGCAAAACCACGGATCTTATTTATTAAGATGGCCGGGTTGCCGATCACTTAATAGGGGAAATAAGATGGCCGGGTTGCCGAAGATTGAAAAATCTTTGATAACCCGGCTTTTTTATGAGGAATTTGGAATATGGAAAAGGGGGAAAACTGTGTTTTTACGATGGAAAAAAGGGATATTTTTGCCGCTATTTATTGGCGTAGTGGCAGGAATGTTCCTCGCAGTTAAAGGGGCGATAGTAGAGGGAAAGCCACAAGCAGCCATACTAACGTCTACCGGAACCGGGGTCCTGGAGGTTGCCCGGACAGTTGAGGAAGCGGACAGGAACGGGGATGGCAGAACCGATATCTGGAGATACCTGGAAAATGGCGTATTAACCAGGTCCGAAGTGGATAGTGACTACGACGGTAAAATAGATTTCTGGGCATACTATAAGAATGGGAAGACCGCGAGGCAGGAGATAGATAGAAATAATGATGGCAGGAGAGACGCCTGGGCCTATTTTGAGCAAGGAGTAAAAGTCAGGCAGGAGGTCGATACAAATCACGATGGCAGAATAGATGCCTGGTTCTATTACAAGCAGGGAAAGTTGTGTGGCAGAGCAGTGGATAGTGACTTTGACGGAAAGATCGATAAGGTATTGGGGGAAGTTCCTACCAAGTAAAGGTGGCAGATGATATCTGAATCGCAAAAGCCAAAATATAGAGGAATGACCAGAATAATTGCCCTGATACTGGCGATAGTTCAGGCCTGGACTCAAGTCTGCTTCTCGGCAAACTTCAGCTTTGTTCCCCGCTCGAAAGAATTGCAGAAGGACCGCGAGGAATCGGGATACTTTTCCTTAAATCAGCTACAAGAGAGGCAAAGAAGGCAAGAAAAGATAATAAAACAGCAGAGTGAGATTCAGAAGTTTAGAGAAAGGCGGGAAAGGGTAGAGAGAGTAGAAAACCTGGAAAATGCTCTATTTGAAGGGATCCTGGACAGAGTTACTGCTATTGGCTCAATAAGGGATCAGGTGCTCGCCAGCCACAGAAGGGTCCTCGAGGTTGCCTCCCAAAAAAGCGAGTTTAAATATATCAAATATGACGATGGTCGCACAGTCTATTTCAAGGACGGACTCGCCTCGAGAATCGAGAATGAGAGAGTTCCCGATGCTTTTGGATACGAAAGCATTCGCCGCGTATATAATATGACCTACGATAAGAAGTGGCTTCTGGAGGCCTACGAGGCAGAGACAGTCGACCAGTTTGGCAAGTTGACCAGGGAGCACTGGCAGGCAGAGGGATATACCGAAGATTCTGTCTTCTACGCCACGGACGAGACCAAGGCTAACCAGTTTCTCACCGATTGGGCTGTCACCATAACCGACCCCTACAATTCCACTCTCACCGTTGAGTATTCCGATTCCGAATATACGGGCAAACACCTCACTTCTTACCATAAGAGTATTACAGATTGTTGCGGACATACTACTAACATTGAATGGTCCTGTAATGCAAAAGATTACGATTCCGATAAGAATCTAACCAAATACCATGAGGAAATTACCGATCCTTTCGATAATTTTACGGTAAGGGACTGGAAAGGGACTTATGATGATGAGCGACTGACCGGTTCGAAAGAAGAGAGCTGGACTACGGGCGTGGATGGTTCTGAAAGCCACACCACAAGTCGGACCGATTACACCTATAATAGTAAGAAAAAACTGACCGGAGCAAGTGGCACTACAAGGACAGAGGGAGAGGATGGATTCGGGAATACTTTCATTGATGAAGCTGAATTAAGGCATGAAATCGTAAATGGACATTTAGAACTTACCGGCACTACCGGAACTACCCGCAACAATAATATAGATGGTTCATTCAGTGAAAGCCAATATGCAAAGGAGTACCAGTTTGACGATAAGAACTTCCTTGTGGGTGCCTCTGGTGAGACGACCACCGCTGGTGAGGACATCTTTGGAAGCACCTTTAATTCGCAAACCAGTGACACTTATGTTATCATCGGCGGTCAGGCCAAGAGAAAGACCTCGCTCACCGATACCGAGACAGTAAACTTCGATTTTTCCCAAGCCCAGACACAAACCACTGTGGAGTACGAATACGACGTATCCGGCTACTTAATCGATGCCCGAGGTTTCAGCAAGACAACGGGGCTGGATGTCTTCGGGAATAGATATGAGACTCACGGCAACAGTATCTACGCAATAATAAACGGAGAGGCAAGGGTAATAAGTTCCACGAGCATTATCGATTCCTACGATGCGGGATGGCTTACAGAGGGCTCCGGGCAAAGTGAAGATATACAGTCAATAGTAGATGAGATTGAGCAATTCCTGAATATATTTATCGGCTCCACATCCCAGGAGAAGAAAGAAATTTTATCCAGTTTAGGAATTGGCGACTTCCCCCTGATAGAACTGACCACTGCGGGAATATCTACAATAATTGAGTGGCTCGGAGATACCGGGACAAAAATTTTAAACTGCGCAATAAATGGACTTCATAACATCTTAACCAACCTGGGGATAGAAGTAACCACAGGGGAGATAGCTTCCAAGACCATTCTCATAGATATTCTCACCGGAACAATCACTCCCGGGAGCGCTTCCGGAGAACTTATGACTTCAATGTTCGCTCTGGTTAAGCAGGCAGCATTAAAGGGAGTCAATCTTTCCGGCGCCCATCTAAGTCTGGAACAGCTAAAGAGTCTATCCGCCCCTGTAATTGCCCATGTTGATGGAAACCATTTTGTAGTGGTAGAAAGGATTAGTGAAGAGAAGGTGTTTCTCTCGGGGATTGGTGGAGAGAGTATGATTTCCATAGAGGATTTCTCTTCCCGCTGGAATGGCGATGTTCTGATGACTACGATACCTCAGGAAGGGACACTCCTCAGTGAAAAGCGGATGACGGAGATAAGGGGAGCCACGGGAAGCGATACTGATAATGACCCGGAATTTGACGATAAGCCCTGGCTCAAATATTTCCGGAAGATAGAAGAGGGAAATATTACATATATGTACTACTACAATGTGGAAAACGATGAACGGACAGGTGGCTATGACGGGACAGGTATAATTGAATATACCAAAGTGGTAAGGAGAACGGACGGAACCATTGTCAGCGTGCATCGGGAAAGTTACAACAGTGAAGGAGTATTGATGGAGCTCCTTGACGTGGAGAAAGACGCCAGTGGCAACATCTCTCAAGCTTCCCGGCAATATCACAGTATGGGAAGCCGGATAACACTTAAACTCACACCTAATCAAGATGATTCTCAAAATTTAAGGGCTATATTCACTTCCTCCGATGGGATGGTTACCAAAATATTGGCCATTCCCCATCGGGTAAGTGGTAATAGTGTTGTCTCTTCAGATGACCCGCGCGCCGGGGATTCTGATACGGATGTCCGCTATGTGTTGGAGATTGTGAACCTGGAAGATGCAGGCATAGACAATGGTGACGGGACCTATACCCAATATGGAATTCCTTCCTGGGACCACTGGGGAGTAACTGTCTTGTGGCAGGATAAAGAGACCTCTGGTTACCAGACGAACGGGAATGGTAGGTGGGTCAAGGTTATTCGCCGGGACATAAATGGAAATGAGATTGAAGTTGACTGGGACAGTCTAACTGACAGTGAGAAAGAATCAATCTGGCAACAGGTCTATAGTGCAAATGAGAATGAGGAACATATAGTTTACGTGAACTACGGAGACAAGTTGAGGGTAGTTACCTGGAAATGGGAGGATGGTCAGGCAATAGTTACCAATGTTAGCAATTGGGATGGAAGCGAGGTTACCGAGGCCTCTCTCCAGCCGGACTACGATGGTAATTATAGTAATATATCGGACAGTATCACTGGCGCCATAGGCAATAATGACTCCCATAAAGACGATAACACAGTCTCAGCCCAGGTATTCAAAAGAGACGGGCAAGGGAGCATCGTTCCCCTCTGGATAGATGAGAAAGTTACGGTCAAATGGAGTGAGGTTGATGGAGAGAGGCAGATAAGCGAAATTAGAAGAAGTAATGGAACTACAATTTCCTGGTCGTCACTTACTGAAGAGGAAAGGTTTGAAATCAAGCGCCTGGTAAATGGAGATTCTCCGGAAGGAGATGGGAAAGGAGAGCTGGAGACCAATATTACCAAGAGAGATAGTCTGGGCAATCCTATTTATGAACAGAGAGTTTTCGGTCAGGGAGTTACCTATACCGAGGACGGTCGAGGCGGGCGAATCTATGAACTGAAAGACTTAAGTGGTAATGTAATCGCTACCATTACTCAGGAAGTCTCTGATTTTGCCGGAGCCTGGCAGAACGAGCAGAATGCAAATGTCTTCTGGAGTGGTGATCCCTGGGGCAGTGGGGTGGAGATAACAGTTACCGACGGCCAGGGAAACGTCGTCGATACGAGCCGGTTTTCTTTAGAGGATCGGGATACAATCTACGATGCCATATATAGAATTAAAGCCAATCACGATTTCGAAGCGGATGTAAAACTAGGGGACGGAAGCACTGTAACTGCAACCTGGGATGGAGACGAGATCAGAGTGAATGGGACCTCTCTGTGGAGTTCTGGTTATTCAGAAGAAGACAAGAAGAAGATAGAAAGCGCCATACTGGCCAAGGACATAGTTTGTAAGGTAAATCTGGGAACTTTGGATGAGCCTGATTATGTCTACGTGACCAGGGATGGTAATGGTAGAATTCAGGTCCGGAATATGGACGGAGAGACAAGGACCATACCGGATAGTGACAAGAGAGAAAAGATTGAAGATTCTGTGTTCAGAAGAGAGGAAAAAGAGATTGGCAGTGGACATGTCAGTCTTGTGGTAACCTCAAGTCCTGTAAGAGACGATAATGATATCGATGGAAACGGGGACCGCGAAGAGCAATTGAGTCTTGCCCGCAGGATTCATACCCGGACAGCATTACCAGATGTAGACGGCATAGACCTGGAAGATGATATGGACCTATCTTTCCTCAATAAGGGAGAAGTATTCGGGCTGAATAATGGTTTTTCTGGCGGTATGATTGGGGATTCTCCCGCAGGAATTTCCGGTGCTGCAGAGGCAATATTCACTCCCGGGATAGATTCGAATCCCCCGGTTACGCAAGAGGTTATAGATACAGTTATTAATAAATTTACCGAGATTGTAGAGAACCTCTCTTCGCAAGCCAGAGGATTCTTCGATAAGGTTACTGGCGGGCTGGAGAAGGCGGTAGGCTGGCTTAGAAGTAAAGGAGAATATATCATAAGTTGCGCAGTCTATGCCTTGAACAGAATACTGGAATCTCAGGAAAAGGGGACAGGTACTTTTTCTCAAACGCAGACTGAAGTCAGCTACTCCTTGGAGGAGCTTGCTGCTGAGACCATCTTCACCGACCTCATCAACCAGGTTATAACTCCTGATTCAGAAGAGAAAATCCACACTTCAGCCTATGCACTGGAGACAGCGGCAAAGAAGAGGGGACTGGACCTCAAGACTGTAAAAACGGA
>CAYFRM010000084.1:0-3838 GCA_964345635.1 uncultured Clostridia bacterium
AATCCTGGCGGATTTGAAGCTCCTGAAACTATCCCTTCATCCTCAGGGTATTAAAAGGTGGGGATAGTTTTCGGAGTCGCTCGGTTAGAACCTCGCTCTAAAATCCGCCAGCGCTGGGGCGAATCCTGGCGGATTTGAAGCTCCTGAAACTATCCCTTCATCCTCGGGTTTTTGAAATGATGACAAAGTAAAATAAAGGAGGTAGGGTAAGAATTAAGATGAGAATCGGAGTATTGAGCGGTGGAGGAGACGTGCCGGGCTTGAATCCGGCAATTCGCGGCTGCGTGATGAGGGCAATAGATTTCGGCTGGGAAGTAGTGGGAATTAGCGAGGGATGGAAGGGTTTGATTGAGGGTCTGACTCAACCTCTGGAAATTTCCCAGGTGGAAGATTTGATGGATAAGGGAGGGACGATACTGGGCACTTCCCGCACCAGCCCCTACAAAGTAGAGAAGGGCGTGGAGAAATGTTTAGAAAATTTGAAAAAACTCAAACTTGATGCAATAGTTGCTATGGGTGGCGAAGATACTTTAGGAGTAGCCAGTAAATTGTATAAGGAACATAAGATGAAAGTTGTCGGCGTTCCCAAAACAATGGACAATGACCTTTCATCCACAGATTACACTTTTGGTTTCGATACCTCGGTTACGCTGGCGATGAATGCCCTGGAAGTTTTGAAGGATACGGGAAAATCGCATAGAAGGATTATGGTTCTGGAGGTAATGGGCAGGCACGCTGGCTGGGTGGCGCTGTTTACCGCCATTGGCGGTGGTGCGGACTGGGTTCTGCTTCCCGAGGAAAAAGCAGATGTAGATTCTATGTGCAAACATTTGAAAAAGGTTTATGCCAGGAAAAAAGTGGCCACGGTTGTAGTCTCCGAAGGTATTAGGGTTCCCGGGAAGAAAGTAGGAGAAGAGAAGCTGGACCAGTTCGGCCATATGCTGTTGAAAGAGAGAGGCGTGGGAGAAAGTATAGCTAACATCATAAAGGGTAAACTGGGAATTGATACCAGGGCGAGCGTTATTGGTCATATGCAGCGTGGAGGAGCTCCCACGTTATTTGATAGGATGCTGGGGGTCAGGGCTGGCGTGAAAGCAGCGGAACTGATTGAAGAGGGAAAGTTCGGTCAGATGGTTTCCTTGCGGGGAACGGAGATGGTGGGGGTTAGTTTGGAAGAAGCAGTGGGTAAGTTAAAGACTGTTTCCCGCGAGTGGATTGACTTCGCCCATACCCTTTTTAAATAGGGAATTAAGAGATGTCTTTGCGAGGCGAAGCCGCGGCAATCTCGAGATTGCTTCACTTCGTTCGCAATGACAACGCTTTATTTTTTGCAGGGATGAGGGAAAATGAGGATTTCTTATAATTGGTTAAAAGAGTACGTAGATTTTTCTCTGTCTCCTCCGGAACTGGCTAAATATCTGACTATGGCTGGTCTGGAAGTGAGCGATATTGTCTATTTGGGATCTGAGGTAGAGAATGTAGTCGTTGGTGAAATCCTTTCTCTCAAGCCCGTTCCCCAGGCAGATAAATTAAGTCTATGCCAGGTTTCCGACGGGAAACAAATCTTTTCTATAGTCTGTGGAGCAAGGAACATAAAGGTTAAGGATTTGGTTCCCCTGGCCAGGGTGGGAGCCAAACTTCCGGGAGGGCGGAGAATAAGTAAAGCGAAAATAAAAGGGCAGACTTCTTGTGGAATGCTCTGCTCCGAGAAAGAATTGGGTCTGGGAGAGGATGCCAGCGGCATTCTTGTTCTTCCTCGCGGTTCTAAATTAGGCGCCGATATTAAGAAGGCTTTGACGTTAGAAGAAGTAGTGCTGGAAGTGGAACTGACTACCAATCGTTCCGATTGCGCCAGCATATTCGGAATGGCGCGCGAAGTTTCCGCTATTTTGGGTGGTAATTTAAAGCCACCCAGGATTGAATTGAAAGAAAATGGAGTTTCTGTTTCCGATTTGGCGAAAGTGGAGATTCTCGCTCCCCAGGCGTGCCGGCGTTATACCGCCAGAATTATTCGCGACGTGAAAGTCGGTTCGTCTCCTTCCTGGCTGGTCAAGAAATTGGAGACGGTAGGGCTTAGAGCGATTAATAATGTAGTGGATATTACCAATTATGTACTGATTGAACTTGGCCACCCGCTGCACGCCTTCGATTATGATAAATTGGCTGAGCATAAAATTTTAGTGCGCTTTGCAACTCGTGGCGAGAAGCTTCTGACTCTGGATAACGAAGAGAGAAAATTGACGGAAAAGAATCTACTCATCGCTGATGCGAAGCGCCCGGTGGCTTTGGCGGGAATAATCGGAGGAGTAGAGACGAGCGTGGAACAATCCACCAGAAACGTGCTTCTGGAGAGCGCTTATTTTGCTCCGCAGGTAGTAAGGGGCACAGCCCGGCAAATGGGAATAGACACAGAATCGTCTTACCGCTTCGAACGTGGCGTTGATGTGGAAAACTTACTCATCGCTTCTAATCGCGCTTGCCAGTTGATTCAGGAACTGGCGGGAGGAAAAATTGCTGCGGGGGTAATTGACGTGTACCCTCAACCTTTATCTCCGGTAGAGATAGAGTTTTCTCCGGAAGAGGCCGACCGTATCCTGGGCTCCGATATTTCGGCTAAGGAAATGAGTGAAATCCTCTCTCGCTTGCGATTTGATGTTTCTCAGAAAGAAGGGGAGAAGCGCCTACAGGTCAGGGTGCCTTCCTATAGAAACGACATCTCCCGCCCCGTGGACCTGGTGGAAGAGATTGCCCGGCTATATGGATACGATAAGATTCCCTCGGGAATGCCGAAAATAGAGGGTAGCGGTGCAGTTGATGACAAAATTTTGGCGTTGGAAGACGTTGTAAAAGATGTCTTGACCAGATTGGGACTGTGCGAAGTCGTCAGTCGTTCTCTGGTTAGCCCGGAATATTATGATGAGCTGGACATCACTATTCCCTCCGAGCTTAAGGGAACTGTGGAGATTACCAATCCCTTATCGCGAGAACAGAGCCTTCTACGCACCTCCTTGCTTCCCGGTCTCCTGTCGGTGGTGAGATGGAATCTAAACCATGGCGTCTCGGATATGAAAATATTCGAAATAGGCCGCGTCTTTTTCCCGGGAAAAGACGTGCCGCAAGAGAAAAGGATTCTGGCAGGTGTCCTGGTCGGTACTCAGGAGGAGCGATACTGGGAAGACTCTGCAAAAGCTATCGATTTTTACTACGTCAAAGGAATTGTAGAATCCTTATTGGGAGAGCTGGGCATTAATTCCGAACGTCGGGGAAAAACAGGGATAAGGAGAAGCAACCATTTTCTTCTGGATGAGGGAATCTCAAATAGGATAACGATAGACAGTGAACACCTGGGAGATTTTGGTGAGCTGGTTAATGAAGTCTCGCGCAAAATGGAATTCAGGGACAAGGTATACATTTTTGAGTTAGATTTTGACAAATTGTGCAAACTTATGGAGATTAAGAAAAAATATGAGAGAACATCGAGGTTTCCCTGGGTTTCCCGGGATATTGCCTTGGTAGCTCCCGAGGGCTTGACATTTGGAGAAATATGTGCTAAAATAAAAGCCGTTGGAAGGGAACTCGTTCGGGACGTGGAACTTTTCGACGTCTATTTTGGCCAACAGATTGAGCCCGGGAAGAGAGGCCTGGCCTGTAAAATTGTCTATCAATCCATGGAAAAAACTCTGAAGGATGAGGAGGTAAATAGTTTACATACCAGGATAACGGAGACATTGGAAAAAGATTTGAAAGTAAAAGTGAGAAAACAGGACTCGCCGGCGAAATAGGAGAAAATGAAAGGATTCAATGTTGTCAAGAAAAAGATAGAGGATGTTGTTGTATT
>CAYFRM010000085.1:0-16500 GCA_964345635.1 uncultured Clostridia bacterium
CTAAAAGCCTTGCCATTCCTGTGGGTAATGAGACGGCCGTAGTTTCAATTCTGGAAGGCGAATTGGAGAGAGGAATACCCGTATATTTTATAGATTATGAGCCCTACTTTGCGCGGGAGGAACTCTACGGCACTCCCGAAGGTGCTTATGAGGATAATGCAGAGAGGTTCATTCTTTTTTCCCGGGCGCTACTGGAAGCGGTTAAAGCAATAGGGTTTCAACCCGACGTGATTCACTGTAACGATTGGCAGACGGGCTTGATACCTGTCTACCTTAAGACATTGTATAAAAAAGACCCTTTCTTCAAAAGAACGGCAACAGTTATGACTATTCATAATATCGCCTATCAAGGGACGTTCCCGGGGAAGGCTTTAGATCTGGCTGGCTTGAGCGAGGCAGAATTTACCCCCGACAGGCTGGAATTCTACGGGCAGGTTAATTTTCTTAAGGGAGGAATGGTCTACGCAGATGTATTGAACACCGTGAGCGTAACTTATAGCAAGGAAATTCAGTCCTCACCCGAATTTGGCTACGGTTTGGAAGGAGTCCTTGCCCATCGCAGCCGGGACCTCTACGGCATACTCAATGGAATCGACTATGATGAATGGAATCCGGCAAAGGACCGATTCATCGCTGTCAACTATACTCTGGGGGAGATAGATAAAAAGAGGGAATGTAAGAAGGCACTGTTAAAAGAGAATAACCTGCCGGTTAACCTGGAACGGCCCCTGGCGGGAATCGTCTCCCGGCTTGCCCGGCAGAAGGGCCTGGATATTATAGGCGAGGCAATTGAGGAAATAATGGGTTTAGATTTATACTTTATTCTCCTGGGAACGGGCGAGGAAGAATACCACAAGCTTTTTTCCCGGATTGGCAAGCAGTACCCCGGAAAAGCGGCAATTCATATTACATTTGACAATGGGCTTGCTCACAGAATCTATGCCGGTTGTGACCTGTTCCTGATGCCTTCCCGCTATGAGCCGTGCGGATTGGGCCAGCTGATAAGTCTAGCGTATGGCACTGCTTCTATCGTCAATCCCACAGGGGGTCTGGCGGACACGATTGAAGAGTTTGAGCCGGATACAGGAAGAGGGAACGGCTTTCTACTTGGCGAATTTTCGGTTGCGGGACTGGTGGATGCGCTCAAAAAAGCGGTAACTGTTTACAGAAATAAGGAAGCCTGGCAAAAATTGGTAAATAATATGATGCAGGCCAATTTCTCCTGGGCTGCCTCAATGAAGGAATATGTGAAGTTGTATCAAAAAGCGATAGATAAGAGAGGAGAAAATTAGCAGAATTCCCGGGTTCTCGACGTAAATGGTGAAAAAACAGGTTGACAAATTAAGCAAGTTGTGGTAAAATTTTATTGACGAGAATAAGTATCGTCCGATAAAAGCAACCCCCTGAAATACAGGGGGACGCAAAGCCTTAGAATCCCTTATCAGTCGGGGGATAGTCAGGTTGCCGAAGACGATGAAGATTTTCAAAGCCGAGTTGCTGAAGAGAAACAAATTTAGAGTGTTTTAGGCTTCTGGCAACTCGGCTTTTTCTTTTATGCTTTTGACCAAAATGATAACCTTTGTGGAAGGGGTGACAGAGAGCGAAGCGAACGCAATCAGGGGAAACCTTTTGAGGTTTCCCCTATTGAGCACAGGCTGATTCACTAGAGGGGGTGTGAGATGCAAGATAGAAAGAAATTGTTTCTGATTATTTTCCTGGGATTGGTGATGATTATTGTGATTATCAGTAATTCTCTACTAGGGGAAGACGTGCGCTACGGCAAGCATCAAGGGGAGCTTAAGAATCTAAGCATAAAAGTGGTTTACACCAACCCCTATTTTTATACGCCCGAGGGCTTGGCCGGTTATTATATTGGCATGCCGATGACCTACGAAGTGCATATAACGAATAATAGCCGTCGCAATTATAAGCATCTGGACGTAACGGCAATTCAGGAATATTATGAATCAGGCACGTGTAACCGCACCTGGTATCCACATCCCCAGTATGTTACCTATGTAAAAGGTGAGCCGTTGCCTGGTTTCAGCGAGCAGGTCTGGCGGAATATCTCACTGGGAGCAAATCAGAAAATCGTCCTATCGGCCAGGTATAATGTTCCCCTGGCCGTTTGTGATGGACTTGACCAGACGCACGTAATTATTCAGCATACCAACAGAGGAAGAGTGGAAGCGGCCATAATGTATTATGAGCCAGAGTGCGGCGTATTCTGTCCGCCTCCCAAATGAGCCTCAAAAGCGACATTCGAGTTTGCAGGTTTAAAATTTAGTATATATATATTTTGTTAAATAGACCTTTGCGGGGGAAGCTTAGGTCTATTTTTTTATTGTAATTTGGGGTGAAATGGTGTAGAATCTAACAAATACAAAGATTATCTTAGTATTTTTTAGACGATGAAAAATAAAATCTTAATTATTGCTCTGTGTTTATCAATAGTTTCTTCCATTTTGGTCTCGATAATTCGCTGGGGGGCGGAAGTCGGTAACCGCCGGGTGGAGATTGCTTGCGATTACGGCGAACTTTCCCGGCTTTGCCGGCAATGGAGATATGACATTGATACCTTTTTGCGGGAGTTGAAAGGAGCTGGCGTTAATTCTATAGCCATTGAAGAGGAGACCCTGGAGACGCTATCTTCCGAGGGCAGGCTGACTTTGATAACAGGAGAGGAGATAAGGAGGTTCCGGTATTTGGCCCCGCCGCAATCTATTTTGCTTAAAGGTTTAACCAATGGGGACGGAGATAAATATCATTTCATTGTAATCAAAGATTTTGCTCTGGGTGAAAAAATAGAGAGAATTTTGACTGACAAGCTGGGCAGAAAAAGAGTCGACAGAAGGGAAGGAAAATCTCCGACGGTCCTGAGTGTTTACGGAATGGAAGAAGCAGAGATTGGCCAGCTGGGTGTAGGTTTTTCCGAAGACAAAATAGAAAAGATAACCCGTTGCGGATTGAAAGGTATTCTGCTTCTAACTGATGGCCCGTTTATTAGTGAAGCTTCTATACAGACTCTATTTTCCACTATTGGCGAGGGGAAAAACATATCAACAGTCATCTTTTCCGGAGATAGTATCTTGGGCTACCCCAAATTGTTAGATTCAGTGAGAAGACAATTGGATATGGCGGGGGTTAACCTGGGTATCGTCGAGTTTCTGCACCAGCAGGGCCGGGAGTTGATAACTAAAAACCTGTATCAGAAAATAATCAGAGTACACTCTATTTCAGCGGAAGAGATTGTTGCTATGCAACAGGGTGGTAGGCGGGAGATTTCCCGATTGATTGCCCGTTTCCTGAGAGCGGTAAAGGAAAGGAACGTTAGATTGCTCTATATTCGATTGCCTTTCCTTGCGGGAAATGGCGAAAATCTACGGGTTCAACCGCATCTCGATTACATTAGAGAAATCAAGGCGGCTGTTACGGGGAGTAACTTCCAGAGCGATTTCTCTGAACCATTCAAGTCCCTGCCAGCTTCTCTCAACTTGCTTCGCCTGCCCATCTTTCTGGTGGCGTTAATGCTTCTCCTGCGGTTGATTTCTCTATATAAATCTGTTTCTTCAAGTTTTTACTATTCCTATCTATTCGCTATTCTGGCATTGATAGTTTTTTTCTGGCAAGATACGCTTTTCGTTCAGATAGTTGCCCTGCTTGCGGCTCTCTCTTTTCCTCTTTTGGCGCTAAGTTTCGGATTGCTCCTTCCTGAAGCGTCAATAGCGGTAACTTATGATAAAGCAAAGATCCTGCAAACCATCCGGCTTTTCCTTAAAGTAACCGTTACTACTATATTTGGCGGACTTCTGATTGCCTGTCTTTTGACTCGTTTAGACTTTATGTTAAGAGTTCACCAGTTTAGAGGGGTGAAAGTTTCTTTTATCCTACCCCTGATAATCGGATTATTACTTTTGCCTGGACGGGGGGAACAATCTCTCAAAGAAAAAGGGTTAGTCCGTTTTTGTGCAAACAGAGTATCGGAATTTCTATCCCGAAAAGTAGAATTTAGACACCTGTTTATACTTTCCCTCTTGGTTCTTGGGGGAGCTGTGCTTCTCCTGAGGAGCGGAAATTATCCCGGACCTTTTCTCTGGGAAATAGAAAGCCGGGTAAGAGAAATTCTGGAAAAATTACTTGTCGTTCGCCCCAGAATAAAAGAGTTCTTTATCGGGCATCCCCTGATGATTCTGGGAATATACCTGTATTTGAAAGGCAAGTCTGAAAAAAGAGAAGATCCGGGGCTAAAATTGAAAAATTGGCAAGCGTTCGTTATTTTCGGTCTGATCGGGCAGGTCTCCATAATTAATAGTTTTTGCCATGCCCATACGCCATTGGCTGTCTCCTTATTCAGGACAATAAATGGCATATGGTTGGGGATAATAATAGGCGTCTTATTGATCACTTTTTTGCGAAGAAGCATAGGGAAAAGACTCAGGGAAAAAAGATAGTTCGTTCATCATTGAGGAAGATATGCTCGGGATTTGGTTCGCTCGTGCCGTTAGAACAAGAGGTCCTTCTGGGACAAGGGTAATACGGCTAGAGAAATAGCATACCGTTGTTAAATGAGGAGAAAGGCTAAGAGTTCTAACGGTACGCGCTGACAATTTTTTGCTCTCCGAGCACCGCCAAAAATTTCTGTAGCTGCAGAGCGATAGCTCTGCTCAAATAAATATTAAGCAAAGCTTGCGCTTTGCGGCTACAATCTTCGATTTTTGGCTAAAAATTCTAATGCTCGCTCCACCAAATTCCTCGCATTAACATAATTTGTTGTCCTTGTTTTTTGGCGTTAATAAATTCCTTAATGATGAACAAACTATCTTTTTTCCCTGGCCAGGCAGACGCGTCAGGGTGAAGTGATTGGAAGATGATGAAAAGAATTCTGGTGGCTGGCTATTATGGTTTCGACAATGGCGGCGATGAGTTGATTCTCTTCTCTTTGCTGGAACAACTTAAGAAACTCGATAGAAGATTAGAGGTTACTGTCCTTTCCGGAAATCCGTGGAAAACCAGCAAAAGCTACAAAGTAAGAGCAATAGATCGCGGGAACCCTTTAAGTGTAGCCGCGGCAGTTTTTTACACAGATTTATTAGTTTTTGGCGGAGGAGGGCTTTTACAGGACCTTACCGGGATCTGGAGCATCTATTACTACCTGGGATTGATTCTACTGGGTAAACTCTTTTTCAAGAAGGTCCTTCTCCTCTCCCAGGGCGTGGGACCAATCAGAAGGTCAATTAGTAGAAGGGTTGCGGGAATGGTACTTGGGCTTGTGGATTTAATCACTGTCCGTGACGAATTATCAAAATTTGAGCTGGGAAAACTGAACAGGAATCTTTCAGTTTCTGTTGTCCCTGACCCGGTATTCAGTCTGAACCGATTCGCGCTCAGAAAAGGGGTATCTGTCAATGAGCGGCCTGCCATCGGAGTCTGTCTCCAGGGAGGAGAAAGGGATGAGAGATTTGTAGAGGTGGTCAGGGAGATATGTGACGAGCTGGTAAGAAGGATTGAACCGAAAATTATCTTTATACCTTTTCATAAAGGGGAGGATTTGAAGATAAGTGAAGATATGGTTACAGAGGGCAGGAATGATTACCGGTTGTTTCTCTGGCAAAACGTTCGGGACCTGTTTGAGATTTATGATAAGATAGACTTTATACTGGGGATGCGGCTCCATTCCGTCATTTTGGCCTGCCTTTTGAGGAAGCCTTTCGTGGCTATCTCTTTACCCAGGGCTCATAATCTCTACGATCCCAAAGTAAAGGGCTTCCTGGAGCTATTGAGTCAGGAAGCGATGGATATGGAGGCTCCGGCTGTTCAAATAGCGGGAAGGGTGAACGAAATTTTGACAAATTGCCAGAAGTTCCTTGAACAACTTTCTACCGGAGTGGCAAGATTGCAGGAAAGCTCCGGGAAAAATATGGAGATGGTCGATAACCTGTTACGAAATGTAGAAAATCGTGCTTGCCTGACTTGATAGTGCTTTACAATTATCGCGGTTTTTAGTATACTATCGAAAAGTAATCTGATAAGTAACAAACGGTCCGGCAATTCAGAGAGAATATGTTGGATTCACATGGAGGAGGATAAAATGTTTAAGAAAAGGAAAGTCTTGTGGAGTGTGGGATTAGGATTATTCCTGCTGTTTTCTTTGGTAATAGTTAACAGTAAAGCAATTCAAGGCGTGGCAGAAAAAGGAAACGAGGTCTATCAGCAAATAAAACTATTGGGCGAAGTCTTCGTAATGGTCAGAGATAACTATGTGGAACCGGTAGAACCTAAGAAATTGATTTACGGTGCTTGCGAGGGTATGGTGAGCAAATTGGATCCCTTCTCTCAATTTATGGACCCCACGGCTCACCGCATGATGAAGTCCGAGACCGAGGGAAAATTTGGAGGATTAGGCATAAGGATTGCTATCCGGGAAGGAAGATTGACCGTGGTTACCCCCCTTCCCAGAACCCCGGCCTATGAGTTAGGTATTCTACCCGGGGATAAGATAATAAAAATCGAAGATAAGGATACTAAAGATATTACACTTTCTG
Organism: uncultured Clostridia bacterium; assembly: GCA_964345635.1. Classification (GTDB taxonomy): domain Bacteria; phylum UBA6262; class WVXT01; order WVXT01; family WVXT01; genus WVXT01. The sequence goes on from CAYFRM010000085.1 coordinate 6,543, forward strand.
AGGCGGTTAAGCTTTTGCGGGGAAAGCCGGGGACACAGGTTACCATCTCCATTTTTCGAGAGGGAGAAGAAGATCTAATCGACTTTACTATAACCAGAGCGATAATAAAGATAGAAAGTGTTCCCGATGCTAAGATGCTCACTGACCGGATAGGTTATATTGAGTTAACAGAGTTCTCCAAGGATACGCCTGACGAGTTTGATAAGGTCTGGAAAAAACTTAAGAAGCAAGGAATGGGAAGTTTAATCCTCGATTTGAGGTATAATCCGGGAGGGCTGTTAACTACTGCTGTGGAAATTTGTAAGAATTTCGTCGGCGATAGAAAATTGATTGTTTATACTCAGGGCCGTCACGAAGAGCAGGTAATCAAATTCTTTGCGGAAAAGGAAGCCAGACACGAGAAAATACCTTTGGTAATTTTAGTGAATAAAGGTTCGGCCTCGGGTTCAGAGATTGTGGCAGGATGCGTTCAGGATTGGAAGAGAGGCATTATTCTGGGAGAGAAGACGTTCGGTAAGGCTTCTGTGCAAAGTTTGATGCCTCTATCCGATGGCTCGGGGTTGAGACTGACTACCGCCAAGTATTATACACCTAGTGGGCGCTTAATCCACGATGTGGGAATTGCTCCCGATATCGTTGTGGAAGTGCCCCGGGAGACGATGGCAGAACTTATGAAGCAGAGAGAGAAAATATACGGTTTGTCCCAGGAAGCGGCAAGGGAGAGAGAAAAGGAAAAGATGAAAGACCCGCAAATTGAACGAGCGAAGGAAATCTTATTAGCCCAGGAAAGATTCTCGGAGATAGAAGAAGGAGTGGAAGAAATACGGGAAGGAGTAGAAGAAGGTGCCCAGAAAAAAGAAGAAAAGTAAGAATAGGTTCGGAAAAAAGAAGAAAAAGGGGAGAAAAATATCCGTATTCATAGTTTTGGCTCTGGTCCTGGCCGCGGCGCTCTACTACTATTTTCAGATTAGACCCGTTGACTATACAAATTTCTCGCAACGCATTGATGGGGTGGTTAATGAGGAACTGGTAGAGCTAGGAGTTACCCCCAAAGATATAATAAAGATTTATAGAGAGGAGAAGAAGAAAAACAATGTTTCCTGGGTCGCGGTGACCAAGGAGGTCGAAGTTTCCCGGGAAATTAATATGGAAGACTATAAGAAAGTGCTTGCCGATTCCCTGAGGCGGATAGGAGCTGAGCTTTATGAGGTAGAACTAAGTGACAAAGGGGATCTGCTGAGCATGAAAGCCGGGAAACGTTCATTGGTAATGCAAAATCTCCTTCTCCGTTATCCTTTCGCCAGGTATAAAGTTAGCATTGTCATTGACGACCTCGGCCAGCGTAAAGACCAGGTAAAGAAAGTCCTGCGCCTGGATATACCATTGAACTTCGCCATCATCCCCTTGCTTCCTTATTCCACTCTCCTGGCCCGGGAGCTTAACAATTCCGGCTACGAGACGATACTCCACCTGCCTATGGAGCCGGAAGACTATCCCCGGACTGACCCCGGGAAGGGAGCGCTACTGGTATCTATGGGCTCTTCTCAAATAGAAAGTACTATCCTGAGAAACCTTAACACTGTTCCGGGAGTTTCTGGCGTCAGTAACCATGAGGGTTCTCGCTTCACAGCCAATCGTGAAAAGATGAAAGAAGCTCTGAGCGTTCTGAAAAAAGAAGGGCTTTACTTCTTCGATTCCAATACTTCCCGGCGCTCAGTGGGCGAAGAGGTAGCCAGGGAATTGGGAATGCCGGCGCTTTCCAACCAAATTTTTTTGGATACAAAGGACGAATACAAGTCTATTTGCCGGCAACTGGAAAAGTTGCGGCGCAGAGTTCTCCAGTCCGGCACAGGCATAGCTATCGGCCATGTCCACAGGAAATTTACTTCCGACGCCCTGGCGGAGTACATTGCCAAATTTAAGCAAGACGGAATCGAATTCGTGAGTCTATCGGAATTGTTGCAGAAACGGTGACTGTCCCTATTCTACCTATAGGTACATTTGCTTTTTGTAGCAGCAAAGCGTAAGCTTTGCCTCCTGTTAGCAGAGCTTCGCTCTGCAGCTACATTATTTTGTAGCAGCAAAGCGTAAGCTTTGCCTCCTGACGGGCGTCATAAATGTCGCCCCTACAATACAGAGCTTCGCTCTGCAGCTACAGTAATTGAGGATGAACTTATGTTAATTTTGGGTATTGAGACTTCCTGCGATGAAACCGCTGCCAGCGTGGTGGAAGATGGTCGGAGAATCTTATCCAATATAGTCTCTTCCCAGATTGACGTCCACAGGAAGTACGGTGGCGTTGTTCCTGAACTTGCTTCCCGTAAACATCTGGAAACAGTCAATTACGTTATAGAACAGGCGCTTTCCGGGGCAAAATCTTCTCTAAAAGAAATAGACGGCGTTGCGGTTACCACTGGACCCGGACTGGTGGCATCGCTACTGATTGGCCTGGCTACTGCCAAGGCCATAGCCTATGCTTTTGAGTTATCCCTGGTGGGAATTAATCATATAGAAGGACATATATTTTCTAACTTTCTGGAGGATGGTGAGAAGGAGGTTTCTGCGGGGAAGCTCTCACCTCCTTTTATTGCCCTGGTAGTGTCCGGTGGCCATTCCGATTTGATTTTTGTGGAGGACTACGGAAAATATGAATTGTTAGGACGGACCAGGGATGACGCTGTGGGAGAATCTTTTGATAAGGTTGCCAAGCTTCTCCGTCTGGGCTACCCTGGCGGGCCGATAATTGATGAAATTTCCCGGGAGGGAAACGCTGCAGCAATCAGATTTCCTCTGGCCCGCATGAAGGACGAATCTTTGGATTTCAGTTTCAGTGGTCTTAAGACGGCTGTGGTGAATTTTATCAGAAATCATAAGTTACCAAAAGATTCCCGGTCGATTGCCGATATCGCCGCTTCCTTCCAGACGGCTGCCGTGGGAGCCCTTGTGGAAAAGACTTTTTGTGCGATAGAAGAGAAAAGGATTAAGAAGCTCGTTCTGGGAGGAGGAGTGGCTGCAAATTCTCACCTGCGTGACGTTTTCAAAAGTCGGGCAGAAGAAGATGGCGTGGCACTCTACTTTCCTTCGCCGATATTGTGTACGGACAATGCGGCAATGATTGCTTGTGTGGGATATTATAAGAGAGATTATGGCGTAGCCAGGCCATTTAAATCGCTTGAAGCCGAAGCCAATCTGGAACTAAAGTCATGGAATTGAGATGAGGAAAGAATTAACCGCAGGCATTCTTTTGCTATTTCTGGGAATAGTAGTATTCTCTTTTGCTAACCGGACTTATGTATACGGAGAAGAGATTGAATCCCCGTATTGGGAGGGAGAAGGGAGAGAAGTCTATCCCCGCCAGGAAGAAACAATGGCAGGAGAGGCCACAGGGACCTCTTTCGATATGTACGGGAATTTCGGAACCGTGATATTGACTGACCTAGACACGGGAGATCAGAGAATCTACAATAAGTTATCTTTACAGCCGGAACTTACTATCGGGAAATTTGGTTTTGGCTTGAACCTGGAGTTCTATTTTGATGAAAATAGTCACCTCCGGGAAGAAGATTGGACCTGGAGCAGGACTATAGAGAAAATCTGGTATGCCCGCTACGGTCGTAAGTATGACCCTTTATATGTTTACGTTGGCGGATTCAGGGACGTTACGCTGGGGCACGGATTGATAATAGCCCACTATACCAATATGCTTGGCTATCCGGACATAAAAAAGATTGGGTTGGAGCTGGACGTCGATCGGGGCACGCATGGATTTGAATCTTTCTTCAGCAACCTCGTGCGCTCAGAGATTTACGGAGGGCGGGTATTTTACAGACCATTCTATAATTCTTACGTTCCTCTTCTGCCCAGGCTAGGCGTGGGCTTCACCTGCGTCAATGACCAGGACCCGGACGCCAGGAGGTCTACCGAGGATGACCAGGTCACCATCTTTGGGGCAGATTTGGACTTTCCGCTATTGGAACACCCTGTTATCTCTGTCTTATCCTATGTAGATTTTGCCCAGATGAGCCTGGGAAAGAGATATACAGAATATGATACTCCTCCCTCTCTTGACGGGGGAAAGGGTTGGGCCATAGGTTTTATGGGAGGCATATTAACAGGGATAAGTTATCGTTTAGAATTCAGGAGACTGGAACACAACTTCATTCCTTCCTATTTCAATTCATATTATGAGGTGGATAGGAAAGAGGACAAGGCAGGGGGAATTTCTTCAACGAGAAAGCCGATAAAGACGGGACCTTACGTTGAGCTTGCTTATAATATTATGAATAGAATTACTCTCTCAGCCTCATTCGAAGATTACAATCACGACCCCACGGGTATCTATCCCCACCTCCGGGCCGTTATGAGGGTTCATCCTTCGCTGCTGATGAATAAGTTCAGCCTTCTATTCTCCTATGATAAGCGAAATGCCGACACCTGGGAGGATTTGGTTAAGGTTAAGGGTCCCAATACTATCCTTACTGCGGAAGTGGGGTATCACGTTGATCCTCATCTCGCTCTGGTTATTATTTACACGCAGACTTTCGACGCTAACGGCAAGCCGACCAAAAGAACGACCATGGAAGGTAGAATCCACTTCTGAAGTGGAGTGAAAGATTTTATAAATTAAAGGGGAGGAATTATGACTGGAAAAGATGTATTGAAGGTGGTGAAGGAAAAGGGGGTCAGGTTCATTCGCCTCTGGTTTACAGACATTCTCGGTCAATTGAAGAGTGTAGCAATTACGGAAAGGGAATTACCCAGAGCCCTGGAAGGAGGCATGGGCTTCGATGGGTCTTCAGTGGAAGGCTTTGCCCGAATTTTTGAGAGCGACCTGGTAGCTATGCCCGATCCCTCCACATTCCAGATTCTCCCTGCAGAACTCTCCCGGGAGCACGCAGAAACCCAGGGAGGAAAAACCGTAAGTCCCGGAGAAGAGGGAGCCACGGGTAGAATCTTCTGTGACATAATGAACCCCGACGGATCCGCTTATAAGGGGGATCCCCGCTATGTTCTGAAGAAGAACCTGGAGAGGGCAAAAAAGATGGGCTATACTTATCAGGTCGGCCCGGAAATCGAGTATTTCTATTTTAAGAACGAAAAAGGCACGGAAGTCCTCGACGCGGGTGGCTATTTCGACCTGTTGCCTCTGGATATGGCTCACGATTTGCGCAGAGAGACCGTGCTTTATCTGGAAAAGATGGGGATTCCCGTAGAATACAGTCATCACGAAGTGGCACCTTCCCAGCACGAGATAGATTTGCGCTTCGCCGATGCCCTGACCATGGCGGACAACGTGCAGACGTATAAGGTTATTGTTAAGGAAGTCGCCTGGAAGAGAGGCGTATATGCCACGTTTATGCCCAAGCCTCTCTTTGGAGAGAATGGTTCGGGGATGCATACGCATCAATCGTTATTCAAAGGTAGTAAAAACGCTCTGTTTGACGCTCGCGATAAGTACCACCTTTCCAGGGAAGGCAAGGCGTTTATTGCCGGCCTCCTTTTTCACTCTCAGGAGATTACTTCCATTTGCAACCAGTGGGTCAACTCCTACAAGAGGCTGGTTCCCGGATACGAAGCGCCCGCTTATATCTGTTGGGGACAGAGGAACCGTTCTGCGCTGGTGCGCGTTCCGATGTATAAACCGGGAGAAGAAATGTCCACGCGCGCGGAATTAAGGAGTCCCGACCCTGCCTGCAATCCCTATTTGGGTTTTGCCGTGATGCTCGCCGCTGGCCTGGAAGGGATAGAGAAAGGATATTCTCTGCCGGAACCGATAGAAAAAGATATCTTTCTCATGAGCAACGAAGAAAAGGAAGCGCAGGGGATAAAGTTGCTTCCCGGGAGTCTGATTGAAGCAATCCAGATTACGGAAAAGAGCCAGCTTGTTAAGAGGACTCTGGGCGAGCATATATTCAACAAGTTCATCGATAACAAGAAGATTGAGTGGGACCGTTACCGCACTCAGGTTACGGACTACGAATTGCAGAAATATCTTCCGATATTATAAGTGAGAATGAAGGAATAAAATGAGAGAAAAAGTAGAAAAAGCTTTATCCGCGATTCGGCCAGCTTTGCAAGCCCATGGCGGAGACGTAGAGTTGGTGGAAGTTACGGAAGAAGGCGTGGTCAAAGTGAGGTTGACCGGAACTTGTCGCGGTTGTCCGATGTCTACGATGACGCTGGAAATGGGTATTGCCGAAGAGCTGAAGAAGCAAGTTCCTGAAGTGAAGGAAGTAAAAGCAGTCTAAATGGACTATACCACTAACAGCTTAACGCAATCGTATTAGCCCCGCTCCGGCGGGGCAATTTTTTGTGAGGAAGCTCGGGATTTGTGGCGCTCACCGAGAATTTGAAAGATATTTTGTTCATCGTTCGGGAATTTCTTGACGCCAAAACTCTTCACAAACTATCTTTCAAATGTCATTAGTCACTTGTAGCTGCAGAGCGATAGCTCTGCTTCAATGTAGAGGTCACACTTCTGTGAGGAGTAACATTGATTTTTTCAATGAAGTCAGTAATTATTCTATTGCTTCTTTTTGTGTTTAATTTACGGGCATGGGCTTTTGAAATCCGTCTTTCTACGACTACGCCCTGCCAGGGCGATACCCTGGCAGTAGAAGTCAAAGGGATGGAGATGGGCAAAGAATATTCCTGCTGGTTTAATGCCAGAGAGCGTAAGCTCTTTCCCATAGAAGGAGGTTCCCTCAGGGCACTGATTGGCCTGGCATACAATTTTGTCCCCGGCAGGTATGCCGTTCTAATTGCGGAAAAGGGGAAGGAAGGAAAGAAAAAGAAAAAGTATAAACTTCTCTATGTTGATAGAAAGGCCTTTCCTGTATCGTATGTGAACTTCACTCCGGAAAAGAAAAGATTGATCGGTTCGCCTCTGAATAAACGGGAAAACGATTTGATTTCTGCCGCCGTAAAAATTGCGAAGGAAAAACAACATTGGGAAGGGAAATTCATTCTGCCGGTTGCGGGAAAGATTAACGGGAAATATGGCGTAAAGAGAATGGCCGGCAAAGATTTTCTCTGGAGCCACAAGGGAGTCGACATGAGAGTTCCTCCGGGCACTCCGGTACAGGCGGCCAATAGCGGGGAGGTTATTCTGGCGGAGGAAGGCTTCTACATTCACGGAAAGACGGTGACCATTGACCACGGCCAGGGCATAACCACAATCTATTTCCATTTAGAAGCTATTACTGTCGAAAAAGGAGATAAAGTCACTAAGGGACAGGTCATTGGCAATGTGGGAGAGACAGGTCTTGCTACAGGTCCGCATCTCCATTGGGGATTATATGTGCATGGTGTTCCGGTCGACCCACTTCCCTGGGTAGAAAGAGAGTATTGAGAATTAAGATTGGCCTGCAGTTGCTATTACGATTGCGGTTTTTTTATTGTGAAGAATAATCGCTAACTTCCTTTTTCAATTTCCACAAAGAAAGATTCTCCTTCCACAAGAAGAACATACCAATGCCCACCAGTAGACTGAACTGCAGGAGATGCAAAAGCACGGCGTAGCTCAGAGCGAAATTTCTGTCAATGGCAAACAGGGCAAGAGCAGTGACGCAGAAATACTCATACACTCCGACAAAAGCAGGAGACGAAGGAACCATTAAGCCCAGCGCTACTACCACCAACGTAAAATACGCTTGCGGGTAAGATATAGGTAAATTAAGTGCTTTTGCTCCCAGATAGAATGTTGTCCCTTCAAAAGTCCACACCAGGACAGAGAGAAAAGAGACGACCAGTATTTCTTTTCGTTGACGCAAGATATTAAGTCCCTCGATAAAGGAGTCTGTTAAGTTAAGTATTTTATTCAAAATGGGTTCCTTGAGGAAACTGAAGAGTTTTTTAATGATTTTGCCTGTCAGTTCTTTGGAGCGCGTCATTACGTAAAGAAGAATCAGTACGCCCAGAAATATGAACCAGGCGAGATAAATCATCTTTCTTAGCCATTGAGGGAGAAAGTGTTGTTGAGACGAACCTCCGCCCAGAAAAAGGATTGCTACCAAGAGAAGAAGGACCAGGGCAAGTCCGTCAAGGACTCTCTCCACGACGATGGTAGCCAGGGAAGAACTCTTGCTAATATTCTCCTTCTTTCCGTTTACGTAAGCGCGGATTAGTTCTCCTGCCCTGAGGGGCAGAAGATTGTTTGCCATAAACCCGATAAAAACCGTGGAAACCAAGTGGGATATTTTGCACTTTTTTATGGGCAAGAGGAGGTATCTCCATCTTATTCCCCGCATCCAAAATCCAAACATATAGGAGATTACTGTCGGGAATAGCCAGTAGTAATTAGCCATTTTCAGTGCTCTTTTACCCTCCTGCACGTCAAATTTTCGAAAGGCGAGATAAAGAAAGAAAATGCTAATCAATATCCCAGTAATAATCATCCACCTGGATCTTTTCATAAAAAAGTACCTGTCACTTTATTAGAAAATATGCCAGAGGTGGGACTTGAACCCACACGTCCCGAAGGACAACGGTTTTTGAGACCGCAGCGTATACCAATTCCGCCACTCTGGCAAAGCAAATCAATTTTACACTTAAAATACATTTACTGTCAAGATAAATATACAAATTCCATATTTTTATTGACAAAACAGACAACAGTTAGTAGAATGTCGAAGATTTTGGCAAAGGAGGTGGAATTTAGACGATGAAAAAGATTATCTTATTCACCATAGCCGCTCTTTTCCTTTTCTGTGCTTCTTCTTTTGCTCAGGTTGGATTATCGATAAAAGGGCAGGGAACTTATGGTATTCTCTTAAAACCCGACATTCAAGAGGCCGGGTTGCCGGAAGAGAAATTGACTAAGGGTGGATTCGGTTTCTCCGGCCAGCTCCTCTACCGGGTCGTGGGTAAGCTTGTATCTTTGGGAGTGGAAGCCGGTTATCTCCGTTTCTGGAAGGATGAATATACATTGTTCGGTACAAAATACAAAGAATCCCTTTCAGCAATTCCTATTCTGGGAATTATTCAACTGGAGAGTCCGCTACCGTCAGTCTCGCCCTACTTGCAGGCAGGTGCAGGAGTCTATCCTTTAACTGCAAAATTAGTAGTTTCCGGTATTAGCGTGACAGATACGGTAACCGAGTTCGGGGTTATGGCGGCAGCAGGAGTGGGGATTCCGTTAGCTCCCAGAATAGACCTGGACGTGGGCGGAAAGCTGCATATGATTTTCACAGAAGGCGAGTCTACGGTTATGCTAAATCCGGTTGCCGGAATTTTAATCAAGTTTTAAAGCGATTTCCCTGAAGCCACTCGATTCCCACCCTCTTCCCGCTTACCTTGAGCACGCAATTGCTGTGGCAATTTACCGCGATCTAATCTATCCTCTCCGTTTAATCAAGAATCTCTTTAAGAAATGTGTTTTCCGAGCCGTTTTTGAATCCAAATAAAGTTTGACTTTGCTCGGTTTGTTAAGTATAATTAAAAATACGAAAATAACGATGGAGGTAAATTTTATGGAAAAAACAGAATCTCCGAAATTATGGGAAAAGGCGGAAAAACAATTAAAAGGATTGAGTGCCAGGGCGGTGAAAATCGCCAAGGGTTTGCAAGAGGAGGCCGTTTACGGCGTAAAGATCAGCAAGCTGAAGGTCGAGGAGATGGGACTGGAAAGCAAGAAAGCGAAACTTCTCCAGGAGATAGGGGCTGAAACTCTCAGATTGGTTAAGGAAAAGAAGCTCAAAAATAGCAAGATCTCCAAATTGTGTCTTCAGATAGATAAAATAAATACAGAGATTAAAAAGAAAAAAGCTGCCTCCTCCTCGTTGAAAAAGAAGATATCTCAGGGTATTAAAAAACTGAAATCAAAAACTCAGTAAAGTAAGCACAGTCGGGGGCGTAGTTCAGTTGGGAGAACGCATCCTTGGCAGGGATGAGGTCGCCGGTTCGACTCCGGTCGCCTCCACCATTTTCAAAGCGCAAAAGAGAAAAGCAATGCGGATTA
>CAYFRM010000086.1:0-56124 GCA_964345635.1 uncultured Clostridia bacterium
CCCTACAAAGCCCGCAGTTTCTGAGCGTAAAAAAATTTCTCAGTAACGAGCGAACTATATTCCTTTTCTTAATCCTTTGGCCCCGATATCCTTCCTATAATGCATCCCCTCAAACCCGATTTCCCTAACCGCCTCATACGTAGAATCTATCGCTTCTTGCAAGCTATCTTTCCAACCGGTAACTCCCATAACCCGACCGCCGGAAGTTAAAAAACGGTTCCCATCCTTCTTCGTTCCCGCGTGGAACACATACACGTCGTCCCTTTTCCCGACTTTATCCAGCCCCGATATCTCTTTACCCTTCTCGTACGAGCCCGGATATCCTCCCGAGGCAACCACCACACAGACACAGGACTTCTTCTCCCACTCCAGGGGAAGCTCTCTTAATTTCCCGTCAATCGTAGCTTCCAGGAGGTCAACTAAATCTGTTTTTAAAAGAGGTAGAACTGCCTGGTTTTCCGGATCGCCGAAGCGAACATTGAACTCAAGGACCTTCGGCCCTTCCCGGGTAACCATAATCCCGGCATATACGACACCTTTAAACTCTACTCCCTCCGTTTTCACCCCTTTAAGAAAATTGTTGAAAATCCTACCTTCTGCCCAGCTGTAGACATCGTCAGTCACCACCGGCGCAGGAGCATAGGCCCCCATTCCTCCTGTGTTCGGCCCCTTGTCATCATCAAATATTGGTTTATGGTCCTGCGAAGGCACGGTAGGAATGATAATCTCTCCGTCACAAACTCCTATCAGTGATGCTTCCTCCCCTTCCATCTTTTCCTCTATGATAACTTTGTTGCCCGCATCGCCGAATATTCTATCTTCCATAATCGAGCGAACGGCATCCATAGCTTCCTCTTTTGTCTCGCAAACAATCGAACCTTTCCCCGCTGCCAGCCCATCGGCCTTGACTACACAGGAAGAGCGCGCCAGCTTCTTCACATAGTCCAGGGCATCCCCAGAATTCCCGAAAACTTCAAACTCGGCAGTGGGAATATCGTACTTTTTCATGAACTTCTTCGCAAACACTTTGCTTCCTTCCATCCGGGCTGCCTTCATATTCGGCCCAAAGATTCTCAAGCCCTTAACCCGGAAGAAATCTACGATTCCCGCTACCAGAGGAACCTCCGGACCCACAACAGTCAAGTCCACATTCTCTTTCTTCGCAAATTCTACCACCTCAGGAAAATTAAGCGGGTCCAGCGAAATACACTCGGCAATCTGCGAAATCCCCCCATTTCCCGGAATGCAATAAATTTTATCTACTTTATCACTCTGTGCCAGCTTCCACACCAGGGTATGCTCCCTTCCCCCCGAACCAATAACCAGAACTTTCATATCCCACCTTCCTCTTCTACAAATTCTTACCCCAGACTAAAATCAATGCTCAACTTCTATCTCAAAACAACCACCCACTTCGTCACTAACCTTTGACTAATTTTTGGTAGGCCTGTTGGTATTTTTCTCTTGTCTTGGCGACGATTTCCTCCGGTAACTGAGGAGTGGGAGGTTTTTTGTCCCAGTTGAGCGATTCCAGATAGTCGCGGACGAATTGTTTGTCGAAGCTCAATTGGGGTTTCCCCGGCTGGTAACTCTCCTTATCCCAGAACCGGGAAGAATCGGGAGTTAAGATTTCATCGATAAGAATAATCTTATTATTGAGCAGGCCGAATTCAAATTTGGTATCGGCAATAATGATTCCCCGGGAAAGAGCATAATCGCTTGCCTTTTTATAAACTGCAAGGCTCTTCTCCTTAAGAAATCGGGAGACTTCCTCTCCTTCATTATCAATTAGTTGCTTTTCAGTTATGTTTATGTCGTGGTTTCCTGAGCGGGCTTTGGTGGCGGGAGTAAAGATAGGCTGGGGAAGCCTGTCCGATTCCTTTAGACCCGGGAGCAAGTCGATGCCACAAATCTTACCTTCCCTCTGGTAATCTTTCCAGGAGGAGCCGGCAAGATATCCCCTTATTACACTTTCTATGTTTATCCGCTTCGCTCTCTTCACCAGCATAGAACGATCTCTTAGAATCTCCTTATAAGGAGAAAGTCGGGAAGGGAAGTCTTCCACATCTCCGGTAATCAGATGGTTGGGGACGATATCTTTCAAATAATCGAACCAGAAAAGTGAAATCCGGGTGAGAATTCTACCTTTATCGGGTATGGGAGTGGGAAGAACAACATCAAAGGCGGAAATTCTGTCTGTGGCTACAATGAGAAGTTTATCGTCCAGATCGTAAATATCCCTCACCTTACCTCTGAAGAAGAGAGGTATCCCTTCCAGTTTAGTTTCCCTAACTGCCTGTGAAGCATTCATACATTCTCCTAAGGAAAGTTAGTTTGCGAGAAGCTTTCAATTTCTTACGTTACTCCCCTTCTTAAATAAATATAGTTCGTGAGGAGCATTAGAAATTTTAGCGAAAAAACAAGGGCGACATATTCGCTATCAAGCAAATTAATGAAATTTTAATTTGCGCCCTTCAGAGTCCGTAGTTTTTGAGCGTTAAAAAATTTCTCAGGGACGAACGAACTATATTTCCTCTTCACTTCCCCATGCCGACTCTTTGGGCTTTCTGAAGTATCTTGCCTTCCAATTTTATTTCAGGGGCAATAATTATTTCCGTGAGATGCATCTCCTTGATGCTCTTCGCTCCCACATTGCCCATACCCGTTCTGAGCGCTCCCACCAGATTCTGCGTGCCGTCATCCATCCTGGCCGGTCCGTACAATATTTCTTCCAGGGTTCCGGTGGTGCCTACGTGTATTCTGGTTCCCCGGGGCAGATTTCTATGGGGAGTGGCCATTCCCCAGTGGTATCCTCTTCCGGGCGCCTCTTTCGCCCGGGCAAATGCTGAGCCAATCATCACTGCGTCTGCTCCGCAGGCAAAGGCTTTACATATATCGCCGCCCGTATCCATACCGCCATCAGTTATGATGGAGACATACTTCCCGGTCTTCTTATAATAGTAATCCCGCGCCGAAGCGCAATCTACGGTAGCAGTCACCTGGGGAACGCCTATCCCCAATACTCCTCTGGTCGTGCAGGCAGCGCCCGGACCGATTCCCACGAGAAGCCCGGCACATCCTGTCTCCATAAGTTCTAAAGCAGAATCGTAAGTAACGCAGTTCCCCACAATCACGGGAATCTTCATCCGGGAACAGAACTTCTTGAAATCGAGAACCTCGTATTCCGTGGAGACGTGCTTAACCGTGGTAACCGTTGACTGAACGACAAAGATATCACATCCTGCGTCTTGCGCCAATTTTCCGTATCGCGAAGCATTCTGGGGAATGGAGGAAACAACGGCTGAAACCCCGCCGTCTTTGATTTCTCCTATCCTCTCGGTGATAAGTTCTTCCTTTATGGGTTCTCCATAAATTTCCTGCACCAAGACTGTCGCTTCGTTTGCACTGGCAGTGGCAATTTTCTTAAGAATCTTTTCCGGGTCCTTATATCGGGTCTGTATTCCTTCCAGGTTCAATACCGCCAATCCTCCCAGCTTGCCCATGGCAATGGCGAATTTGGGACTTACCACGCCATCCATTGCCGAAGCCATGAAAGGTATCTCCAGATTTAAATCTCCCAGCTTCCAGGTAATGTCCACATCGTTCGGATTTATGGTAATCTGGCCCGGAACCAAAGCTACTTCATCGAAACCATAGGCCCTGCGAGCCTCCCGGTCTCGACCTATAAAGAAAGGCATGTTGCACCTCCAAAAAATATGATTACAAATTTCAGATTACAGATTTCAGATTACAGATTATTAATCAACACTATTATCCTGTGCTGCCAAAACCTCCTTCATTCCGCGTTGTCTCGTCTAATCCTTCACACTCTTCCCATTCTATCGGCTCTACTTTCTTGAGCACAGCCTGGGCAATCCGCTCTCCTTTTTCAATCTCTATAATCTCTTTGGGACTGGTATTGAAAACAATAACCTTCACCTCACCCCGATAGGTGGAATCGACCGTTCCGGGAGTATTCAACACAGTAAGCCCTTTATTTATCGCCAGTCCACTGCGGGGTCTAATCTGTAATTCATATCCGGAAGGAACCGCTACTTTTATTCCCGTAGGAATTAAAGCCCTCTCCTGTGGCTTTAACGAAATTTCCTCTCCCGCATTGCACAGGTCAACCCCGGCGTCACCCTGGTGTCGGTACTGGGGCAGAGGAATATCTTTTCTTAATCTTGTCACCCTTACTTTCAATCTTTAATCCTTTCAAGGAATAGTTTCCTTTGTGCCGGTCGTCCAATTCACCCAATTTGGACTTATTCCAGTTGGAAATCCTGCTGAAGTATCCCACAATGCGCGTTATTCCGTACACCTCAGCGGAGCCGCAATGGGAACACTTTTCCTTTAATCCCCTGGTCAACCGATTGCACTTGCAGCAAACCGTAAATTCCGGCGAAATCGTCAGTTGCGCTGCTTTCGTACTCTTCCACGTCTTTTTCACCAGATTCATTATGGAAGCAGGCGATGGTTTCTCCTCCCCAATGAAAGCGTGAAGAATTGCGCCGCTCTCGATTATGGTGTGAAATTTGCTCTGCTTAACAATCCTCTCCACCAGGTTCATGGGTGCGCTGGCAGAGAAATGTATGCTGTTGGTATAATAGAATTCTTCTTTCTCAATGTTCCCTTTAACCACCTCTCTGGCCTGTGGATACTCCCTGAGATCTACCTTGGCCAGCCTGCGGGCAGCAGATTCCGCAGGGCTCTCCTCCAGGGCGACTTTCAAGCGATATTTCTTTTCGTATTCTTTTGCTTTAAGATACATAAAGGACATTATCTTCAATCCTAACTTGTAGATATCCTCGTCTTCATGCAGTTCTTTTCCGGTCAGGTACTGCACGCATTCGTTCAATCCAAGAATTCCGATGATGTAAGTGACCTTTTCTAAATCAACGTAAGGTCTACCGTCTTGAGCAATCTTCCCCAATTCCCACAGGGGCATTCCTCTCTCTTTCATCAACTCTCCGATAAATCTCTTCTTCTGAAGATGCGCTTCCATTGCCAGATCCATCGATTTCTCTATTTCCGGGAACAACTTTTCTATTCTACCTTTTCCTGCCCGATAAGCCGCCTGGGGGAGATTGATGGTCACATTTTGAAATCCGCAAAATCTCATCGACTCAGGATGCTTGATAACATAATCGTCGCTGATTGTAGTGCGCAACCGGCAGCAGGCGGAAAGGGTGACGTCATCCCGGTCAAAGACAAAATAAGGAACACCATTCTCGCTGGCAATCAGACAGGCGTATTCTAACAGTTTATACTGTTCGGGGTCGGAAAACGTATCCGCATTTACGTGCAGGTCCATCTTGGGAAAGGCAAAGATATGCCCGAAACTATCTCCTTCCCGCCAGACGTCCATCAATGCCTTTGCGAATACTTGCGCTTCCTTCTCATACTCTCCGTAAGTCTTTCCCGTATATTTTCCCCCCGGTCCGATTGCGGGCACGTCCTTCAGGTAGTTGGGAACTCCCGTGTGGACATTTGCGTCCAGAAATAGAACCTGGCCGCCGCGGGAGAATGCCGATTGGGATAAGGAAAAGATTAGATACTGGGCCTCCTGTTTGATGTCCTGCGGGCTCATCCCCACCAGGTAAGGAGCATAAAACACGTTTATGTAACCCACTCCCAGAGCTCCCGCATAATAGGCCTGCATAGAGGCAAGAAATGTGTTCAAATGTCCCGTAAGAGTGCGGGCATGTTTTGCCGGCGAGGAGATTATCTCCAGTTTCTCCATCTGCAAACCATACTTCTTAATATATTCCAGAGAATGGCTACTGCAATATACCCTTATAGGGTAACCGAGATCGTGAATGTGGATTCTGCCTTCCAGATGAGCGGTAGCCAGATTCCGGGAAAAAATATTGTTGAGAGCATACTGTTTCAGTGTGGTCTCGGCAATAACCAGATTTACTGCTTCCGGATTATGAGAAGCTATGTTACTGTTCTCCAGACTTTTGGAAAAGATTAGTTCTTGCAGATCGTAAGTGGGTATTCCTAAACTTGCCTGCTCTTTAATTTTCTTTACATAACCTAATTCCAGTAACTCGCTGTCAACTAATTCCCGAATAAAACCAGTGACTACCTGATTCAAACCAGAAGCAACTATCTTTTTCTCCACATTATGGGCAACCCGATTGGCCACGTCCAGAGGAATGTTTGCTTCCTTGACCAATGCCTGACTTATTTTATCCCTGTTCCAGGGAGTCAATTCCGCTTCGGTTTCGGTAGCTACCAGGAGAGCGAAGTCGGTTATATCGGTTTTCTTTCTTTTTTTCTTTGAGACCTTCAGTTTCTCGGCCATCTTCTGCCTGGCAATACGATGCAGGTTGTAAGCTCTCGCAGTCAGGGGGTGCCCCTTTTCCATAAGCACGGCCTCAATAGCATCGCCGATTGCCTTCATGCTCAGCGTTTCACCCTGCAGGTAGTTATGCTTCAAGTACTCTTCCACATCGTTGGCTATTTTGCGAGACATCCGCCAGGTCTCCCCACCGCCCTGCCTGGCTGCGTTGAATACAGCCTCAACTATTTTGCCCTTATTGAAGGGCACAATGCGGCCGTCTTTTTTCCTCACTGAAGTAAAGAACCTCTTTTGCGCCTTAATCATTCTTCCCCTCCAAAGATATATCTCGTTCCCTCTCGGAAACTGTAGCGGCAAAGTGTAAGCTTTGCTTCTTTTCAGCAGAGCTCCGCTCTGCAGCTACAGGGATTTTTGGCGGTGCTCACAGAGCAAAGAATTGTTAGCGAGCGAACCAAATTCCGAGCATATGTTCCCAAGCGATGAACAGATTATCTTTTAAAAAATCCACACTACGATTTGGCAACAAAAATTTCCCCGAATTCGTCAGACCGCGGCACTCTCTTCTCCCAGCGGGCAATTTCCAGGCCCTCTTTCTCCAGAATGATTGTGGGCACTTCCAGAGCATCCAAAAGGGAACCTTCCGTCAATCCGTCAACCGTATCCAAATCGTAAAAATTAATTTCAATCCTTTCCGTCAATTCCCATTTGTCGAGAAAGAATTGAAATTTCTTGAGTGAAGCCTTGCAGAGATTGCAGTCTTTCTTCCCGAAAATCTTCACCTTCATCCCTTCTCTCCCCCTGAATTACGTTTTCCCAAGAACGTCGGAAACTAATTCCGGATAAGCTTTAACCTCTTCTACTTAACCACTTGTGCGCATTTCCTTTTTGTCTGTTTCTTCGCTTCAGTTTTTTTAGTTCTTTCAAAAATGTATTTATGTCATTAAACTGCCTGTAGACAGAGGCAAATCTCACGTAAGCTACCTCGTCCAGTTTGCGTAGTTTTTTTAAGACTAACTCTCCGATTACCCGGGAAGGAACCTCCATTATGTAATCCTGCAATTCCTCTTCGATCTCGCTGACAATTTTTTCTACGATATCGAGTGAAATTGGCCTTTTCTGACAGGCGCGGAGAATCCCTTCCTGCAACTTGTTGCGGTCGAAAACCTCTCGCCTCTTATCCTTCTTGATAACCATAAGAGGCATACTTTCAATCCTCTCAAAGGTAGTAAACCTCTTCTTGCAGGCAAAACATTCCCTGCGTCTGCGGACCACAGAACTTCCTTCTACCGGTCGGGAATCGATTACTCTTCCATCAGAATTGCCACAAAATGGACACTTCAAGATAACCCCTAATCTGCAGAGGAATTTTTCAAATTCCTCTGCTTCAATATAACCACCCTAGCATACAATATAAAGTATGACACTAATATTAACATACTATATATAGTATTGTCAAGAAGAATTTGAAACAATTATTCTCTGGCCGGGGAGAGAAAATTTGCGGAGGTATTCTATTTTTTTCTGGCGGATAATAACTTTTTTGTCTTCTTAATCAAATCTTCTGTACTGAATGGCTTGGTAACGTAATCGAAGGCTCCCTGAAGAAATCCTCTTAATCTACTTCCGTAGTCGTCCTTGGCAGTCAACATAATGATGGGAATCCCGCAAGAGTTTTTGTCTTCCCGTAACCTCTTGCAGACTTCATAGCCGTCTCTCTTGGGAAGGAAAACATCCAATATAATAATATCGGGATTTTCTCTGTGCGCTTTATCTTCAGCTTCTATACCGTCCACGGCAGTTATGACTTCATATCCTTCGTACTCTAAACTCTCTTTTAAAAGCCGTAATGTATCCGGCTCATCCTCTACTATAAGAACTCTTTCCGGCATAATTATCTCCCATCCTGTTTTCTACCCTACAAGGGGCAGAAGAATAGCAAGTCTACTGCTCTCATCTTCAAAGCGAACTTTTCCGCCCTGGGCTTCCACAATACTTCTGACCATAAATAATCCTAAACCTGCGCTTTCTCTATTTCCTGCCTTTTCCTGGCCTATCGCTCCTGCGGTATCAGGAAAAAGTATCTCTACAAACTCATTCTGACCAACAAGTTTCGGCTCACCTTTAACGGAAAAAATAACTTTCCCTCCCGGAGGAGTCTCGTTAAGAGAGTTCTTTACCAGTTTGGTGAAAACTTCCCTGAGGGTTTTTTCATCACCGCGAACAATCGGTTGACTGGCAGGTAACTCTACGCATAGAGAAATTCTTTTACTTTCGGCTTCTTTCCTCAAAGATTCGACCACCCTGTCAATAATATCAAGAAGAGCTATAGGTTCCTTGTTGAGCCCCAGGCGCCCCGACTTCACGGGAGAAAGTTCGGAAAGTTCTTCCACTAATCGAATGAGTCGTTCCACCTGTCTATGGACAATGTCCAAATACCTTTTCTGTTGTGGGTTGATATCTCCTGTTTTTCCATTCAGTATTTTGGATACATATTCCTTAATCGGTGTCAAAGGAGAACGCAACTTATGCAGAGCCAGAGTAAGGAACTCTTCCTTTACTCTGTCTCTTGTCTTTAACTCCCTGATTTTTTGCTTTAGCTTTCTTTCGGCTTCTTTATGTTTTCCTGAATCTTCCCCGGCCAAGACAAAAACCCTCCTTCGCGGATTACTTCTTTCAATTCTCACTTCTCAGTCTTGTCTTTTCACTTAAGTCTTTGTACAGGCATGTTCTGTTTTTCCCCGTTGTCTTAGCATGATATAAAGCCTTATCCGCACAGTTCACCAACTCCTGAGCATTTTTCGTGTCTATGGGATAAGTGGCAATCCCGATGCTAACAGTTACTTTCCCTACAGATTTTTCTCCTCTGTGGGCGAAGGGGAAATTTTCTACTTCTCTCCTGACTTTTTCCAATATTATGAGCGCTCCTTCACGGCTGGTGGCGGGAAGAATTACCGCAAACTCTTCCCCTCCGTATCGAAAAGGAGCATCTGTCCGGCGCAGATTATCGGTAAGTATACGGCTCAGTTGTTTTAGAACCATATCTCCCGCCAGATGACCGTTGGTGTCGTTGTAATGTTTGAAGTCGTCAATATCGAGCATTGCCAGAGACAGGAAGTGGGCGTATCTTCTGGTGAGCTCTATGTCTTCGGGTAACCTTCGCTGGAATTCCCTCTGATTATAGACCTGCGTAAGTTCGTCCAACCTGGTCAACTCTTCGGTATACTTAAGCAATTTTGCATTCTCAATAGCTATTCCCACCTGGTTGGCAAAAATAAGGAGAGGCGCAAAATCGTCCTCGGTTATTTTTCTTTTGAGATTACTCTGAGAGACAATCAACGCGCCCGGAGGGCCGTTCTTAACCACAATGGGGATAACAGCGAAACTTTTGAGCTTGAGTTCGTTTATAATCGGGGGCTCCACTCGCGAGTCAGCTTGAGCGTCCTCCACAATATAAGGCCTCCTTTCCTTAATGGAAAGGGAGAGAATTCCCGGCGTTTCCTCAAGAGAAATATTGTAACGGCTAATCCCCTTTATGGAAACTGCCCAGGGAGAGGCAATACATTTTAATAATTTTCTGTTCTCTTCTTTCTCAAGATGATACAGGAATACCTGATCGAAATCGAATTCTTTCCTTATGTCACGCATAACAAGCTTGAGAATCTCTTCCAGTCTCATAGTGCTCAGTATGGCTTCCGTAATTTCGCTTATCTCCTTAAGTTTCCGGTGGGCAACCCCTAAATCCCTGCTCTGACGGTAACCCTGTATGTCCTTACAAACAAAAAGCAGGATAAACGAAGCCAGCAGGATATATTTTGCTCTATTATCCAAAACCAAAAAGATATCCAGTACTACATAAGTACCCACCAGAATTAAAACCAAAAAAGCAGTGCTTTTAAAAATTTTCCCCATAACCCCACCTATCCAATTATTCTCCCTATCTTCTCCTTCAATACTTCCAGGTCTACGGGCTTGACAATGTAATCGGCAATATGTCCGGCCCATATCTCAAAGTCGGTTTTAAAAGTATCGTAAGCAGTGCAGACGATAATGGGAAGGTCGGGATAACCTTTTCTAATCTTCTCCAGCAATTTCAGTCCGCTCATATCGGGAAGCTTGATGTCCAGGATGAGAAGATCGACTTCTCCCTTACTCAAACAGTGGAGAGTTCCCTTGGCATCTCTCGCTTCCAGGACATCGTATCCTTCCTCAGCCAGTTCATCTTTAAATACCTCGCGCAGAACCTCTTCGTCTTCGGCAATCAATATCTTCTTCATCGTCTTTCTAAACTTTCCTCTTTCTTTTTTGTTTTTTTCATCGGCAGGTTCACGATCAGCGTAGTTCCTTTGTCGATTTCGCTTTCCAGCTCTATCTTCCCCTGATGGGCAAGAACTATCCTCTGACATATAGCCAAACCCAGACCCGTACCCTGGGGCTTGGTACTGAAGAAAGGCTCAAATACCCTCTTCCTGCTATGGGCAGGAATGCCGGGGCCGGTATCGCTAATCCTAATCTGCAGGAATCTCTTATCCTGGCAGGTGGTAATCTTTAACTCTTTTTTCTCCCTGTCCTGCATGAAAAAGAGCGCATTATTAATCAGGTTCAAGATAACCTGTTCCAGTAAGTCCGGGTCTACCGGTATAGCGGGTAGATTTCTTTCCAGTCTCCTGTTAAGGACTACTCCGCTCTTTCTAATCTCATCGTCCATATGGAGTAGAATCTCCTCAATTACCCGGTTGACATTCTCCTCCACCAGATTTGGCTTGGGCTGACGGGTAACCGTAAGCATATCCTTAACGATTCTTTCCAGGCGGTCCACTTCCTGCATAATGTAATTAGTGTACTTCTTATTGGGGTCTTTTTCTTTCACCGCTTTGTGTATCCGTTGCGCGCAACTCCTTATCGAACTCATGGGATTTCTCACTTCATGAGCCACAATAACCGACATCTCTCCTATGGCAGCCAGGCGTTCCGAGTGAATCAAATGCGCCTGTGCCTCTTTCAGCTCTTTTTTGGCCAGCTCTACCTGGTGGCGCAACTCTTCGCTGAATCTTTTTTCAGTATCGTATAACCTGGCATTTTCTATGGCCAGGCCAGCCTGATTGGTGAAAGTTACCAGGGAGCGAAGGGTTTCCTCTTCTATGGGACCTCCGCTGTGCAAGTTATCCACTAACAGGACTCCGTTTACTCTCTCTTTGGCCACCAGGGGCACTGAAGCTAATGCATTGACTCTTCCTTCAAGCCCGGCAAAAATCTCCCCGTAAGTTCCTTTCTCGCCGGAAGCGGTCCCACCCGGATAAATCGGGGGTAAGTTCGCTTCCTGTGAGGAATTTAATTTTCTTACCTGCCTGGAAACAGGCTCTTCTAAACGTGTCCCTCCTTTACTAACTTTAGCGATAATGTATGGTCTTCCATCCCTGACTGTCTTTACAATGGGATTTTCTTCATCTGATAGGGGAATCTTTAGATTTGAAAGAAGCTCCGGAGCCACTCCTATTGCCTGTCTACCCTCAATAATTCCTTGTTTCTCGCTTACCAGGCAGATTATTGCTCGATCAAAATTCAAGTGTTTTGCCACGCCTTCTAATATGGTACTCAGTATCCTATCCAGGTCCATAGTGCTGGACATCGCTTTACTTATCCTGTCCAGGGTCTTCAGCTCGTTCATCTTCTGGGTAATTACGACGTTTTTCTCTTCCATCTCATTCTTCGATTTTTTAAGGAGGCCGGATATCTCCTCATGCTTTTTCTGAGAAAGTGTCAGTTTCCATATATGCCCGTAGATGACTCTAAACACAAGGATTAGAAGGATGGCAATTAAGATAAGGGAAAACGTAACTGAGAGAAATGTCGCCCAGCCGGCAGATAGATTTCGACTGAGGTAGTTTCCGGTGAGCCTGTAAACTACCAGCATTACCAGAAAGATGGAGATTGTCAGCCATCTCAGAGGACGCAAATAGGTGGGCTCTTTCATATTTGCCTCTAAAGGGGAAAAAATTCATCTTAATATACAAAATATGCCCATAAAAGTCAATGCAAAAACCTAAATAAAAGCTATGCCATTTATGGCATAGTTTATTACATTTTAGCCTAGGCCCCCGATTTATCGGGGGCTCTACCGGACTTTAGTAACACCTTTCACAACCCAATGGTGCTCATCCTGTCCATCTAAATATGCCTTAATCTGGGCAGTACTCACTTCTCCCAATGAGCGAACGAAATACGCTGGAGTCCATAAGGCCGGTAGTTTGTTTAATTGAGAATATTTCTTCCGCAATTCGCGAGAAGTCCGACCCTTTAACATCTGAACCACAAACGACAATTTTTCTGTGGGTTTAAGACTGATAAGAATATGTAGATGGTCTGGCTGAACCTGCAAACCCAAAAGACGATAATCCCTTTCTTCACAGATAGCAACTAGCAAATCGACTAAATCCTGAGCCATATTCCCGTCAAGAGTCTTGCGATGAAACTTAGTTGGAAAGACAAAATGGTAATGAAGTCTATAAGCAGTTGTAGCTCCTTTACCTAAATTGACATAATTTGCTCTATCGGGGTCGAAGTAGTAATGCATTTTCTCTCTACTCCCGCTAAAGCGGAAGTTTAGGCCATAATCTGATACTCTATGCGCTAAAGCGCATAGCTTCCCTTTCCCCACGTAACTTCTGCCCTGTCAGGCGCCGAATTTTTTTAGCTTAAGGCCATTGGCTAACATCAGGGGCATAGCATTAACTGCCGGGAACCTCCCCAGACCGCCCCTGCTGCATTCCCTTTCCGTAAATCTTTTGGTGCCGTCAACGCGAATAAATTTTGAGTGGAGCAAGAAGGGATTGGGATGCCAGGAGTGCGATTTCAAAAGACACGGCGTGGAATGGTCACTGGTAATTACTACCACGTCAAATTTCAGATCCAGAATCTCGGGAATGAATCTGTCTACTTCCTCAATCGCCTTCACTTTTTTCTCCCAGTTACCATCTTCGCCGGAAGAGTCGGTCTTTTTAATATGCAGATAGAAGAAGTCGTGTTTCTCAAAATTTTCCCTGAGTGTCTTCAGCTCATCCTCTATAGTCTCTCCCGTGGTAAGAATTTCCATTCCCACCAGGCGAGCCAGTCCTTTATACATCGGGTAAGTGGCAATCGCTGCCGGAGAGAGATTGAATAGTTCCCCCATAGAGGGAATCCGGGGAACTTTGGAAATTCCCCTTAGAAGTACCGTATTGGCTGGATGTTGACTTTTCAAGACCTCACTTGCTTTCTTGACGAAGCTGTTGGCCACCTCTTCTGTTTTCTTAGCCTTGCCGGAAAGCGCCCGGGCAGGTTTTGCCTTCTCTCCGTTTTTCTGAGGGTCGGCATCGCTGACAGTACCGTTCAGGCCATCCCCGCGAAAAATAACCACAAAGCGGTGCTCTTTCCCGGGTCGGATAAGAACTTTCACCCCTTTTATCTTCTCTATCTTCTCCCCTAATAGAGCGCAAATTTCTCTATTCTTCCCCGTGGAGATTCTCCCCGCCCGGCGGTCCACAATTATTCCTCGCCTGTCCATGGTGGCGAAATTACCTCTGGCTGCCATATCTTTGTGAGTCAACTCCAAACCTATACCCAGGGCCTCCAGAACCCCTCGCCCAATAATGTACTTTACCGGGTCATAACCGAATAGTGCCAGATGGGAAGGGCCACTGCCCGGTGTAATCCCATACCCTACAGCGTCGGTTAACCCACAAATCGAGCGAGAAGCAAGATGGTCCAGATTGGGAGTTTTGGCTCTCTCCATTTCTGTTTCTCCATCCCGGGGCAGACCGCCAACCCCATCCAGTACCAGAAGTAAAATTTTGGAATCTGTCTTAACAGAAATTTCCTTAAATATACTTTCCGAAACCATTTCTGTCTCCTTTCGCTTCGCTCAATCCGACCGGGGTTCTCACCATCTCGAACCCGTCGCCAGACTTGTCGCTCCTTATTCGTCGCGACGGCGACCCTTTCAAAATAATATCATCTGTCATAAAACTCCTTCTGCAAGTTTCCCGCCCGCAATCCTTCGTTTCTTAAAATACCTATTACAGATTTCAAAAGCCCCAACTGGATCCCTGCCCCTTTTTCTCGCTCAGCCTCTCTTTTAAGGAAAGTAAAGACAGATTTCTCCTTCTGGAAGTCCTGATAAATACCGCTTCCCAATTTCTCTTCTGCCTTGAGAACTTTAAGAAGCTCATTTTTGGCATCGGGATAAGGACGGACTTTCCCCTCCTTAACTGCCAGATTGTTAGCTTCCATCTGCCGATAACTTGCTGCTTCTTTTCCTAGAAGGGGCACTATGCCTTCTTCGGAGAAGAGGGAACGGGTAAGGTAGTTCCTTAGATTACCATACGAACCTTCCAGCTTCTCCCCTGCCTGGGGAACCGATTTCCAATCTATTCTATTTATATCTTCCATAATTTCCTTTAGATTTTCGCTTATTTCCAGTAAGTCTCTATCCCCGGGACTCTTGTCTGAAAATGAGAGGCCTTGCCTTTCTTGAAGAATAGATTTTAAGATAGCAAGGGTCGTTTTACCCGTCTTCTTCGCCAGCTTCTCCAATTGAGAACGGGGAGGACGGAAGAACTCTTCCAGGCTCTTCCCCAGGGATTTATAAATGGCTGCCCTCTTCTTCTCTTCTTTCTCCATAAGTCTCAGTATTTCTTTATCTAATTCATCGATCGGCTCAGAAGAAAGGACAGTCAGAATACCTCTATACGGTTTCACTATTCCCCTACCGCTGGGATGAACAAATAAGACCCTCACAGGATACTCTCCTCCCTGATCTGCCTTCCAGCGGAAAGAGAATGTGACTTCCTTTCCCGGAGGTATGCGCTTGCTTACTTCTTTCTCTTCCGAGCCAATGGAAAAGACTACTTTATATCCCACCATCTCTTCCTCATCCCATAGGCGGGCTGTGCCTTGCCCGTCATTTCTCACCACCAGGGAGACTACCACAATATCTCCTTCTGTAGGCGGACTGGGAGTCCAATTGTCTCTAACGCAGACAAGTTTGGGCGGAGGCAATACCTTGATCGCTCCCTCATCACTCCACGCGAGAGGTTCTATATCTTTTGCCACCGCATAGAAAGAAAAGAATTCCAAAATATGCTCCCCTTCTTCGGCTTCCCAGGTCAACTCAAAATCGCTTTTTTCTCCCACCTCTATCTCCCTACCAAATTTAACTTGTTTCTTTATGCCATCCACAGACAGGATTGCCTGGTAACCTACCTCGCTCGCTTCACTCCAGGGTATAACAGGATTTACTCCGATATTCTCTATCCTCGCTAAAATAGTGATGATATCTCCACTTTGGGGTTCGGTAGGTTTCCAGGAAAGGATAACGGGCACAAGATTTATTCCCGTATCAATAGTGAGGGGCAGTTCAGCCTTAGTCAAAAATTCCCTTCCGTCAAACTCGTAGGAGGCTGAGACCTTCAAGTAGTGAGTTCCTCTTTCCGCCTTCCACGAGAACTTCAGATCCTGAGATCTTCCCGGTAAAATCGCAGGACCTTCCGTAATCGAACCTTTACGTCTCCCGTCTACGTAGAGCCATAGACGGTACTTCTCGCAGGGAAGGTCCCCCCTGTTTTCCACATCTACTGATATCTCTACTTCCTCTCCCATATATGGCGAGGCAGGAGAAAGAGAGAGTTCAATAGAGAGGTCAGGCCTCGACTCGCCAATCCTGAGATCGAGGAAGACATCCTCAGCTTTCACTACTTCCAGCACTTCTCCCCTGCCGGTGACTCGGGGTAAAATTTGGGGATAGACCAGCCAATTTCCGTCTTCAACCACCCACTCAATAGGACCCAAGCTCACGTTATGCGCTTTTCGGCCAATCCCGGGAATCTCTTTGAACTCGAGGAAGATAACTTTTTCTTCTTCCTCTTGAGCTTTTAACTGGAGCCTCACGATAAAATCTTCCGGTAGGATAGCTTTTTCAGAATCGTTGCTCACAAAGAGGAAGAACTTTACCCCGTCACCAACTTCCAGCCTTCTCGTAGTATCTATTTCCAGGCTATTTATTTTCAGAACAGGTTTCACTTCTTCTACAAATACGTCGTAATAGACCCTTTCTCCCACACCTGCGGCTGTTCCCAGAGAAGCGCCTATTGAATGTAGACCGGTAGTCGGTTTTTCCCACAAATAGTCGATAAATGGAGTATATTTAACGTCCGAAATGGGAAAAGTGCGCACCGGTAAATCATTCACATAGAAAATCAGAAGAAATTTGTCTCTGAATTCCGGCACCATCTCCTCTGCCCTCAGGTAGGCTCTTATGCGTAGAGGAGCGTCGTCGCTCACAACCTCGACCGATTTGCCTTTCTGAAAAAACTCAATTTTGGTTATGGCAACTTTATCCAGTAACTCCTCCCCCAGGCAACGGGGAAGAGGAGAGAGCAGAACACATATAGTTACTAAAAGGAGAAATCTACGGATGACCATTCGTAATTCCTTTAAAACCTTAAGCCATTTCCTGTAATCTTTCAATTCTTTTCTGGGTAGGAGGGTGAGTGGAGAAGAGAACTGCAAGCCCTCTGCCTCTCAAAGGATTGACCGTAAACATATGCGCGGTAGCCTGGTTGGCGGGTAATCTCCTCTGGCTGGCACTGGCTTCCAGCTTCTTAAGCGCCCTGGCCAGTCCCAGCGGGTTACCTGTTACCAGAGCACTTCCCCTGTCGGCCAGATATTCCCGCGAGCGAGAAATCGCCATCTGGATTATCATCGCTGCCAAAGGTGCTACAATTGCGGCAACCAGAAGCCCCAGCACCCCTCCTCTTCTATCTTCCCGGGAACCGTAACCTCCAAAGATTGCCGCCCAGCGGGCAAAGGACGCCAGAATCATCACTGCTCCGGCAATAGTGGCTGCCACAGTTTGAATCAGGATATCCCTGTTTTTTACGTGAGCCAGCTCATGCCCGATCACTCCTGCCAGCTCCTCCTCATCCAGGACCCGCAATATACCTTCCGTTACTGCCACTGCAGCGTGCCGGGGATTTCTCCCGGTGGCAAAGGCATTGGGAGAGGAATGAGGAATAAGGTAGAGTTTGGGCATGGGCAATCCGGCTTTCTCGGTGAGAGCCCTTACATTGCGATAAAGCTCGGGCATATCATCTTCCGTTAGAGGCCGGGCTCTATACATCGCTAAGACCACCTTGTCAGAATACCAGTAGCTTATGAAGTTGATGAGCGCTGCAATTATGAAGGCAAAAATCATCCCCTGCTTTCCGCCGATAAGGTTTCCCACCCAGAGTAAGACTAAAGTCAGGGCTAACATTAGAATAAAGGTCTTCGTATGATTTAACATATCTACCACCCCATTAGGTTAGTAAATTTATTCAATTATATTAAATATTCTCGCACTTCTGCAAGCCATTTTTGGAAGCTTCTGATCTCCCCGGGCTAAAGCCTGCGACTACCATTCCATCATTCCCTAGCCGCAACCTTCAGGTTGCGCATTCGAATGCTTTGATGAAACAAAGCTACTCTGTCAGGAGGAAACTTCCATCCTGTCCGTATCGAAGACCATTCCATCTTCTGCCACTACCACTTTAACTCCCGTAGAATCTTCGATGGACTTGGCCTGCTTCCAGGGATTGGCTCTCAGTAGAGTCATTCCAAAATGGGTGAGGATGGCGACCTTGGGTTTGCATTCCTTAACAATCCTTTTAACGTCCTCCATAGAGAGATGGTCCAGATTGCTCGGCTCAAGCCTTACCACGTTTATAATCAGTAGGTCACTTTTATAGTGAGCGGTCAGCCGGGGAAAGAAGCGGGTATCGGAGAGATAGGAGATTTTACGTTTAGAAGTATGAAAATTGAAGCCGAAAGTTTCTGTATTACCATGAATATGTTTTACCGGGGGCTCAAAGGATATATTGCCTATCCTGTACTTTTTTCCGACTTTCAGCACCTCTGTTTTCTCCAGATAGTTTCTAACATATTTGAATATAACAGGGTCCTCCCGGAAAGCGTCTCCCGGAGCAAATACAACTCCTTTCTTAGCGAAGCCTCCTTCGGTCATTGCCTCTATCATAACGTTTATGTCTGCCGAATGGTCGAGATGTCTGTGAGACAGGATAATCCCTTCCAGCCTTTTTGGTTTAAGACCTTTCTCCAAAGACCTGATGAGAGCGCCCGGGCCGGGGTCTAAAAGAAATTCCGTTCCGTCAATAGAGAACCATATCCCGCCAGAAGCTCTAATCTGTTTGAACACTACAACCCTTGCCCCGCCTGTTCCCAAAAATATTATCCGATTAGGTTCGCCTTCTTTTTTCTTCAAAACTTCTCCCAGAAATACCTGACCGAGAAAGTGTCAAATTCCCCGCTATACTCTTCCCATTCAACCTGAACGTCTTTAACTTCTGCCTCAGCAGGACCGCGACGGCACCACTGAATAATTCTCTCCACAGCCTGTTTATCTCCCTCAAAGACAGCTTCCACCCGACCGTCCGGGCAATTTCTAACCCACCCTTTCACTCCCCAGCCGAGCGCTCTGTCACGAGTGTGACTGCGGAAGAAGACTCCCTGAACGAATCCTTCTATCCACACGTGGGCTCTAACCTTGGACAAAGATAATCACCTCTCCCAATATGCGTAACAGGTCAAACTCTCGTCCGACACTGTAAAAAGATCTAAACGGATTAAATAATCTGGATTAGATTATGTCAACTACTTTCCAGCCGAGCTTCTTCAGACTCTGGCTAATATATCTCCTGTGACATCCGGCGGGCAACCTCTCACAGCACATTATTACAGTAGGCTTTTTTCTCGCTAATTTCTCGAGGGACTTGAGAGCCTGTTTATACTCTTTGGTCTTAACGTAGGCTTCATATCCCCCTTTACGGAACCCGCCCAGGTCATTTCCCATATAGACATATTCGATTTCTGAGGAGAAAAGAATCGTATCCAGGTTTTCCCTTTTGAAACGCTCATATTTACTGGTGGGGAACCTCCTCACATCCACCAGAGTCTCAACTCTCCTGTCTTTTAAACTCTTGAGAAAATCGTCCTGAGACCTGGCGGCTGAACCTATAGTATAGATAATTTTTTTCTTTATTCCTTTTACCATATCAAGGAAGATTTATTTCGTCTCCTCTTTCTTCTTCTGCAGTAGCTCTTCTTTCCTCTGGAGAAGATGCTGCGCGTACTTGGAAAAAGTCCCACCCATAGTAGCTTCAACAGATTTCAGTCTCTCTTCTATTTCATCCAGAGTAAGTTTCTTTATTTTCTTCCTTTTCTTAGCCTCGGGAGGAGCCTCTTCGGCGGGAGCTTCCTTCTTCTCCTCGGCTGGCTTAGCCTCTTCTTGTGGCTTTTCCTTCTTTTCCTCTGCTACTTTCTTGGCCTCTGGCGGCGCTTCTTTTTTCTTTTCGGTTGCTTTGGCCTCTTCCTGCGGAGCATCCTTCTTCTCCTCAGTTGCCTCTTTATCCTCCTTTGGCTTCGCTCCCTCCTTCTCCTCGGTCTCTTTTTTCGTCTCTTCCGCCGGAGAATCCTTCTTCTTTTCAGCCATTCTGTTAACCCCCCTTCCTTTCTTAAACTGACGCAGAGCTTCGCTCTGCAGCTACAGTCCTTTCTTGTAGCCGCAAAGCGCAAGCTTTGCTTCTTTTGGCAGAGCTATCGCTCCCAAGCTACGACATTTGAGGATAC
Source organism: uncultured Clostridia bacterium (assembly GCA_964345635.1). Classification (GTDB taxonomy): domain Bacteria; phylum UBA6262; class WVXT01; order WVXT01; family WVXT01; genus WVXT01. The sequence goes on from CAYFRM010000086.1 coordinate 19,964, forward strand.
CAAATAATTGCAGAAATTTCAAGAACCATAAAAGGCCTGTTAAGTCTACTTTCTCTCCTTGCTTCTTGACTTGAAAGAGATACTCGTATATAATTGAAAATTATCGGGAGAGAGGGGATGGCAAACAAGATATTTATTGGCACAAGCGGGTATAACTATCCTCACTGGTCGGACGGTGTCTTTTACCCTGAAGGTCTTCCCCAAAGGAAGTGGCTGGAACACTATACCCGTTTCTTCAATTCGGTAGAGCTAAATGTTTCCTTCTACAGACTGCCCAAAAAGTCCGTTTTTGAAGGGTGGCGAAAAAGAACTCCCGAAAACTTCACGTTCGTAGTTAAAGGGAGCCGTTTCATCACCCATGTCAAGAAGTTAAAAGACTGCGAAGAGCCTATTAAATTATTTTTCAATAATGCCATAGGTCTAAAAGAAAAACTGGGAGCGGTTTTGTGGCAGTTGCCTCCCAACCTGCATGCCCATGCGGAAAAACTGGAAACATTCTGTAAAATCATCCATCGCCTCAGGGTTTCCCGGTCTAGTCGCCACTGTTTCGAGTTCCGACACGCAAGCTGGTTCTGTAAAGAGATATATAGTATATTGAAAAAGTACGGATACTCCCTGTGTATTGCCCATTCTAAGAGCTGGCCCTGTGAAGAACTGGCCACTTCCGATTTTGTCTATTTTCGGTTTCACGGGGGAGAGATTCTTTATGGTTCCAACTATTCGGAGAAGGAACTTAAGAATTGGGCTTCCCGGGCTATCCATTGGATGAAAAAAAGAAAGGACATATATGTCTATTTCAATAACGATGCTTACGGATTTGCCGTAAAAAACGCTTTAAGATTTAAAGAATTGTTGGAGCGGAAAAAATTTTAACTATTTTTGTTGACAAATTTTTTTTAAGATGTTAAAATAACACGAAGTTAAAATTCCGGGGTAGACCCAACCCCGTTAGAAATATTTCCTCCACAAGGGGGAGAGGAAAATTTCTAACGGGGTTTACTAACTAGATTAGAAGAACTCCTTAGTAAGTTACTACCAACTTAAAAGGGAGAGGATGAAGAAGAAAGCGGGGGGATATTATAGCAAGTGTGAGCAATTCAACTATGCAGGAACTCACCTTCTCTTAGAACTGTGGGGAGCTAAGAATATTACATCTTTAGCAAAAGTTAAGAAGGCTTTGATTGATTCGATTGTTGCCTGCGGGGCTACTCTCCTGGAAATAAAACTGCACCACTTTTCTCCCAACCAGGGCATATCGGGAATAGCAATTATTAAAGAATCCCACCTCTCCATACACACCTGGCCTGAGTTCGGATATGCGGCAATAGATATTTTTGTCTGCGGAGAAGTCAATCCGTATAAAGCTATTCCCGTATTAAAAAAGGCATTCAAGCCTAAGAAAACGCAGTTAATCGAATTTAAGAGGGGAATTCTGGAATGAAGGAAACGTGGTTTTATGAATCCCTTTTCCCGTCGGTGAGACTAGGTTTGAAAGTTAGGAAAGTTCTTGTTTCCAATAAGAGTCAATATCAGAAGATTAGTATTTTGGATACTTACCAGTTCGGGAAGGTGTTAGTTTTAGACGGAGTTGTCCAGACCACGGAGCGAGACGAATTCATCTACCACGAAATACTTACTCACTTACCCATGCTCTCCCATCCTCAGCCGGACAGAGTTTTGATTATCGGAGGCGGGGACGGAGGAATCTTAAGAGAAGTCCTTAAGTATCCGGTTAAGGAAGTATTTCTGGTAGAAATAGACAAGAAAGTAATTGAACTTTCCAAAACCTATCTTTCGGCTATCTGCAGAAATTCTTTTAACGATAGGAGGGCAAACATAATAATCGACGACGGAGTAAACTTTGTCAAGGAAAGAAAAAGAAAATTCGATGTGGTAATAGTCGATTCTTCGGACCCTATTGGTCCGGCAAAAGTACTTTTCTCGTCAAAATTCTACACGGATGTCTTCAATATTCTTTCTCACGATTATGGAATATTCGTTCAGCAGACAGGCTCGTCGTTTCTTCAAGAGGAAGAACTTCCTTATGTATATAGGAAACTAAAGATGATATTTCCTTTTGTAACTACCTTTTCCACCGCTGTTCCCACTTACATAGGGGGACTTTTCAGTTTTGTCTTCGCTTCCCGGGGGATCGATCCCTTGAAAATCGGTCTCTCGCAAATAGAAAAAAGATATAGAAAATCAGGGTTGAAGACAAGATATTATAATCCAAAGATTCATCATTCTTCGTTCACTCTGCCTACTTATATAAAAGAGGCTGTGGAGGCTAAAAGAAATGGCTAGAAGAAAAATCTACGGCAAAGAACTGATACTCGACCTCTACGGTTGCAACCAGAAAATAATCCGTTCCCGTAAAAAACTGGGTGAATTCATCGATAATCTGTGCGCCTTAATAAAGATGAAAAAATACGGCAAACCTTCCATACCCCACTTCGGACTGAAGAACCCCCACACTGCAGGCTATTCTCTTGTGCAATTAATCGAGACAAGTTCAATTACCGGCCACTTCTCGGAGCTCTGGAATTCCGCTTACATCAACATCTTTTCCTGCAAGCAATTCGATATAGAGAAAGCGGCAAATTTCACCAAGAAATTTTTTGGCGCCAAGAGAATGAAAAAAAGGACGATTTTAAGAAAATAGAGAAATCCTAGGCAAGGTCGAATATCTTACCCGGATTTAAGATATTCTCCGGGTCGAAAATTTTCTTTATTTCCTTCATTATGTTAATATGAGCCTCGCTCAGGGCCATAGATAGATATTCCTTCTTCACTATTCCCACCCCGTGCTCTCCGGAAATCGTTCCTCCTCTATTTATGCCGTCCTGGTGGATTTCTTTTCGTATCTGGCGATACTTGTCCTCCCATCCTTCCTCTGCCTTTTCTATTTTTCCTTCCTTAAACTTGACCTTCATAAGATGGGTATGCACGTTTCCGTCTCCTGCATGACCGTACGTGGGTAGCCAGACATCATATTTACCGGCGATCTCATGTACCCTCTCCACGTGATTGGCAATCTCTGCCCGGGGAACAGTGATGTCCAGTATCTCGATTGTGTATGGTTTTATGGCCTCATAGATCTGGCTCCTTATGTTCAATATATTATCCTGCCTCTCTTTAGTATCGGCCACAAAGACATCCAGCGCATTATTGGCAGAACATAACTCTCCCACAGATTCACAAAGTTCCATAACTTCCTCTTCACTGGAACCGTCTATTATTATCATAAGATAGGCTTTCCCCTCCCGGGAAGGCCATTTCTTCTGTAAATACTCTTGTGCAACCAGGATGGGTTCTTTCTCCACAAATTCTATGGCCATAGGAATTGTTTTACTCTTTATTATCATGGGAACTGTGTTTATGGCGTCGCGAACACTATTAAAAGGAGCAACCAGCGTAAACATAGCTCTGGGTGGCGGGAGAAGAGAAATTGTGGCTTTGGTAATAATTCCCAGAGTCCCTTCAGAACCTATCAAAAGATTCACCAGACTATAGCCGGTGCTATCTTTCATAATTTTCCCGCCCATCTCTATTATCTCTCCCGTGGCAAGAACAATTTCCAGCCCCTTGATAAAATTCCTTATTACTCCATATTTGACTGCTCTTGAGCCACCCGCGTTAGTGGCTATGACTCCTCCAATATTTGCACTCTCTTCCCCCGGATGGGGAGGGAAAAAGAGTTCCGCCTCTTCCACCTTCTTATAGAACTCCATTAAGGGGACGCCTGCCTCGACCACGGCCACAAGATTTTCCGTATCCACTTCCAGAACTTTATTCATATTTTCCAGAGAGAGAACCAGACCGCCATACAGGGGAACGCAGCTACCCACGAGCCCGGTCGCACCCCCCCGGGGAGTGACCGGAAATTTCTCCTTGTTGGCAAGTTTAAGAATCTCGGAAATCTCTTCCCTGGTCTTCGGTTTCACTACCACCTCGGGAAGTTTCCTTATCGACTCCAGGGAGAACTCGTCATGGCTGTAGTCTACCATTTTCTCCTGTTCACAAATTAAGTTCTCTCCACCCACGATATCTCTGAGCTTTTGTAAAGTACTCTCTTCTATCCGCTTATATGCCATTCTCTGTTTTCCTTTCTCTGGAGTTTATGAAACCGCCCTCTCGGGCGGACTCCACTTTTTCATAAATATTGTTCGGATACTTCAAATCTGGAATTCTTGAAACCTGCGGTATGAACTCCCTTAAGGTCACTTGTTGGAAGGCATAAAGAATATGGCAGAACCTTTAGCCAACAACTTCTTGTTCCCATCCCGGACTTCCATTCTGCTGAAGAAGAAATTTCCTTTTTTCCTGAAAATTATTGCCTCAGCGAACATTTCCCCGTCCTCAATAGAAGCCTTAAATTCCATATCCAGTTTAGCAGTGAAATATATTCTGTCGCCAAATTTCGTGGCCATTGCCACAGCCGCTGCCGTATCGGCCAGAGAAGATATTACTCCCCCATGAACGAAGCCGTGGGGATTGGTGAACTCTTTCCTGTAGGGCAATCTCACTTTCGCAAAATCTTCTTTTGCTTCCAAAACCTTCATTTCCAGCAATTTTTCGAAAGGAGCGACTTGTATCATCTTTTCCCCCAAATATTTGAAATCAAATTCCTATCATATACCCAGTTCGGACAACGTGCGAATGAAACTTAGAATATTGTCCCTCCCTATTATACCCACCAGTTCGCCATCCTGGATAACGGGAAGTTGACTGATATCTTCTCGAGTCATTGTCTCGAATACAGAGAATAGAGGCTCATCGGGTTTAACTGCCTTCGTCTTATCCAGAGGAATCATCACTTCCTTAACAGTGGTACTACTCCAGGCACGGTGGGGAACCTCTTTTACCTGATGTATTGTTACCAGACCCACCACCCGGCCGTCCTCAACCACCGGCAGACAGCGATAGCCCCCCCGAATAATATGTTCGTGGATAAGCTGTTCCAGCGTCATATCGCCCGCCACTCCGTAACATTCCCTGACCATTGCTTCGTCCACAGTTACCCCGCGCATCGTATCTTTTAAGGCAACCCATCGGTAACTCCTCTCGGCGGCATTATTGAGGAACCACCCGATAAATACAAACCAGAGCCCGTTAAAAAATCTCCCCGTAAAGAACATAAACATACCAAAGAAAATCAAAAGAAAGGCTATAAACTGCCCTGCTCCGGAAGCAACACGAGTCGCTCTCCTGAAGTTACCGGTTATTTTCCACACGGCGGCTCTCAAAATACGGCCACCATCGAGAGGAAAACCAGGGACCAGGTTGAAGATAGCCAGTATGAGATTTATCCTGCTCAGCCAATACGCCAAAGCGGCAACAGGGTGGAGGGAATTCCTCATTACAATTACCACGAATCTGAACAGGATGGCAATTACAATACTTATGAAGGGTCCGGCAAAGGCCATAAGAAATTCTTTTCCCGGCCTTTCCGGTTCGCTTACGATTTGAGCAGCTCCTCCGAAGATAAACAGGGTAATATCTCGCACGGGAGTTCCGTGAGCCTTGGAAACTAAACTGTGGGACAGTTCGTGGGCCAATACACAGGCAAAGAATATCAAACAGGTGGAGACGGCGACAATCCAATAGGTAAGGACCTGCCACCCCGGATAGTAATGAGGAAAGTAGTGGCCTCCCAGCGACCAGGTAATTAATAGAAAGATAATAAACCAGCTGTAATCTATCCTTATCTGGATACCAAAGATTTTTCCCAGATTTATGGTATTTCTCATTCTCCCTCGCTTTTTAATGCCCCTTTTTTATCTACTTGAAAAAGAAACGCGCTCCAATGGCACCGTCGATTTCAAAATCGGTCTTCTCAATCACCCTGAGAATAGGAACCACTTCTATAAAGACATCGAACGGCGCCCGGGGAAAAATATATTCTAACCCGATGGGGAACCTGAATCCTGCCTCCACTTCGTCTCCAAAATTCACCCGAAACCCTAAACCATAGTAGAGGGGAAAACTACCTTCCTCTACCTTGATGAGTTTAAAATTGTGCCAGAGATAATCTCCATGAATCTGAAACCGCCCCTTCCTGCTGAAAGACCAGGCAGCCGCAGCGTCGAAAGCAGTGCTTTTACTGAGCCAGAGCTTTCCACTGAGCCCTGTAGGAGAGCCCAGGATGATTCCCAAGCCAAAATCGTTCTTATCGTAAGTAAGTCCTTTACCGGTAAGACTACAAAAAATCAACGCCAATACTAAAATTAAGATTCTTTTTTTCATTTATCGCCCCCCTCCACGTCCGCCACCTCTTTCTGGCCCTTTACGTTCCTTAACTCTGGGTCTGGGCCGTTCTCTTGTAACTTCACGCCGTCTCACTCTCTCCTTCCAGGAATTGCGAAAAGTACGCCGCTCTTCCCGGGTGAGTTCCTTGTTGATACGGCGACGTTCCCTGTTCACTTCCCTTCTTGCCTCCCGAAGTTTTACTCCCAGCTCATCGGCTATCTCTCCCCAGCCTTTGCCCTCACGCCTCATTGCCATGATTTCATTCTGTGACCTTTCCGTCATTTCAGAAAGGACAAAGGCGTGGCTGATTTCCCCATACCCGAAGCGCTCTGCCCTTAAGTCTGCCAGGGTCTCTGTCTCCACGCCAAAACGCTCAGAATATTTCCCGAGAATCTTTTCTTCATTCTCCATAATTCTTTCCCTGTCGCGAAGCCTCTCCTGCTCACGAAGTCTCTCTTCCTCTCTGGTCTCCTCTCGAGTCCTCTCTTCCAACTCCTCCTGGGCCCTGCCCGGCCTCATTCCAGCAACGAGAATGATGCCCAGACAGACAATTCCAAAAACATTCCGAAAACTTTTCATCTTGGTAATCTCCTTTCTCCATATTTACTTGTCCTTAAATTTTTCCGAACTCAACTCGCCTCCAATTCCCCAGTTATGCTTGGGGACATCCCTGATTATCACTTCCACTGCTTCCCTCGGACATCCCGTAATTTCTACAAAAAGATCGGTAATTCCTGCCACCAACTTTTTCTTCTGTTCAACTGTGCGACCTTCCCATAAATCCACGTTCACCAATGGCATCTTTACTTCTCCTTAACATTGAATAGTTAAATTATACGTCTTATGAACCTGAGAGTCAACCATAAAAAATCTAGGAAAATAATCTATTTGCTATCAGGCCTGCTATAGGGGGAAAGAAGAACGTACTCGCTATCCGAATCAGTGTAAATTTCCAGCCCAGTATACCCACTTCTATGGGCAACCGACCAACCGCCCATAACGACCATCCTGTCAAGAAAGCTACCATGGTTCCTACGCTGGCGCCGGAACGCAAAAGACCCGCTGCAACCGGCAAACTCACATAGGGGCCCCCTGGTGCCAGGCCTCCTGCTACTGTGCCGATGAGTATACCTCGTATGCCAGACTCCTTACCTATCCACTTTGTTAGAAACTCGTGAGGAACGAGAATCTGAATCATACCAGCCACTATGAAGGCAAAAATTACCAAAGGAAGAATCTGGATAGTCATATTCACCGCTGCTTTCAATCCCAGAACATGTTCTCCCCCTCCTCTATAATATCCTATAGAGACAAGAAGAATCGCAACAAGACCCATTACAACCGTAGCGATTAACATTCACAACCTCCTCCACCATAATTAGAAACCGGCAGGACAGCTCCTTTTCTTATTTGTGTATGATTCCGCCACAGAAACTAATAAAATGAAAAGACTGGATAGTGGACATTTTAGGGATTACTTTTTGCAGACTCATTTCTATCGCGTGGAAGAATACTCGGCAGGCACTGAATTCACCACCGTATTTCCCTCATTTGTTGGCGAAGTCACATAAGCGCCTTGTATACATAATCACCATATATGCAGTCTCTGGCGAGCACCAATTTGTTTCATACTTTTCTCTTGGCTTCCGCTTTCTTCTTAGCGACCGGGCTTTCTTCCTCCTTTTTTTCTTTTCCTGCCACGGGTTCGGGATACTTGCCGGTCCAGCAATAGAGACACAACTTCTCTCTGGGAAGCCCGATGGCTTTGACCATATCATCCACAGTCTGGTATCTAAGCGTGGTAGTTTCCAGCTCCTTGGCAATCAATTCTACCATCTTATTATATTGCTGAGAATTATGGTCTATATATTTTGACACATCTTTCACATCTTGCCCTTCCATGCTGCGAATGGCCTTACGGGCAGCGAGCTCTTGGACGGAACGCGTGGAGAGATTAAACCTGCAGGGAAACATCAGAGGCGGGCAGGCAGCCCTTATGTGAACCTCTTTGGCGCCACTATCCCACAACTTCTTGATGGTGAAGTTCTTGAGCTGAGTCCCTCTGACTATAGAATCTTCACATACTACGATTCTGTTACCTGCAACTATCTCTTTGATGGGAATCAGTTTCATCTTGGCTATCAAATCTCTGGTTTCCTGCGAAGTAGGAATGTAGCTCCTTCCATACCCCGGCGTATATTTCACTAGAGGCCTCCGGTAAGGCTTGCCCGACTCCATAGCATATCCCAGAGCGTGCGCAATTCCTGAATCGGGAACTCCCGAGACTACATCTACTTCTATGTCCCCATCTCTTTTTGCCAGGAACCTTCCGCACCTTTCTCTTACCGTCTCTACATTTATCCTTTCATAGCTGGAAGCGGGAAAGCCGGCATATATCCAGAGAAATGCGCAGATTTGACTCGTACCTCCTCCCGGCTTCCTTTGGGCCATACCCTTCTCATTTATCAAAACTATCTCCCCTGGTTCGAGGTATTTCACCATTTCGAACTCAATATTCGGGAAGGCGCTACTCTCGGAAGTAACTGCCCAGGCATCCTGCCTCTTTCCAATTACCAGGGGCGTGTAGCCATACCTGTCTCTGGCGGCATATATGCCGTCTCTATTTAATAATAAAAGTGAGCAGGAACCGTCTATGGCGTCGAACATCCTCTCTATCCCGTCTATCAGACTGTCCCCCTGACTGATTAATTTGGCCACCAGCTCGGTTACGTTGACCGTGTCTTTGCTCACTTCACTGAAAGTTATTCCTTTCTGCAAAAGCCCGCTTACCAATTCCTTGATATTTTCCAGGATGCCGTTGGTAACGATACAAAACGGGCCAAACCGGGAGCTTAAATAAATGGGCTGTTCGTCAAAGGCGCTAATAACCCCGATACCCATGTTGCCTTTCATACGCTTGAAATCCCGGTAGAACTTCGATTTAAATTGGTCCTGGCTTATATTGTGTATCTGGCGCGTGAAATCCTCTCCCAGGACGGCCATGCCTCCATAAGCTGTGCCCAGATGGGAATGGTAATCGGTTCCATAGAACAGAGTCTCCGCGCAATCCCCCTTGGAAACCACTCCAAAAATCCCGCTCATCTCTTACCCCCCATTACATCTAATTACAAATTTCAGATTTCAAATTGATTCTAATCTGTAATTTGTAATCTGTAATTTGTAATTTGTAATCTGTAATCTGTAATCTGTAATCTGTAATTTGTAATTATTCTATCTCTTTCTTATCTTTTCTAATTCCTCTAAAAATTGTCTTGCCTCTTGCCTTCGCTTACGGTGAAACTTTTGTCCCAAGATACTTGCAGTTTTTAAGTATTCAATAAATCCATTTATCTGTTTAGACACTTTCTTGGATACATTATATAGTTTCTCAAATTCTTTATCCTCCAAATAGCCTATCTCTTTGGCAATAGAAAGTTGTGAACGTAACTCCCCGCAAGAGCCTCGAGCAATATATAAAAATTGAATAAACTCCTGTTTCGTCCCTCGCTCAAAACCCTCAGCGATATTACTGGAGACTGAAACGGTGGCTCTTTGCATCTGATCTCTTAATCCATGATTTTTACTAAACTTATCTTCAGAGGTAATTTCATAGACCAGGATTGCCAATTCTTTAGCGCCCTTCCATACTGGTATATCTTCAAAAGAATTATAGGTTGGCATATCAAATACCTCTATTTCAGATTGCAAATTTCAGATTGATTCTAATCTGTAATCTGTAATTTGTAATTATTCTATTTCTTTATGGTATTCCTGCAATGACTTTACAGACATCTCCGGTCTTTTAATCAAATTTTCGATTCCGTTAACGGATGCCTGCGCGCCGGCCACGGTAGTTATAAGAGGTACGCTGTAAAGAATCGCCTGAGACCTTATCTTCGCCTCATCCTCCTTGGTTGCTTTCCCCGCAGGAGTGTTTATTATCAGGTCCACCTTGTCGTCTTTTATTAAATCGATAATGTTGGGTCTGCCTTCCTGAAGTTTGGGCAGAATTTCTACTTCTATATCGTTTCTTACGAGGGTATCTGCCGTGCCGGAAGTGGCCATAATCTTGAACCCCAAATCAGCGAGTCTTTTGGCCACGAACACAATACTTCTTTTGTCCTGGTTCTTTACGCTTATGAATACGTTCCCCTTTTTGGGCAACTTCTGTCCGGCTGCGATCTGGCTTTTCGCGTAAGCTACACCAAACGTGGAATCTATTCCCATAACCTCTCCCGTAGATCTCATCTCCGGGCCGAGAATTGCGTCTGCCCCGGGGAATCTTATGAAAGGAAATACGGATTCTTTTACCGCTACGTGATTGATCTCCTTTTCCCTGGTGAATCCCAAATCCTCCAGGGTCTTTCCCAGCATTATCTTGGTTGCCAGCTTTGCCAGAGGAACACCTATGGCCTTGCTCACAAAAGGAATCGTTCTACTCGCCCGGGGATTTACCTCCAGGACATAGACCACGTTATTCTTGACAGCGTACTGGATATTCAAAATTCCCTGGACGTTCAATTCCCTGGCCAAAGCGTAAGTATTTTTCTTTATGAGTTCTATTATGTCTTCTCCTAAAGTATAAGGGGGAATAACCATTGCGCTATCGCCGGAATGGATGCCCGCCATCTCAATGTGCTCCATAATCCCGCCTATCACGCAATTATTACCGTCGGCTATTGCGTCCACGTCAACTTCTATGGCATCTTCCAGGAATTTGTCGATAAGAATGGGATGTTCGGGAGATGCCTCCACTGCTTTTTCCATAAAATTGCCTAAACCTTCCTCATCATAGACTATCTCCATTGCTCTGCCGCCGAGAACATAGGAAGGCCTCACCACTACCGGATATCCTATCCTGTGGGCAATCTTCTTGGCTCCTTCCAATGAGGTAGCCGTGCCGTTGTCAGGCTGGATGAGTTTCAATTTCTTAAGCATCTGCTGGAACCTTTTTCTATCTTCTGCCCGGTCTATGGAATCGGGACTGGTTCCCAAAATTTTCACTCCCGCCCTGGCCAGGGGTACGGATATGTTCAGGGGAGTCTGCCCTCCGAACTGAACTATTATTCCCATCGGTTTTTCGATATCCACGATATTCAATACGTCCTCAACGCTCAAAGGCTCAAAATATAATTTGTCCGAAGTATCATAATCTGTGGAGACCGTCTCCGGATTGCAATTTACCATAATACTTTCAATGCCTTCTTCTTTCAGAGCGTACGATGCGTGGCAACAACAGTAGTCAAACTCTATGCCCTGCCCGATTCTATTAGGCCCGCCTCCCAGGATAAGAACCTTCCTGTTCCCCGACGGCTGGCTTTCATTTTTGCTCTCATACGTAGAATAATAATAAGGTTTCTCCGCTTTGAATTCGCCGGCGCACGTATCCACTAATTTATATACCGCTTTTATATTACATTTTTTTCTATAAGACCTTACCTTTTTCTCCGTGGAATTCAGAAGATAGGCGAGCTGTATATCGGAGAAGCCGTACTTTTTCGCCTGCTTTAGTAATTCCTGCGGGAGCCTAATTTTACTTCTTGCATTGTTGCCTTTATATTTCTTTATCTCCTTTTCCAGCTCCACAATCTGTTTCATGTTCTCAATAAACCACTTATCAATTTTCGATAACTCGTAAATCTCATCAACCGCCAGTCCCAGCTCCAGGCCGTATCTGATAAAAAACAGTCTCTCGTCGTTGGGAATTCTTATTCTTTCTTTCACTCCTTCAATCAAATCTTCCGAGGCTGATTCCAATACCTCATCGCTTATTCTGTCTTTGCCATCCGAGCCCAACCCGAATCTCCCGGTCTCCGTAGACCTTATTCCCTTCTGGAGGGCTTCTTTAAAGTTTCTGCCGATAGACATTGCCTCGCCAACTGCTTTCATGGATGTATTTATGACTCTTTGAACCTGGGGAAATTTCTCAAAAGTAAATCTACAAATCTTAAATACGCAATAGTCCACCGTAGGTTCAAAAAATGAAGTTGTCTTTCCCGTAATCTGATTGAGAACCTCGGGAAGAGTTAAGCCCACGGCCAGCTTGGTAGCTACCCGGGCAATGGGAAAACCGGTGGATTTGGAAGCTAAAGCGGAACTGCGGGAAAGTCTGGGATTGACTTCGATAATCACAATATTTCCGTTATCCGGATTCTGGGCAAACTGAATGTTTGCCCCTCCTCCGGTTATGCCCACCTTTCTTATAATCTTTTTGGATAGATTCACAAACTGTGCGTATTCTACTCCTGTCAGGCTCTGGGATGGTGCAATCACAATACTATCCCCGGTGTGTATACCCATAGCGTCAACATTCTCCATGGAAGTAATCATAATAACATTGTCCACGCAGTCTCTCATCACTTCGTACTCTATCTCTTTCCACCCTGACACAGATTGTTCCACCAACACTTGCCCCACCGGGCTTAGCTCCAGTCCCTTCATTAGGAACTCTTCCAGTTCTTCCTTGTTATAAGCAGTGGAACCGCCGCTACCTCCCAAACAATAGGCGGGCCTCAGAATCAGGGGAAACCCTATTCCTAACCCAATCCTCATTCCTTCTTGCAGATTTGTAGCAATTCCACTTTTGGGAACGTCTACGCCTATCTCTTGCATTGCCTTCTTAAATAGCTCTCTATCCTCGGCCCGGGAAATGGTTTCAACGTTTGCTCCAATCGATTCTACGCCATACTTTTCCAGCACGCCTTCTTTCATTAGAAAATAGGCCAGGTTCAAACCTGTCTGCCCCCCCAATGTGGGCAGAATAGCATCGGGTCTTTCCTTTTTTATTATTTCCGTTAAGGCCTCTACGGTGAGTGGCTCAACGTAGGTAACATCTGCCATACCCGGGTCGGTCATAATAGTAGCGGGATTGCTATTTACAAGTATGGTAAAGTAACCTTCTTCTCTTAAAGCCTTACAGGCCTGAGAGCCGGAATAATCAAATTCACAGGCCTGGCCAATAATAATAGGCCCGGAGCCTATCATCAATATCTTATTTATATCTTTTCGCTTGGGCATGTTAAGTTCCTCATTTTATGAGCCCCAGAAATCTCTTGAATACTTCATTTACCTCATCAAATCCAGGACTTACCGGATAGTACTGGGTGGAGATAAACTTTAGCGGGCCGCTTTCCATCTCCTCAATCGAATCATCGTTGACATTGCGCAGGATAATTCTGACCTCGTCCCTACTCTTTATTGACTCCTCATCCACAACCAATGAATGGTTTTGTACCGTGATATCGCCTTTATATGAAGAAGGCGACTTCACCGGATAATTTACGCCCCGATGACCTACTTTGAGTTTCCTTATCCTACCTCCCAGGGCAAGAGCGATAATCTCATGTCCGGAAGAAATACCGAGGATAGGAATTTTGCCGATCAGCTTCTTAACTACCTCTACAATTCCAGGAATTGCCTCGTCTTCTTCCGGCCCGTTAGAAATAATCAAGCCATCAGAATGCAATCCCAGAATTTTCTCTTGGTCTGTATTATAAGGCAATAATTTAAGATTGCATCCCAGAGTCTTTAATTGTTCAACAAAACTATTCAACATTCCCAAATCCAATATAGCTATCTTCGGTCCGGAAGATTTGCCCTTTATTTCTGTAATCTTTTTTACGGAGATATTCCTTATGAAATCCTTTTTCATAATTTTCTTATAATTTTTTATCTTCTTAACTAACTGGCCAATCTTTGTCTCCTTGCCAGCAAGCGGGGTGGAGACTATCCCCAGCATCTCTCCATAATCTCTGATTCTGACAGCAAGTGTCCTTGTATCCACCTCGCTTATGGCAACCAGCTGTTCCTTCTTAACAAAATTATTAAAACTGTCCTCTGCCTGCCAGTTGGAATAGATTTTACTTTCCTCTTTTATGACCAATGCTTCTATCCAGCATTTTTTGGATTCAGAAAATTTCCTGGCTACACCGTAGTTGCCTATCAGGGGATAGGTGAAAACCAGAATCTTACCCGCATTTGCCGGGTCGGTCATAATCTCCTGGTATCCCACAACAGATGTATTTAAAACAACCTCTCCTATTCTCTGGCCGGCTTTCCCTATGGAGATGCCCTCAAAATAGCTGCCGTCCTCCAGAACTAATGCGCCTGTCATAACCTTCTCCTATTGATTTCCACTCTTGTCCCTAAACTACTATACGGTTATTATAACATAATTTTCAATTAGATTTAAGAGGAAGTTCAGGTTAATAAACGGAGCATAAATTTCAGAGACTTCTGGTGCTATATAGAATAAAGAATCAAAACGCCAATGGCTACGGCGAGAAGCGCAATAAGACGGAGAACCGGAAGCGGCCTTGCCTCAGACCACCGGAGCATACTTTTGAATCTCTCCCGTCCGAGTAGAAAAATCGTAATGCCCCCTAAGAGAGCCAGTATGCCAATCGTAACTATAACCCAAACTACCCTGCTCCGGGGAGCGGCCACCAGGAAGACAACGCCAACGAGAATCCTGAGAACACCCATCATATAGGGCCTTACCCCTTTTTCACAGAAGACCATCCACTGTCTCATCCTCTTTGGACTTAATAGAAAAACGATCCCCACAGCCGCTAAAATCATACCCACAAGCTTTACCAGGAACATAACTAATCTCCTTCTGCGCCAAGGGCAGAATGAAGAAAAACGCGCTCAAACTCGAATCATTATAACATCTTTGTTACCGGTTGGCAATATTTTTCTGAAATGGAATATGCTTCTTTCAGGAAGATGCGGCGGGTCTTTGGGCAGTCGTTTTTTAGAAAGGCTCGCTGAGTATGCCATACAGTTCCGGTCGGCGGTCCCTGAAGATGGGAGAGATGGCTCTCATTTCCAGTAGATGGTCGTTACTGAACTCGGCAAAAAGAACCTCTTCTTCTCCTTCCTTCTGTGCATAGGCAAGAATCTTTCCGTCGGGTCCGGCTATAGCGCTATGCCCGTCGAAATCGTGTCCGTCATATTTACCCACGGGATTGCAGGCCATGGCGTAGATTCTGTTCGATATTGCATGCATCATAGAGAAGCAGCGGAAGCGAGTGGGTATATAGGTCACTCTCTTATGGGGAGAGGTTGGTTTTCCCCAGGAATAATTGGAGCAGAGGATTTCCATACCCTTAAGAGCCAGTATCCGCGTCAGTTCGGGAAACAGGTTATCCCAGCAGACGCTCATTCCGAGCGTGCCAATCTCTGTGCGATAGACTTCCAACGTACTGCCCGGATAGAAGTAATGTTTTTCCTCGTCGGGAATATGTAATTTGTGATGGACGCCCAGCACCTCTCCCTTCGGCCCGATCAGAACCGACGAGTTGTATACGGTGCCCGGTATTTGCGGATGAAGCTCGGCTAATCCCACCACAATATGAGTTTTATGTTTTCTGGCCAGCCTGGCGAGAATATTGGTGGTATATCCGGGAATCGCTTCCGCACACTTCAAAAACTCCCTTCCGAAATCCTGATCCATGCTCCGGACATAACCCGTGTTGGCCAGTTCCGGAAAAAGTATAAGCCCCACTTTACTTTTATCGAAAATATCTTCGATAAATTTCTTCATTCGGGAAGCGTTCTTCTCCGGCTCCAGACTCACTACTTCCATTTGCACCAGGGCTGTATTGACTTTATCTTTCATTCTTATTACCCCTTTATACTTTTATTAAAGCAGCAGAAAAATGACTCTGACCCCTTTTCTGTTAATGTTGCGCCAGGTATCGGAAAGCGCTGAGCGCTGCTTTAGCCCCTTCTCCCGCCGCTATTATAATCTGTTTTTCCGGCACGTCAGTAACGTCACCGGCAGCAAAGATGCCCGGAATATTGGTCTCGTTGTAGCAGTTTACCTTGATTTCACCCCGTTCGTTCTTTTCTAATTCTTTAGCGAACTCGGAATTGGGAATAAGGCCGATTTCCACAAAGACTCCCTCCAAAGGCAGAATCTCTTCTTTATCCTCTCTTTTTATCTTAATTCCGCTGACCATCTTTTCTCCCAGAACAGCACTTACCCGGGTACTATTCAGGATATCTACTTTGTTACTTTCACGGACTTTGTCTCTCATTACTGGATCTCCCGTTAGGTCGGCAGCGATATCTATAAGATAGATACGTTTGGCTATCCGCATCAATTGCAGGGTTGCGTCCAGAGCAGAGTTTCCTCCTCCCACCACCGCCACGTCCTTTCCCGCAAATAGAGGTCCGTCGCAAGTAGCACAGTAAGTGAGCCCTCTGTTCTTGAATTCTTTCTCCCCGGGCACGCCCAGTTCTCTCGACCTTTTGCCAGAAGCGACTATCGCTGTTTTCCCTTCGTAGGTCCCTTTATCGGTCTTAACCTGGATTACTTCATTCTTTTTCTTTATTTCTACTACTTGTTCGTTTTCTTTCAATTCAATTCCATATTTTCGCATATGTTCTTCAAACTTTCCTGCCAATTCGGCCCCGGTAATGAATTGATAGCCGGTGTAATTTTGTATATCTCCGCTCCACGCTGCCTGTCCGCCGATATCCCTGGTAATAACCAGAAGATCCATTTTCTTGCGCGCGGCGTAGACGCTGGCTGTTATCCCTGCCGGACCTCCTCCAACAATAATTAAATCGAACATCATAACCCCGTTAGAGATAGAAAACGCTTCAATCGATTCTTAAGATAACGTTTCCCCATCCCTGACTTTAAATAGTTTTCTCTGGCCTTGGCATCTCGTTCATTGAGACACGCTTCGTAGTATATCAATTCAAACGGACCTCTGCTTTTTGTCGAAAACACTCTATCCTTATTATGTTGATTGAAGCGTTTCCTCAAATCTCTCGTGAACCCCGTATACCATTTACCGTCTTTTTTACTTCTTATTATGTAAATATAAAACACTTTGGCACGATCTCTAACGGGGTCATAACCCCAGTGCTTTTTTTATCTTTTCCCTGTCAAATCCCACTATAATTTCGCCTTCAATGTCTATTACCGGTACGGCCATCTGTCCTGATTTCCGAACCAACTCCTCAGCTTTTGCCTGGTCAGAGGAAACATCGATATCCTCAAAATCAACATTGTTCTCTTTTAGAAACTTCTTGGCCATCATGCAAAATGGACAGGTAGGGGTGCTGTAGATTTTAACTTTCTTATCCGCCATAGTCACCTCCGTTAAACTAAAAGTTTCCCTTTAGCTCGGACAGCTGTCTCAGATGGTCTTGCTCCTCGGCGATTAGCTTATCCACTATTTTATGGTCATATCCCGGTACTACCCTTTTCATTCCTCCATAAAAAATAATCGAATCTTTCTCAAATCTTATTCCCACTTCGATAGCCTGTTCATCTCCCTTTATATTCCTGGCTATCTCTCTGCCCTTATCTTTCTGGGTGAATACGTAATCCCTGGCTAGGGCATTCATATACGCAAAATATTCTCCCGGGTAGGACTCCGGCGGTTCATATTTATGTACCGAATCCAATATCTTCTGAAAAACAGCTATGTGCTTCTCTTCTTCGCCTGCCAGATACTCGAACTTCTCTTTAGCCTTCTGATTCTTTGCTCTCTCCACCAATGTATTGTAGAAATCTCTGCCGTTCTTCTCAATCTGGATGCCCAGTTCCACTATCTCGCTTCCGGAAAATATGTTTACCACGCGACTCCCTCCTTTCCCAAAATTAGTTTAGCCCAGAGCAATTCTTTCTCCCAATTCAAATGCTTTTTTCAAAACTTCCGGATATTTCAATATGTCTCCTTTCTCGTTAACCTGGGAACAGAAAAGCTCTTCTTTGTAACTTGCGTTTATCGTGGCAAATAGATTCTTGACGATCGATCTGGCATTGTCAAAAAAATCTTTCCTGCCACTTCCCTCTACAGAAATGAAGCCTCCTATTTTCTTTCTCTTAAAAGTATCGATTTTTAATATGTATTTTGCCCTCCAGGCGCACTGAAAGCGGTCTATCATCATCTTCGTCTGGGCGCTGAGGCTACCAAAGAATATGGGTGAGGCCAGTATTATCCTGTCTGCCTCTTTTATTTTCCTGTAGAGAGGCTGCATATCATCTTCTATTATGCAGGAGCCATCATCCCTTAAGTCTTCGCACTCCTGACAGGGAGAAAATTTAAGCTTATTTAAGACAACCTTTTCTGTCTTTGCTCCTTTACTTCCCGCTCCCTCCAGGGCCTTATCCAGGAGGATATCCGTATTCCCGCCTATTCTGGGACTGCCGTTTATCCCTAATACTCTCACCTGTCAGCCTTCTATCTTTTCCATAGGTTGTCCGCAACAGACAAGTTCGCCGCCGCCTACTTTCGTTACCGAGACTTCGTTACCGCATACGTTGCATCTGTACTCTTCTCCCACGTTTTCTACTGGCATAGGCCACCTCCTATCGTCTCTCTTTTGCAGAGAACCCCCTCACTTAATCTCTCACCCGGGGGCAGAGGAATTTTTTACATTTATCTTAATGTACTATATTCTTTAAATCGATTATGTCGTCTATAATGAAATCCGGTTTTGCTTTGATTATATCTTCCTTCCTGCCGATTCCATAAGTAACGCCACAGGTAGTTATGCCCGCTCTCCTGCCCGCTAATATATCTATATCCATATCACCGACTATTATGGCTTTCTCTTTATCTGCATTAAACCTCCCCATCGACCTATCCAAAGGGCAGGAAGAAGGTTTCATACAACAGGTATCATCTCCGCCCACAATATTTTCAAAATAATCGCGTATCCCTAACTTATTTAGCGCCATCAGAGCGAATTCATAATTTCTATTAGTAACGATTGTCTTTCTTTTATCCCTAAAATATTCCAGAATTTCCTTCACGTGGGGATAGAGAACAGTATTATCCGTAGAATGTTTTCTGTAATATTCTATGAATATGGACAGGGCTCTATCAAGAAGAGCTTCCTGTTTGTTACCCAAAGAGCCTCTTATCAAATCCTCTATCCCTTTACCTATATGGGAACTTATCTGTGATGTGCTTTTTTCTCCCAGCCCGATTTTCTTCAAAGTAAAATTAACACCCCTGGCCATATCCTCTTTTGAGTCGACCAGCGTGCCATCCAGATCAAAAATAATAAACTCTACGTATTTCATACCCTTTTGTAAGAAATCAATCTGGCATTTATAGCAACAATTATTGTGCTTAGGGACATTACCAGGGCGCCTACTGCCGGTGGTAAGATTATACCATATTTGTAGAGTAACCCGGCAGCCAGGGGAATGGCAAAAACATTGTATCCCGTAGCCCAGGCCAGATTCTGCACCATCTTTCGCTGCGTGGCAAGAGAAAGACCAATAACATCGCCGACGTTTCTCGGGTCATTTTTTACCAGTATAACGTCAGCCGTCTCCACCGCAACATCAGTGCCCGCCCCTATGGCTATGCCCACATCAGCCTGAGCCAGGGCCGGCGCATCATTGACCCCATCTCCCACCATTGCCACTTTCTTACCCTGCATCTGCAGTTGTTTTATTTTTTCCGATTTTTTATCGGGCAGAACTTCAGCAAAATAAGTATCCAGCCCCAGTTCGTCAGCCACATACCCGGCTGTAGCATTATTGTCGCCGGTAATCATCGCTATTTCCAGGCCGAGTTTTTTAAGCTTCGCCGTGGCCTCTTTGGATTCATCCCGGATAATGTCAGAAAGGCCGATGATCCCTTGAATTTTCTTGCCGGAAATGACAAAGACTGCCGTCTTGCCCTGCTGAGCAATCTCTTCCATTCTCTTTTCTGCTTCCGATGATTTCGCCCCGGCTGCATCGAATATCCCTTTGTTCCCCACAAGAATCTCTTCTCTCTCAACTTCTGCTTTTGCTCCTTTTCCCGCAATGGCTGCAAATTTTTCCGCCTTGCTCAGCTTCAGATTTTTGTCTTTGGCTTTCTTGACTATCCCTTTTGCTATAGTATGTTCGGAATTTGTCTCTATGGATGCCACCTTGCGCAATAAATCGTCCTCGCTCCAATCCCCTAAACTGATTATGTCCGATACGCCAAACTCCCCTTTGGTGAGTGTTCCCGTCTTATCAAATACAATCGTATGCAAATTGCGAGCGCTCTCAAAAGCGGTTCGGTTCCTTATCAATAGACCATTCTTGGCAGATAGCGCCGTAATAACTGCGATAACCAGAGGAATAGCTAAACCTAAAGCATGCGGGCAGGTAATAACCATAACCGTTACCATGCGCTCCAGGGCGAACACAAACTCCTTGCCCAGAATAATCCAGGCTATGAGCGTAACCGTGCCCGCTGTTATAGCGATAAGCGTAAGCCAGAAAGCAGCCTTATCGGCAAAGCTCTGGGCTCTCGATTTACTTTCACTGGCCGTCCTGACAAGTTCAATGACCTGGGATATATAGGAATCTTTCCCGGTCTTTTCTACTTGTATGGTCAGAGAGCCGCCTCCGTTTATAGAGCCACCGATTACACTGTTACCCGGTTTCTTACCGACCGGCTTCGACTCGCCGGTAATCATAGCCTCGTTTATCTCTGAATCTCCGTCAACTACTCGGCCATCGGCAGGGACTTTTTCTCCCGGTTTGACCAGAACTCTATCGCTTTTCTTCAACTCCGCAAGCTCGATATCTTTTACCGAACCATCGCTTAGAACCAGATGAGCCTGAGAAGGCATAAGTCTGGCTAACTCTTCCAGGGCGCGAGAGGCGCCCATCACTGAGCGCATCTCAATCCAGTGGCCTAAAAGCATAATGTCAATAAGAGTAACTAACTCCCAGAAGAAAAACTTTCCTCTGATGCCAAAAACAACGGCCGAACTGTAAGCATAAGCGGCGGTAATAGCCAGAGAAATAAGCGTCATCATACCCGGTTGTTTTTTTCTAAACTCGTCAAAGATACCTTTAAGAAATGGCTTGCCCCCATAAAAATAGACAAATGTGGAAATACCAAAGAGAATGAATCTGTCGCCGGGAAATTCCAGTGAGAATTTCAATAGAGACTGAATCATAGGAGAGAGAATCAAAACGGGAATAGTAGCAATTAAAGAAATCCAGAACCTTCTTTGGAAATCCTTCACCATATGAGCGTGATGAGCGGCATGCGTAGCTTTTTCGTGGTGCACGTGAAGAGCAGTTTTGCCTAAAAATGTATTCTTACAGTGCTCACTGCAAAAATAGAAAAATTTCCCATCCTTTTCCAATTTGATCGCATCTTGAGGATTGACTTCCATTCCGCAAACAGGGTCTTTAGCCATCTTACTCACCTTTAATATCCCGTGAAATTTTCTGTTCTGATCTTATCTTGTTGCACGCCCAAATTATCTTTCAAAATATTTATCAAGCTTTCTACCATCCGGGGAGGTCCGCAGATATAGAAGGTTCTTTCTTTATAATCCGGTATCTCTTCTTTTATCATAGCATCATTTATATAACCTGTTTTTCCTTTCCAGATTTTTCTATTTATGTCCGATGAGGTTAACGTATAAACAATGCGCAGATTATTATTTACCGATAGCATATTGTCTAAATCCTGCCGGAATATAATATCTTCTTCTCTGTCATTACCATACAGCAAAACCATATCTGTAGGCAACATTAAATCCGTAGCAAACTTACATATCGACCTTATAGGAGTTATACCTATGCCTCCCGAAAGAAAGGCTATCTTCTCATATTCTCCTCCCAGGGTAAAAGAACCGTAAGCCATCTTTAATCTCGCCCAATCCCCGGCCTTCAATCTTTCCAGGGCCCGGGAAAATTCGCTACCGGTTATTCTCTTGGTAAACTCCACGTAGCCTTTCTCCGTAGGAGAATTGGAAAAAGAAAAATGTTTCGTCCTTTCTGCCCCATCAATTCTTATGGTAACAAAAAAGAACTGCCCCGCTTTAAAATCCACCTCTTTTTCTATTTTGAAGCGGAAGCTTTTTACATTATGAGTTCTCTGTATTATTTCCGATACTTCTGTTTCCAGTTTAATCATTATCTCTCTCCGGTGAGCATTATGTGGTCTGACTCTACCTCCGTCAAAGCCTTAAAGAATTTCTTTATTTCTTCTTCCGGGGCTTGATTTCTCGCTTCTATGTAGAATCTAACCGCCCTTTTCTCTCTCCTGTTTGCCTCTTCTATGTTTGCCCTGTCGGAATCGACTACTTTATTCAGCCCTACTTTTGCATCCGGTTTCTCTATTTTCAGATGCTTGCATATCGCCGAGGCGTGTTCTCTTTCCACTTTTGATAGACCTTTAAACATACTGGAAACATAAACGTCTTTGCTCCTTTCAGATACCGCTTTGTAAAAATTCGTATTATCTATCTCCAGCTCTAATGCTTTTCTCAAATTATCCTTACTTATCTCTGATAAAGATTCACTCTGCAGCAATTTCCACTCTTTTGCCAGGGCAAAATAATTCTCGTGAGCTCCACAAAAAGGACAACTCTTAGGCTTCTCCTCTCCTATATAAACCTCTCCGCAAATCCTACAGCGATATACGTTCATATCTTTTTCTCCTTTTCAATATTCTTTTTCTTCTAAATGTGGTATTGCCTTCTGGGGACAAGCAGCGATGCATCTTCCTTCGCTATCGCAGGCCCGGGGATTAACTACCTTCGATTTCTTGTTCTCCAGTTTCAATACTCCCAGATGGCAGGCCAGAACGCAGTGACCACACCCGATACAGAGCTCCTCAAGTATTTTCGGCAATTTCTTCTTCGTCATTTCCACCCCCTTAATTAGATAACTCTTCCAGAGTCATTTTTTCCGCGCCGCCGCGGACCATTTCTTCTATAGCCTTCTCCGAATCTTCCGGCTTTACGTTAACCCCCTTGATAGCATCTATCAATAATTTGACTTTAAAACCAAATTTCAGGGCATCCAGAACCGAAGATTTAACGCAATAATCGGTAGCCAGACCGCCAATAAGAAGTTCCTTTATCCCGGAACTCTTTAACAGTTCAAAAAATCCGGTTCTCCTGGAATCGACTGCCTGGAAAGCGGAATAGCTATCTTTATCGGGGTCCATTCCTTTGGAAAGGAGTATTGTCTCCCTGGGCAATCTTAAATATGGATGGAGCCTGGCTCCCCGGGTATTCTGTATGCAGTGCTCTGGCCAGGGGCCACCAAACTTTTTAAAATGCTTACTCTTTGGGGGATGCCAATCCCGCGAGGCAAAAATCGGCCACTTTTTCCGGGAGAAAATCATCATATATTTATTCAGGACGGGAACTATCTTATCGCCCTGGGGCACAGTTAGGGCCCCGCCGGGACAGAAATCATTCTGGACATCTACTACTAATAGTGCTTTTTTTTCTTCCACAATTCCCTCCTTTTTCTTACGTCACAGCGGGTCCCTGCATATCTTCATACTTTATCCCAGCGGCCAGGGTACGATAAAGGAGATTACAGACGCGATTCCTTTATCGCTTTTCTTATCACTTCTGCGGACTTCTTAAGTTCTCTTTGTTCTTGTACATTAAGTTCAATCTTCAACACTTCTCTTACGCCCTCTCTATTGACAACAGCGGGAAGACTTAAGTACACGTCGTTTATCCCCAGGTAATCCTCAACTAAAGAAGAAACGGGTAAAATAGCGTTCTCATCGTTCATTATTGCCTGGGTTATTCTTACCAGGGCCAGCCCTATGCCGTAAGACGTCTCTTGTTTTCGTTCCACTATTTCATATGCCGAATCTCTCACTTCAGCAAAGATCCTTCCCAGTTCTTCATCGCGCTGGCAGGTAGCACCTCTTTTGCAGATGTAACAGTAGTCCTTAAACAGGACCCCGCCAATCATTGCCCTGCTCCATACGGGAAACTCGCTATCTCCGTGTTCGCCCAGGATATAGGCATGGATATTTCGCGGGTCAACGTTGCAGTGCTTGCTTAAAAGAAATCTAAATCTCGCTGTATCCAGAACTGTTCCTGAACCGATCACTTTTTCTTTAGGTTTTGAAGAAAATTTATACGCAGCGTAAGAAAGGACATCCACGGGGTTACTGACGATTAAAAAGATGGCAGTGGAGGCGTATTTTACAATTTCCGGAATTATTTTTCTGTAAAGTTCCACATTATCTTTTGCCAGGTCAAGGCGGGTCTGGCCCGGTTTACCTTTTTTTCCGGCAGTGATTACTACTAAATCCGAATTTTCTATCAGGGAATAATCCCCCGCAATTATCTCCACGGGCGAGATATAAGGAGCGCCATGGGAAAGGTCCATAACTTCTCCTTCAAGCCTTTTCTTATCAGGATCTACAAGGACAAGTTGGCGCACCCCGCCTTTCATTATTAAAGCGTAGGCATAGCGCATACCCACATTCCCGCAGCCAATGATAGAAATCTTTGGTCTTAAATCGGCCATTTTTCTTTTCTCGCTCACCCCTTAAAAAAATCTGTATATATTGCCAAAGCGAGGGCTAACCCGGAAAAAAAGAATATGAAGAAATAATTGATTTTATCTTTCTTCGAGGTTAATTTACAGAGGATAGTCCCCAGGACATTGTAGTCGTGCTCAGAGAGTTTATCTTGGGAAAGGAGTCTATCCACAAGTTTGGTCCTGCCTAATTCTCTATGCAGGATACTATCGTATCTGAACTTGTACATAAAATAGAAAAAGAATCCCCCTACTCCCGTATACCAGAAAATTTTTGCCAGTAAAGGACTGAAATCCAAAACCACGTTCACCGCCCTTATGGCAATTACGGCAATAAGCGCGAGAAAAAAGAATATCCAGGACGTTATCGGCTCTTTACAGGCTTTGAGTCTGAAACAGTCGTAGCAGACAAATTTTTTGTTATTATCCGGCTTCATTTACTCTCCTTTGATTTTTTTATTTTTCTCAGTATCTCTCTGCAAAATGGTGGCAAATCGTAAGGCTTGCGAGAAGTAACGAGATTCCCATCCACAACCACTTCCTTATCGATAAACTTTCCCCCGGCATTTACCAGGTCATCCTTTATGGCAAAAAAACCGGTCACCTTCTTACCTTTCACTATCCCCGCCGATACCAGGACCCAGCCTCCGTGACAGATAGCAGCAACTATCTTATTCTTCTCATACATTTCTCTTACAAATTTGTTTATTTCTTTGTACCTTCTCAAAACGTCAGGAGCATATCCTCCGGGAATAACTACTCCGGAAAAATCGGCCACCCTTGCCTTCTCTACAGGGAGTTCTTCTAATGCCGGGTAACCTTCCTTACTCCTATACTCCTTCCTCCTGCCTGTTCCCACGAGCAGAGTCTCTATTCCTTCTTCCCGCAGGCGGAGATAGGGATACCAGACTTCCAGAACCTGATAATTATCTTCCACAAGAACTGCTACTTTAGCCATTTTCGCCTCCTGTTTTCCAAAATAACTTTTGTGCCCCATAAAAAGCAATGACAAAAAACTTCCACGTACTCAGTGAAAATATCCGGCAGCAATCCTTCCCAAAAGGAAACCTGCGCCGCAGGATATAGCACCTATCAACAATGTCTCCAATCCACTCACCAGCCAATTAACTTTTGTAACTTTGGTCTTAATTGCTCCCAAAATAAAAAGAAACCCCAGAACCGACACTGCAGAAATAACTAAGGCCTTACTTACACTATTAAAAAGAAAAAATGGAAGAATCGCGGGAAATGCGCCCAGGAGAAACGATCCCGCAGAGATAAGTCCTATTTCAAAAGGATTATCGATCAATCCCGGACTTATGCCGATTTCTTCCTGAACCATAAATTCAAGCCATCTTTGTTTATCAGCAGTAATCCGTTTTACAGCGACTTCCTGTTCTTCTTCAGTAAAGCCCATACCATTGAAAATATCTCTTATCTCCTGGGTTTCTTTTTGTGGGTCCTCTTCTATCTCTTTTCTTTCTCGCTCAATCTGGTTCTCAAAGAAATGTTTCTGCGCTTTTGTGGATATATAAGAGCCGAAAAATATTGCTGGCGTCCCGGCTACTATCTCCACTAGCCCCGCTAAGATTACCCTGTTCCTTATCACCAGAGAAACCGAAATCCCGGCAATAAAGGAGACCGTGGTAACCAGACCCGTATCAATGGCGTATACTACGTCTCTTATAATCCTTCCTTTTGTTGTATGCCACTCCTCTCCGTGCCCGGCCTTAAGTCTCTCTTCCAGAGGACTTCTGATTAGCTGTGCCATTAATCTTTCTCTTTACTCTCTTCTACTGCCTTTATTGCTCCTTTAGGGCAGGCAGGAATGCAAATCCCGTCCAGGGTGCATTTATCATAATCGATAACCGCTTTGCCGTCTTTGATGTAGATTGCCTTTTCCGGGCAGACCTTGATGCAGGCGCGACTCAGCCTACATTTTTTCGGATCGATAACTATTTTTTTCTTATCGCCCATTTTCTATTCCCCTTCCTGTACCGTCTATTTTTTATAAAGCGATAACCTCTTTTACTTCGGGCACTTCTTGTTTTATTATCTTTTCTACGCCCGTCTTCAGGGTCATCTCGCTCAAGGGGCATCCCCGACAGGCGCCGGTCAATCTTACTTTGACTACTCCGTCAGAAGTGACCTCCACTAATTCTACATCTCCCCCGTCTGCCTGAAGAGACGGCCTTATCTTATTCAAGGCAGCTTCCACTTTCTCTTTCATTGCGACCTCCTTGTCCTTTTTTTCATTAATTCTTATTAGGCAAAACATATTCTATATGACCCGTTCATAAGTGTCAAGAGTCGTTTTTTCTTATCGGAAAAAGTATCATTTTCTCTTTTAGGGTTTCCGACCTACTGGAACCCGTTGTCGTCGGACTCAATAAATTAAGCCCCTACATAAAACGCAGATAATTTTCAAAAAGGGTTGGCCCTCGTTAGCCGAAGACCAACCCTGAAATGGCTCGCGCAGGAGTAAGTTTGCTAAAGCCCCCAGAGGCGAATGAGCCCCGGGGGCTTTATTAATCAATACATGGACCTCGTCCAGGCAGTCTGTTTATCCACCATGATCTTATCCACCAGTGCATTATTCTTGGTCAGAATCTCTACCTCGAAGTATGCATCCTTGTCCCTGATTTTTCCCAGTTTCAGGTTGGGATTCCTGGTTGACTGTATGTAGTTTTCCATCATGGCCTTAACATCTGACTCTTCCAAGGACTTTATGAGCGGCTGATGTCCGGGCCCGAAGGAGGGATATCCAGCACCCATCATCGTAGGACCCATCATTGCGCCACCCATAACCCCTGGACCCATCCCAAACCAAGCGCCCATAGGGCCCATCGGCTTTCCGCAATGGGGGCAGTGGGCAATTGGCTGGCCGCCTCGCCACACCACTTCCGGTTCCTGCGCCCTCGCTTCACCTCCGTAAAAAGCCAAGGCGAGCGGCAAAATTAGAACCAAAATAAATAATGCTTTTTTCATTTTTCAATCCTCCTTTTCTCTTAATTTGAACTTTCTGGTCACGTATATGAACGCCGACCAGAAGCGTCTCGTTGCCACCCTGATGTGTCTCATATCAGGGAGAGAATTTTCACCAATTGTTAGAGGACCGCACCACATCCAGTGGAGACCGTTCCACACGCCACAAGCAGCAAAAAAAATAGTTCTCCCCTTATACACATTGGGTGACAGCCATTCCTTAATCCTCGATATGCCTTCGCATCCGGGACCCTTTACCAAAGCTATCACCCCCTTTCTCTTTTTTTCACTTCCTGAACATAATACTACACTAGTTTGAACCAGTAGTAAATTGGCTAATTCCCCTTTTTTTTTACTTTTTTCCACCAGATATAAAAAAAAGGGGGAGCAATTTATACTCCCCCTTCATTAGTTCTTTTATCTTTGATATTAACTGTTACGTATCAGTAACCATAGTCAGCTTTTATGCTGGAAACCTTTGTCTTGGCGTCAAAATCGAGTAAAGACTTCGCTTCATCAGACATCCAGGAAAATTTATGCCACCACGCCTCGCTCATCACCTGCGCTAATTTCTTAATCTGTCTGATGCGAGGAAGGGCAATCCGTTTAAAGCTAACTTCTAAACTGTCCCAATCTTTTGTCCTGGGGTCGGTAAACGATTCTTTAAAATAGGCCCGTCCGCACATCGGACCGGCAAAAAGATCTGCTACAATTCCATACTGAGAAGAATATTGCTCGAAATCGACAGCAGCACTCAAAAGTAACATTGGCCTGGGGATAATTTTGGCCATTGCTTCCGCTGCCTCTCTTATGACGTTTGCATCACATATCTTGGTAATCTTATCTTCCTCTTCCACCCAGAGAACGGGCACTTGCGTCTTATAGAAATGTCCCAGCGGGCCGAAATCCTCCGCCATCTTTACCACGCCGTCGGGTAGCCTTCTGGCGAAATCTGCCTTCGATTCACCCGGCAATTGAAATATCAGTGTCTCGTTGAACAGGGGCTTGCCGAGCTTCTTACATCTTTCAAAGATTCCCTGTAACCACTCCCGGTTCTTTTTCCAGCTCTCTTTATGGTCTGGATTAAGCTTTACCAGGGTCTTAAAAGCATCTACCTCATCTTTGCAGTCTTCCGGCTCAATGGCCAACTGGGCAAGCTGGCCCCGCCCGCCATCGACTGGGACGGTATTAGTATCCTCCAGTCTGCCGACAAGGAGTACATCCTCCCCCAGTAACTCCCTGAAGCCAGGACTCCTGAAGGCTATCTGATTGAACAGCGCTGCCGTAGGAATCCCCGCCAGAGACCTGGCAAATCTCCGGCATACTTCTTTCACATCCTCATCGGTTCCTTTTCTGTTTTCACCGATGTGCTTCAGATAAGATGTAGTTAACTTGAGATAAGAATTATGTTGATCGGAAGCAAAAACATCCATCGTTCCGGAAGGTGCATATTTGGCTAACACTTTAAATATAGACTCCTCCACCTCCACTCCGTCAGGAAATTTCGCCCAACTACCCATTTTTTTCCTCCTTCTTTACATAAAATTATGTTCCCATCCGAAGAACGCTCTATCCAAGAAAAGTTTATTTTATCAAATACTTTGCTCGGTTGCAAGTAAATAATTTATTTTCCTTTTTTGGCTTGCTTGCGGGAGCGCTGCTCCCGAAATATTTAGTTTCTTTGACATAACTTTTTTGATATAATCAATTTTAGATGTGATAAGGGTAACTTCTGACGTTTTTTTTCGTCTTTTATTATGAAAACAAATACTGAGGGCAAAATTAACCTGGAAGAAGTTTTGGAGAAGGCAAGGCGGCTTGACGAAATTGCTCTGGCTACCTTGACCGAGAAATATTACCCGGTTATTTTTCGATATTTCCATTACCGCGCAAAAACCAAAGAGGATGCCGAAGACCTGGCCGGTGAGGTATTCGTTAGAGTAATAGGTTCAATAGAGACTCAAAAAGGAGACTTTTTAGCCTGGCTTTTTCGCATAGCAAAGAATCTGATCATAGATTATTATAGAAAAAGAGGGAAAGCAAAAGAAATATCCTTGGATCAGATGGCTATTGAACCATTACCTGCCGCGTACAAATACGAGAAAGATACTTTAGATAAGGAAGATATAAAGAAGCTGCTTAACCTGCTTACTGATGAGCAAAAAGAAGTAATTACGTTGAAGTTCCTGGAGGAGTATTCCAATAAGGATATCGCTAGAATTATGAATAAATCGACCGGGGCGGTCAAGGCCCTCCAGTTTCGCGCCCTCTCAGCCCTGAGAGATATCTTGAAGAAAGAAGGTGAAACTTAATAAAGATGAAAAAACCGATTGAAGAAATACTGGATATCTGTTTCCGGAAGATAAATGAAGGCATACCCCTGAAAGAAATTTTAGGGCAATATCCTGATTATGCGGATGAGCTTAAGGAGTTACTGGCGACCGCAAAAAAGATAAAGGATGTTCCTCTGCCCGAGCCTTCCGACAAAGGCCTGGCATATTGCCTTGTTCGGCTCGGCGAAGCACTTGAATTACAGAGGCAAAAGCGCCCGAAAGCAAGAATACCAGGGCTACTTTATTTCCCATCCCTTTCCTGGGTAAAGGCATTGGTTTTTGCACTGGTAATTATTCTTGTTTCCTGGGGGACAGTAACCCTCTCTGCCAATAGCCTCCCGGGAGATCTTCTCTACCCTATAAAATTTATGACTGAGAAGGTAAAGTTCTTCTTAACTGCCGACTCCAGGGGCAAAGTAGAACTACGCCTCATATATTCTGAGAAGAGGATGCAGGATTTAGTAAGACATCTTGACAAGAGGAGAGACCTTAACACTGAACTTCTTAAGGCAATGCTTGATGAGGCCACTTTGGCTTTAGAGGATATCTCCCGATTGCCTGACCCGGAAGGACCTGTCTATTTTTCAAGATTACAATACTTAAATGCCTATCAAAAGGACGTCCTGGAAAACCTCAAGCCTAAGGTCACATCACCCCAGCAAAAAGAAGAATTAGAAAATGCTATTCGACTGTGTGGAAACCGTACGCAATGGATGGGCAGAATGAGAATCAGGGGAGTATCGCCAGGTAAATGGGGACCTCATTGTGGCCGAAGATAGTTTCAAGGATTTTGCGTAACTTTTTGTGCGCTACATCGTCTTTACATTTTGAAAGGAGGGCAATAGCGATGAGAAAGATACTACTTATCGGTTTGGCACTGGCTGTGGCTATTGGTTTAACCACCACAGTCATCTTAAATGCACATACCCCCCGCTATTATGGTGACCAGGACGTCAAAACCGATGTTAAAAACATCGACAAAGGCATACAGATTACAATAACCTCAGACGATCCTGAGATAGCCAAGGATATCCGGGAGAATGGCAGATGGTATAGGGATATCTCCCGGTATGGCGGTCATCATCCACATTCATATGGCCGAGAGCGATACGGTTACCGGCACGGATGCGGTGATTGGTATCGATAAGCTACCCGCAGGATACACAAGCGGGAATGGGTCAACCCCTTGCCCATCCCGCTCAACTCTTAAGTTTCACAAAAAACAAAGGGCGATATAACAAAAAAGGTTGGCCTTGCTTGAACGAAGGCCAACCTTTAATACGTAAACCCTTTTAAAGAAATAAACTTTCTTCTGTCACTCTATCTGGATATCGGTTTCCTTTGCTTTGGCTTCTTTCGTCTTGGGTAGTTCAATCGTTAGAATGCCGTCCTTGTAAGAAGCCTTGACCTTTTCTTTTTCGACTGCTACAGGTAAGGGAAGAGTTCTATAGAAACTTCCGTAGGCTCTTTCGCTATAGTAGTAATCTTTTTCCTTTACTTCCTGCGCCTTCTTGGTCTCTCCTCTGATGCTCAAAACGTCACCATCGACACTAACCTTGACATTTTTCTTGTCTATTCCGGGAAGTTCGGCCTTAACCACAATGCGGTCATTCTGGTCATAGACATCTAACGCCGGAGACCAAAATTTTTCTCCCAGAAGGCCCAGAGCCGGTCCTCGCCGCGCCATCCTCCCAAAGAATCGGTCAAAAATAGTCCCGATATCTGCCAGTTCTCTAAAAGGTTCCCAGGGTATTAAGTTTGCCATTGTTACCACCTCCTATTGTGAATCTGTCACTAATTATTTTCTGCCTTCACTTATTTAGATGCAAATTTCTAAAAAAGGATTCTACTCTGTGGCGAGCTAAATGCGGAGAAAACGGGTCTACTATTAAGGCGGGTTATATTTCTTCCTCTTTTTCCATTTCCAGTTTCAAAAATTCATACAACTCTATATGGATTTCTTCGGGAACTTCGATTTGTTCCTCTTCCATTTCTTTGCATAACTGGAGAGTCTTATTAAAGGTATTGAATAGAACCCTGCAGCCGAAATCTTCACTTACCAGTTCGTCAATCTCAGAACAGATATCGGATTCTAATTCTTCGTCAAAATAATCGGTTAGAAGTTCGCAAAGCTTCTTGAAATCTATCATCCCCTGCCCCCGTATCCCTGGAAATATTGAGAAAGTTTATCTCTTAAAAACAGCCGCGCCCGGTGCAGGCGTGATTTCACCGCGGGGAGAGAAATTTTCATGACATTGGCTACCTCTTCATTGGACAGGCCATTAAGTCCTCGCAAGAGAAAAACCGTTCTATATTCTTCGGGAAGTGAGTCTATTGCCTGTGACAGAGTTTCTTTAACCTCTTCGTTTTCCAACGTTGCCAGAGGACTATCCGACCAATCGTCGCGAAGTTCTCTTTTTATTTCATCTTCTTTCTTAGTAAAAATAGGTATATCTAAAGAAACAGTCTCCATTCTTTTTCCTTTGCGTTTTTTCATTAAACATATATTAACCGCGATGCGATAAAGCCAGGTAGAAAATTTGGCCTTCCCTTTAAAACCGGAAAGTTTCTTAAACGCCTGCAAAAACGTCTCCTGAAGAACGTCGCTGGCATCTTCCTTATTGCCCATTATGCGATAAGCAAGATTATAAATCTTCCTCTCATATCTTTTGACAAGCTCTTCGAAAGACGGATAATCGCCTTTTTGGGATTTTTTAACTAAAATCTCATCGGAAACTGGCATCAATCCCTCACTTATTTAGATGAAATATTCCCTGGGGGGATTCACCTATTTTTCGCGCCGTTCATAGTATGCCCACGCGTTTTCTTTCCGCCAATAAAATAATATGTCTCAATTCTTCTATATTCCTTGCCTTTAACCAGTTCCTATCAAAATCCTTATCCTGGGCAATCTGGGCAATAGCTGCCAGGGCGCGCAGGTGGAAATTCCGTTCATCGGAAGAACCCACCAGAACGAACATAGTGTGCACCGGTTCCGGCGAGTCAGGAAAAACGATTCCTTTCCTTGAGCGCACTATTAATATCTCAAACTTGCCCTCTCCTTTGACCACGACGTGTGGTATTGCCAGCCCGGGAGCAACCACGGTGCTCGACTGCTTTTCTCTTTTCACAAAAAGATTAAACAAGGTCTTTTCGTCTATATCCAACCGTGGAGATAGAACATCGGCCACTATTTTAAACATGTCTTCAGCCATAAATTTTCCTGTAGTTTCCGGATCGTAGTCCAGAATTTCACATCTCGTTATGAGGCGATCGAATCTATCTTCCACAATCTTATCCCGCTCGACAATGATCTCTTTTAATTCCTCCGGCAAGGTAGCGTCGACTAACTCTCTGGCAGTAACTCGTTCCAGGACATGCACCAGGGCTGCCTGGCGGTCTACTCTTTTTCTGGCGTAAACTAAATACCAGACCAACCCACAAGCCACAAAAATCCCGGTTATGGAAAGAGGAACCCTGCCCATTTCAAAAATAAGAAATCCATATCCCACAATTCCCAGTATCTGAATCCAGGGGTAGAGGGGAGAACGAAATTTTGGCCGATAACTCTGTATCTTGCTTTCCCGCATGACAATAAGGGATAGATTTACGAACATAAACAATAGAATTTTCAGTGTAGATGCTGTCTTGACCAAATCCTCCAGGCTTAAGAATAAGATAACCGTAATCATAAAAGCAGTCGTAAAGATTATGGATAAATGAGGAGTTCTAAAGCGGGCACTCATTCTCTGAAAAAATCCGGGTAAGAGGTAATCCCTGCTCATGGCCATGGAATTCCGAGAGGCGGTTAAGATACCCGCATTGGCCGTGGAGATGAAAGCCAAAAAGGCAGCAAAGGCCAGTACCACGCTCCCTAAATTTCCCATGGAAGTGCTGGCGCCAAGGGAAATGGGAGTAAGAGAATGGGAAAGCTCCGAAGGGGTGAGTAGTCCTATGGTTATGAATACCACCAGAGCATAAAGTATCATCACAATAGTGAAAGCCAGAAACATTCCTAAAGGGATATTCCGCCCGGGATTTTTTACCTCTTCGGCAACGCTACATATCTTTGTTAAACCTCCAAAGGAGACAAAAACAAGGCCGGCAGTAGCGAAAACCGAAGCCCAGCCAAAAGGTATAAAGGGAGCATATCTCTGCGGGTGGATAAATAGAAGACCACGAAAGATATATAAGAGGAGTATGCCGATAAGAGAAAGGACCAGGGCTATCTGGACCCTGCCCGTTTCTTTAACGCCGATGATATTAATAAACATAAAGAAGAGGCAACATCCTACAGCGATAAGTTTTATTTGTGTCACTGTGACTGCGGGGTAAACCAGCGTGGCAAATATCCCTATTCCCACAAGGGCAAAGGCGCTTTTGAAACTCAAGGAAAACCAGCTGGCAAGTCCCCCGACAGTACCTATCGGGGCTCCCATACTTCTCTCAATAAAAAAATAGACTCCTCCTGCCCGGGGCATAGCGGTAATCAGTTCCGCCTTGGCAAGCATGGCCGGCAAGACAAGAATGCCAGCTAAAATATAAGAGAAGACTACAGCAGGTCCGGTCTTTGCAAATGCCAGAGCGGGCAAAATAAATAATCCCGAACTAATCATTGCTCCGGAAGCAATAGAGAAAACATCGAGCAGGCCAAGTTTTCTTTCTAATTTTTCTTCCATAACCTATCAAATAACTCCTTTTCTTTTTCAGAGCGTGCCTAAATATTACACGACAGAAAGACAAAAATCAAGTTCTTTTTTTCCTATTTCGCGCGGGAGGCACGTATCACTTGCGCAGGGAGGCTTTGGAGAAAATGTATTCGGGTATCTCCGCATCAAATTCAATAGAATCGATGATGAATTCCGTTCCTTCTCCTTTCTTCAATACATCTTTAAAAACCATTCTTTTGGGATACCACCGCTTGCCCACCTTAAACACTTCATTAATAACAAATCTCTTCAAAAGTTTGCCGCTCCTGGCAAAAAGCTCTTCTTTAAGGGGAAGATACCGCTCCTTATCCACCCACATTTTTCGCCGGTGGTAAGCTATGCCTTCCTTCCGGGCTGTTAATTCCAAAACATGGCAACTACGCTTATCTATTTTTTCTTCTCCTGTCAGTTCTGCATCGTATATATTACTCAGTCTTGGATCTTCCATATAATCCTCGTATGATAAGTCAGAACCCATCACAGACCGCTTTAACATATGGCCGGCAATCTTAATCGTGCGGTCTGTGGAAGGTGAGTAAATCCATAATTCGTCCCCAATCTTGAGCATTTTTGTGCCTTTCTCGCGGGCGGGCGAAAGGTACTCGGTAAAAGCTCTGTCCACGCCCTGTATCCAGGATTCTGCCTGCAACGTGCGGGTTGCCCGCCGGCCTTTTATTACCATCGTGGAGGTAGCCCTGCGGTTTTCCGCGGTATAATTATCGTCCACTTTTTCCAGAATAGCTTTTCCCGATGGCTCCTGTCCGTAAAGGAGAGTACAATTTATTAGCAAAATAATAAGAATCAATTTTTTCATACTTCCAACTCCTTAAATAACTGTGCAGTCTGCCTCCTGTAAATTCCGATTCCCGCAAACATCGTGCCCACCACCGAGGCAACGAGACCGGGAACGAATCCAATAACATAACTCCATCCCGTTACCCGCGCCCGCATAACATTAGATATAAGCATAGTAGATTTTTGCATGATAGCTCCAAAATCGATTCCCGTATACTGCAGGTAATAGGAGATGCCTAAACCGAGCACTGTTCCCAGGATAGAGCCGACAAAACCGATGATGATCGATTCGTAAATCATCCAGCGGTAGAGACTCCCTTTTGGTTCTCCCATAGCCAGGCGAACACCTATTTCACCATAACGGCGAAGACCATTTATCAATCCGGAATTCCAGAGAACGATGGACATCACCACTACGAAAATGAGAACTATTATCCCTCCGAAAACATCAACCAGATCAAGATATTCTCTGAGCCCCCTCTGCTGGCTCAAACCGAGCATTAGAGGAGAGAATTCATCGTCATCTCGGGAAAAATTATCATTGAATCTGTGAGTCAATGCCAGCATAGTATCATCATCGTAAAGCATATTTCCGGAATAACCCACAATCTCACTTGCCCCATCTTCCATATCCAGAGCAGACTGAACATCTTTAATGTCAGCGATAATGGCCCCTCTATCCATTACTGTTATGCCAAAACGCAAAGTGCCGGAAACTTTGAAATTATACATAGCCATAGCGCCGTTCATGGTGGAACCGATTAGAGTAGCCACCTCACCTATTCCCACTCCCAGTTTTTCTGCAAATTCTTC
>CAYFRM010000087.1:0-17478 GCA_964345635.1 uncultured Clostridia bacterium
TCATGTTTCCCTTTCAGCTTCTTCGCTTCCACTAAAAAACCATCCTTCCCGGAAATGCCTACCGCCTTCCCTCCCAGAAGATTAATTCTCCCCACAATCCTCCTATTTATCCCTGCCAGAACCATCTCCACAATTTCCAGGCTTTGTCCGTCCGTGTATCTCTGCCCTTCAACGAACCTCGGCTTCTTGCCTAAAACGCCCAACTTTTCCGTAATTTCCAGGCCCCCGCCATGAACAATAACGGGATTTTTCCCTCTCTTTGCCAGGGATATAACATTCTTAAGGTGACTATCCACCAGCGGTTCCTTTAGAAGCTTTCCGCCAATCTTTATCACTAATAACTCTTTCAATTTTCCCCCCTCATTGGTTTTATCTCCCACGACTTCCCATCAGTTTTTATAACTATGGCCCCATTCTCAGAAGTAGAGAAAAACCTTATATTACCATACTTTTCTGCCAATTCTTTGACCTGAAACTTGCCTGA
The DNA here is from genome assembly GCA_964345635.1 of uncultured Clostridia bacterium. Classification (GTDB taxonomy): domain Bacteria; phylum UBA6262; class WVXT01; order WVXT01; family WVXT01; genus WVXT01. The sequence goes on from CAYFRM010000087.1 coordinate 485, forward strand.
TATTATACCATATTTAGGTGTCACTTTATATAAGAATTTTGGAGATACCGGCCCTTTCCCGTGATTAGGTATCTGCAGAACGTCGCTTTCTATCTCTTTTCTGCTCAACTCTTCCTGGATATGATAATCAATATCTCCCGTGAATAGAATTCCAAAATCTCCGTAGCTCAATTTTATGGCCAAAGAATTACTGTCAATACTTTCTCTCATAGCTTTGGGATTCAGAATGCAAAGTCTTACACCATCGTATTCCACCTTTTCACCACAAGTCATATGCTTCAAGGGAATCTTCTTATCCCCGATAACCTGAAGGAACTCATAAGTAAGGTCGTCATCGTAATTTTGACCGTTATAGTAGACTCTTTTTACTTTGAACTTTTTCATAACGGGAATCAAACTTCCTATGTGGTTATAATGGGGGTGCGTCAAAAAGATAGCGTCTAACTCGGAAATACCGTTTCTTAATAAGTAAGGAATTATTACTTTCTCTCCTATATTGAATTTTCCTGTCGTGCCGCCCCCGTCTATTAATATGTCTCTCCTGTCAGGAAATCTCAGATGGATCGCATCTCCCTGTCCCACATCGAGAAAAGTAACCAATAGATTATTGGCAGGGAATAACTTTTTTCCCGTTATTGAAAACAGAAAAATAAGAGGAAAAAATAGGATAATCCTGCGAGCAAAGCGGGAAGTTTTCATTCTGGGCAAAAATATGAAAAAAAGGTAGTAAGTCAACAAAAATATGAGAGAGGGACTCACTACGTATTTAAAAGAGAATGGTAACGAAGCAAAGAACCCAATACATCTGAATAGAATAATTATGAATATCCTGTTTATCGTGTTAATGAGCAGCGCGAGGCCTAAAGAGAAAAAACCCAATATCGATGAAGCAAAACCCAGGGCTATGATTACAGCTACCTGAGGAACAACCAGAATGTTAGAAATCAGAGCAATTAACGAAATTTTATTGAAATAAAAGGCAATTATGGGATACACGCCGACCAATGCTCCGCCAGAGACTGCCAGCGAAGTCAAAATGTAGGTAATTAGCTTGCGTGGTTTACCCAAACGAAAATAATCGAGGAAAAGGGGAGTAAGATAGAGGATTCCTAATGTCGCCACGAACGAGAGTCGAAAACCCACATCAAATAGAGTAAAGGGATTCACCAGCAGAATAATCAGAGCAGCGAGAGCCAGGCTGTTGTATAAGTGTTTATCGCGTTCCAGAAGAACCGCAACCAGCCCGCAGGTGGCCATAATAGACGCCCTTATCGCCGAGGGGCGACCGCCAGCTACCTGAGCATATATGATGACTACCATTATTGTTAAAAAATAGGTTATCCTTTTGGGAATTCCCATAATCCGAAAGAAGGAATAAAATATGAAAAGGACTAACCCAACGTGCAGCCCGCTTACAGCCAGAGTGTGGAGTACACCGGCCTCAGCAAACATCTTTTGAATTTCCCTGGGTAAACCACCTCTCTCTCCCAGCATCACTCCCGCAAGAATTGATGATTCCAATTGAGGAAGGGTGCTTTTGATAACAGAATCTATTTTTTTTCGAATTTTTGAAATGACTGAACGGAAAATACTTATATTTCCTTCCTTTAATATTTTAATATCTTCACTGCGGTAAACGGAAAAAACCGAATAGATACTCCGATAGCTCAGGTATTTCTTGTAGTCAAATACTCCCGGGTTAGTCGAAGCGGGAGGAGAAGAAAGTCTGCCACATATGTTCAGCCTGTCTCCATAATTTATCGGGATAGGTTCAGAAGCATATAGAAAGACCTGCGTCTTTCCTGTTACTATTGTTTCACTTTTGCCAGCGGTCAATCTCTCGCAAACTAAAACAAAATCGATCTTTTCCGATGACCTCTTGGGAATTGAAACTACAACGCCAGTAAGATGAGTTCTCTTGGGACTTGGAAAAGAAATGTAGTGGCTTATCTCATCAGGAGGCAAAAGGCGAGCTGTTAGATGGCGGGTAATTCCCAACGAAATAAAGGCTAAAATAGAAAAGACTAAAGCAATAGTTCCACGCTTTCTTTGAAGAATAAAATAGAAAAGCGAAGCCAGGCCGAAGAAAAATAGAAAGATTACTAGAAACCAGAAATATTCAGCTTCTGCGAAGAAATTGCCCAGGAGAATTCCCAGAATATATCCAGTGACAGACAAAATGAGTGGCGTTAAACCAAATCTCCTCATTCATTGTCCTTGTGTGAGGCCGATTCAGTAGATACGAATCTCTGAGATAGGAGAAATGCGGTGAGACTTACTATTAGCAGGTTTCTTTTGCGTAATTATTTTTCCATTATAACAGGGTTTCTCAAATTGACTATCCCTTCAGCAATAGACTCAATCACGTCGCCCGGCTGAAGCCCTTCTTCAGGACCCGCGGGAGGACTAGCTGTGGAAAATATGTCTCCCGGCTCCAAAGTCATAATATCGCTTAAAAATTCGAGGATTTCCGGTATCTTGAAAATTAGATTCTTTGTGCTCGATTCACATTCAACTTTACCATTTCTCTTTCTAATCATTTTTACATTGTGTGGATCAGGAACTTCGTCCTTGGTCACAATCCAGGGACCGATAGGGCAAAAAGAATCGAATGCCTTGCATCGCTGTTGGTACATTACGTGTCCTGGTTGAATCATCTCTATATCGTGCGCCGTCACATCTACAATCATCGTATAGCCAAAAATATAATCATAAGCTTTCTCTTTGGGAATATGTTTGCCCTTCTTCCCGATTACCACCGTGAACTCCCATTCCTGGAAAAGACATTTAGAAGACGTCCCCGGCCATTTTCCGCCCTTGGGTATTACGATCGGCTCATCTGGCCCTGTCACCGTGGACTGAGCTCTGATAAAAAAGACAGGGACCTCGGGCTTCGGATAACCTAACTGCTTGCGATAATCTTCATAATTTATGCCAATACAGACTATCTTGGGTGGTCTGGGTATGGGAGCTTTCAATTTCACTTTCTCCAGAGGAAAAACAGCTCCCGGCACGTTGAATTTTTGATCTTCAGCGTAACTAATTATCTCTCTGGCCGCTTTCAGCGCAGGCTCTCCCGCTGCAATAAATTCTACCATGGAAACAGGGACAGTGCGGCAGGCAGTCTCCTCGGGATTGGTAACCTTTTTAACCTTGGATAAATAGCTGATGCACGCTCCATTCAGGTCTATCACATTACTATCCACGATTACGCCCACTCTTGACCTTCCCCCTTCTTCAAAAGTTACAAATTTCATAATAACCCCCTTTCAAAATGGACTTAATTAATTTCAAATTTAGCACACGCCCTATCAAAAGTCAAGTATTCTTTTTGAATCCATAGGGCCCTTGTTTGTGTTAAAACGCATGGCTTCCTAATGGTGCACTCTTATCGCTACCAGTATCCTCATTACCGTCTCATCTATTCTCTGACGCTCCTCAAAAAAGGCAGTGTCTCCATAGTAGTTTCTTTTGCCATACTCCCCGGCAAAATCGAAAGACACTATATCGTTAAATTCATATCCCAGTCCTCCCGTAAAGGAGACCATCTGAAATTCTTTGCTGCCATAAAAAGGTTGAAAATAGAAGCCATATCTCAAACTAAGTGCACTCTTAAGTGAGTGCTCTGCACCAACACGAAACTCAAAGGTATCCCGGTAATTGGTTCCCGAATTAAATCCCGACCATTCACTAAAGATAATCTCTGCCGCTATTGTGGAAGAGTTTTCATCAATGAAAGTATAAGCCACGCCAAGACCATAAGAGGAAGGAAATTTCAACTCTGTTTTGCCTTCTTCCGTCAGTGCAGGATAATCTGCTTCCCATATCTCGTTGGCTCCTCCCTTTGTATTGACGACAAATCCAGCTCTAAACTCATCAGTGAAATAAAGCATCGCTCCCAGCGTGAAGTTGAAACCAGAAATCTTTGATTTGAGCTCGGTAACGGCAGTGGGGGGAGAAGCATAAATATTGGAACTACTCTTAAGACTACTCTCTCCGTCCAGAAAGTTAATTGTTCCACCTATACATAAATATGGCGCGGGTTTCCATGCTCCCCCCAGACTATAGGCATAGAGGGTTCCTTTTCCATTGATATTGGCAGAGCCAATCTTCTCGCCCGGCGAGTCCACATCAAAGATAGACCTCTCATGTTGGTAGTTGTTGTCGTATAAGGGAGCAAGCCCTGCAGCCAGATTCAATTTTCTTCCCACCGGAAAGGCAACTACAGCGCTATTAAGCTGAAAATAGCATTGGGAATTAAAATAGGTCAATTCATCTTCGGTTGCCACTTTTTCTACCACCGGCGCTATTCCCATTGCCAATGAAAATTCCTTCTTGTCCAGAATCCCGAGACAGGAGGGATTCACAAAAAAAGAAGAAGAATCTGTTCCACTTGCAATCGATGTTCCTCCCATCCCCAGGGAGCGAGCACCGATTCCGGAAACAGGGTCTCCTAACTGTGAAACTCCCAGATAAGTAAGCGCGTCAACTCTCGAAGCCAGAAAACATAGAATAGCGACCAATACAAGAACAATTTTCTTTTTTCTCATATTCCCTTCCCAACCTGCCTGATTTCTGACTATCTCACCACTTCACATCCCACTGTATCCTGAAAACATGTCTCCTGCTTCTGATAATCTTATCCAACTCTTCTTTATTTTCCGGCCTGCTTATTCCATCATCATTCAAGTAGCGCGTATTTTCATACTTTATCCATAGCGTGGTGTTTTTGGTAATTTCCTGTGTTAGCATTAAGTAGTACCTTACACCTTTGCCATAAGTCCACCAATGAAAAGGAGTCAAGCTCATAGGCCACAAGAATTCAATTTCGCTCATAGCTACCCCTGGATCAGCTGCGAAAAAAATTAACCTCCCTTCAAGTTTTAACTTACGAGTTGCACTATACCTCAGGTCTCCAAAAATCAGGTGTCCCTTATCCACTTGCTTAAGCTCATAAATGCTATTCTTTCTCCCATCCCACCGCACCCGAAGTCTCATTTTACTATCCGGTTTCCAGGTGACCTGCACTCGTGTCTTCTTCCAGCTCTGGTACAAATCTCTATTTTCTATCTTTTTATCATACCAGTGGTCCCACTGTCTGAAGTATAGTTCCAGCTTCCTCGATAATCTCTGTTTAATATTGAACCAGATCTCCTTATCCCTCGTGGGCATCAAATTATCCTCTTTCCAGGGATGGCGAACCGGTCTAAAATAGACTTGCACTTCCCTCTTTTTATCCTCGTACTTTCCCCCCAGGAATACTCCGTTCTCATTCCAGTCTTCATCTCTACGTCCCACTATAGTGGTGGCACTACTATGTTCGTTATAGTAATCCGGATCATATTTATAAACGGTCATCCATAAAGTAAATACGTTCAATTTGAGCATGGGCTGAATCAGCCACGCCTCACCGTAACCTATGCACCTGGCATATTCGGCGCAAAGATTCAATTTTCTGTACCACGTATTAAAATCGAATCCGAAAACCCTGTTTCTTTGTCCCCGAAATATATAGTATCCTTTCTCTTCCGGCGGATTGATCGTAGGACTATATTTACTCTGGTAACCAGTAAAACCGATTTGTGAATCTTCTAAAAAATTGTAAGCTACCCTGCCGCCAATCAGCTCCTCCGTCAAACTGTCATTTTTCTCCAGTTCTCTCTTACTGGTGATATAACCCATATTTTCTCTGATAGCGATCAGGCTCTCTTTTACAGTGCCATCCGGGTTCAAAGTTGCGTCGAGCTTCTTATTTGAATAGAAAAAATCCAGGTCGAATCGTTCTATTCTTTTCTTTACCACTAATCCTCTAAAATAGGTATTGGGCGTCGTTCCTCTGTCTTCAGTAACGCCTTTAGCTTTAATCTTTATCGGTCTCACTAACTCTGTTGCCAGAGGATAATAGAAGATTAATCCTTGGTTATACTGAAGCATATAATTGCCAACGACTATCTTATCAAAGGAATAAATATTTCGCATTACCAGCCAGTATTTAGTCAAATAGTATTTCCAGAGATTATGAAAATTGATCGCAGGTTCCGAACCACTATCTGACTGAGCGCCCGCGTGACGAAGAACCCACCCGGCTTCATAACGATTTCCGTATTTTAACCTCGTGCGATTATAAAGATATGCCGGATTCTGAAACTCGGGGTCGGCATTAAGATAAGCGTCGCTATCCGGTTTGCCCATCTTCATCCTCCATCGGAAATCGCCTTGCAGGATTACGGGCACTACCGTCGGGGCAACCTCAATATAAGGAGCTATTTCCTCAAATATCTCAACGCTCATCCCTGGCACATCCTTAAGTTCTTCCTTTTCGGTAAATTCCCTCTGTTGGCGATAGAGAATGATTGCCCGTGCCAGGCGCGAATCAATTAGAGGAAGCTTCAACAATTCGTTAAAAGAGACAGTATTTAGCTCGAGTGGATGTTCTTTCAATTCGGCAAGTTCTTCCTTATCCACTGCCCCCGGAGATATTGTCTCCGCCTCGTCCTCTTCAAATACAACTTGAGCCTCTGCCGATGGCCCCCGATTGGCAATCGAAATTAGAGCCAAAAACAAGAGAATAGCAACCATTCTTACCATAGCTAGCGCTCGGTTAATATTTTGTAGCTGTGGTTGTAGGGGACGGACTCCGTGCCGTCCCTTCCATCGGGCGGCCACGGTGTGCCGCCCCTACATTGTAGCGGCAAAGCGTAAGCTTTGCTTCTTTCTTGCCCCATACAGTGCCGGTCAATTTTGCTTACTCCTGCCACCCAAATGGAGAGATAAAGAGAACTGGTGTTGATTATTCAGGAAAGGGTGGCTCAAAAACGCATAATCGAATTTGAATACTTCCCAGCAAAGGCCAAAGCCTCCAGTAAATCTTGCGGGCTCATTCTGCACTCCGCCGCGCAAAGCGACATTTTTACTCACGATGAACTCAAATCCACCTCTTAGTTCAGGGTCAACCATTGTCCAACTCAATGGTAGATGTAAATCGAGAGAAGTAATGCATCGGGAAATAATCCGAAAAGATGTGCCCACCATAATCTTCTGGGCCAGGTTCTCCGAGGAATTACCGAGTCGGGGGCCATTCAGATTCGTCGCCATAACTCCCAATCTGAACCTGGAACTAATATCGGCAAGAGCTGCTACGTCCAGACCTAAAACCGAAGCCCTGCCATATCCTGAGTTTGTGCTGGCTCCCTTGATCTTTATACTCATAATTTTCACATTTAAACCTAAACATACTTCACTTCCCAAACTCTGCCCAGAAGAAAAAATAGTCTGGCTTTCCCGATATTCTGAACAACCAAACTGCGAATAGGATAATCCAAAAGTTCCTATTTTCTTAGTGGGAACCACTCCCCCAAACAGATAATACGTCAAATCTTTCAGTCCGAAAAGCCGGGTAGTCATACCCATAGCTTCGAATTCTTCCACTACTCCCAGTCCAGCGGGGTTCCAATAAATAGCATTGACGTCATCAGCCACACCCGTAAACGCTCCGGCCATCCCCGTGGGACGAGCTCCCGCTCCCTTCTCCTCAAAAGCCGCATAACCGGGTAGAACGGCGGAACAGTAGAAAACTGAAAAAGTAAAAATCAACAAAAAGACTTTTCTTATCATTTCCCTATCTATTACCCATTAAAGGATAGTTTGGAAAAAGCTTTTGGCGTCGAGAAATTCCTCAAGCGATGAACAAACTATCCTTTGATTTCTATTTCAGTTTCCTTCCTATTACTATTGTGTCTATTCCTTTGGTTACCTTCCCTGTATTTTCGTTCAGTGCCTCAATGTGACAGATATAGATTCCAATTGGCAAGATCGTGTCTCCGGAATCATCCCTGCCATCCCAGGTTATAGAGCCTTCCCCGTCGAGATCCACCTCCTGGTCGATGAGCACTCTAACCAACCATCCCCTGACATCAAAAATTCTCAACGTTATTCTGGAACCATCCGGCACGTTATATTTTATTCTTCCCTCAGTCGACCTGCCGCTTATGTCCCTATAAGGGAAAAAGGGAGAATCAGTGACTTCGATTGTCTTTGTGGTAGGTTCTTCTTCTGGTTGACTCCAAAACTCTTTGCTGTTTTCATCCTTAGGAGTGCCATTAATCGAATTGCCCTCAGCATCAGTACCGTTTCTCGTAATACCATCATTAGTATGCCAGTTATTCTTTGTACTGCCAGCGGAACCGGTATCTGTTCTTTCCATTGTATAAGCACCATCCTTTTCTCCTGCGAACCAACCTCCGTTTGTTTCACAAGGTACCGAATCAATCAAATTACCCAAAGCATCCCTGAGTTGGAAGTCTTCACTCGTGTTTTCTAAAGCACCTGTATAGATTTGGTCAGCCTTCAAATCTTTTATTGTTTGATCATCTGTTCTTTCCAAGAGAAAGTAACCTTTGGCCGGAATAATTCCAACCAAAGAAATATCGGGTGTTCCATCGGCTGCTTTTAGACTCCAACCAGTCAAGTCAATAGAAAGGCTGGAGTTGTTATATAATTCTATCCATTCATCATAATATGAACAAGTAGTGCCCATCCAGGCGATTTCATTAATTACAACATCACCTGGCGACGCTCCAAAGGCAAGACCAAGAGATAAAAAAAGAATCCCCACCGATTTTAAGATAATACCTTTTCTCATAGGATTCTAATAAACGGACTCCTTATTTATATGCGATTTTTTTGAATTACCACTCTTCTTCCTGCAACATTGCTTCGTATCTGGTCAATAATAATTTTTCTACAGCCTTTTTAATTCTTTTATCGTAGATATAAATCTGTTTTATCCACTGACGTCTATCCTTTTCGGGCGGCCTCGCCGGCCAGGCAATCCAGGGCCCCCCCTTACCTTCCATTATTCCACAGGAGACAGCCACTGCATTATTGAAGGTAACTTCCACATTAACTTTTCTCATCCCCGCTCCCCTTAACCTGTACCAATCCGTAACCTTGAAAGAGATCTGTTTGACCTTATTTCTGGAAGGCTCTTTCGTCTTGATTGCTCTTATTATATTATTTCTTGCTTCCCCCCTGAGGAATTTTATCTGAGGATAAATTGTCCCCTTCTTGCTTATATATTCAGGAAACTTCAATACTGTCTTATCACCGACTTTCATCACTTTTATTTCTCGTACCACAATACATTCATTGAGCATCACCTTGGCAATTCCCACTACTCCTTCCTTATTCTCAACCGGCTCCACTTTAACTCTTGTAACGCTGATGGTCTCGGAGTTCACCTTCCTTTTTTCTGCTGCCACCGCTACTAAGGAAAAGAGAAACACCACCAGCACCGCAGCAACCAGACCTTTCCATATTCTCATAAATTTACAAGCCATAATTTCACTCCTTTCTAAAACTCTCTTTTGGATTTCACAAATAGCGATAACAAGAAAGCATAACCTGTATGAATTGTTACCTGTCGAAGATCTTGATTATTCTTTGTCGATTGCGGGACATTCGGATTTGATTCTGTTGAACTCTTCCAGGAAAGATTTAGCAAGTGGTGTGGAATCTATGAGGACGGAAGCTTCGTTATTCTTTTCTAATGCATAATAACTCCAATTGGCGCTACCGATTATGGTATATCTTTCGTCTACTATTATTAGTTTGTTGTGGGTAGTCTGAGAGCGGGAGTCAAAATATACCTTAACACCGGCCTGGGAGAGCATAAACCCTCCTTCTCTTTTGTTTCTTCGGGTGGTTCTTCTCCAGGTGCCCTGTTCCAGGATTACTTCTACGTTTACTCCTCTTTTGTGAGCGTCTATTAAATCCTGAACTAACTGGTTTTCCAGGCTTTCCGGATATTTTGGGTAATAGAACATTTCAAACATTACAATGTGAATAGATTTTTCTGCTTGCGTCAATAGTTCGTGGACTGCGGGGTAGTATAACCTGTTGGGAATCGGTTTGACATCTTTTGCGGGAAGGGCGAAAATAATCTGAAAAGAGAAAGAGAATATTAAAGTGAAAATTAATATGCATCTTTTGATTTTCATAATTGGTAATTCTCCTTATTATTGTTGAAACTATTTTTTGTTTTCTTTCTTTACGATGTCTACAAGCTCAAGGATGTCGTTGAGGTCGTAATCGGCTCCCGAATCCCTGGTGCCAAACCTGTCGCCGTAGCGGGCAAAGGCGGTCTTGATTCCTACCTGTTTGGCTCCTACTACGTCGCGCTCTGCCCAGTCTCCTACCATTAACGTTTCTTCCGGCTTGACTTTCAGGATGTCCAGGGCCATGCGGAAGGGTTTGGGAGATGGCTTCTTCTCTCCGGTATCCTCGTAGGAAAGCACGTGTTCAAAGTAGTGCTGTAACTCCAGGGCGCAAATCCTCATCCATACGGGAAGACGGGGAGCGTCGGTGACGATTATCATCTTTATTCCCATTTTCGCTAAAGTGGTCAGGGTGAGGTGGACGTGAGGATAGAGGTTCATCGTCCCTTCTTTTGCTTTGCGATAGCCGATGATGCCGGAGGCGAGAATTCTGTAATCTATGTGGCCAAACTCACGCTCCAGAACTTTGTCAAATATGCGCTGGTCTTCAATCCCTTCTTCTCCGTACGCTTTGTGAATTTTCTCTACCATCTCCTCTTTGGGCATCTTCAACCCAGCGTCAATCATTGCATCCACCGCCGCCTCTACTGCTACGCGCTTTATTTTCATAAAATCTACCAGGGTATTATCTATGTCAAAAATAATTGCCTTAATCATCTTAAAAATATCCCGGTTCAACGAATCCTGCTTCGGTTCCTTCCGGTGTCAGTCTCAGGGAACCGAATTGGATTGTTTTAATCTTCTCCTTTTCTTTTACGGGAGTGAATACTCTGATTCTTCTCGTCTTGTAATCTATTTTATCAATAATTCCTATGCCCAGAACATCACCCGTGGAATCTAAGAGTCCTACCAGGATGTTCTTTTCATTGCCGGCAAGTACATTCTTCAGATTGTAGACACCTGCTTCTCTTTTTACCATAATAGATTCTTCTTCTGACAATGGCCTCTCTGTTACCAGGAGTAGCCCTTCCAGGCCGGAAAGTCTCTCTGCCCAGAGATACGGGATGCCTTCTAACCTAATCTCTTTACCTGTCTTGAAATAGGCGCGGTCTGTCTGGATTTCCTCGAGATTCATCTCTACATAATCGGCCTGTTTAAGATATTTCTTATACATTGCCTCCCGCAGACCTTTTCTCTCATCGTGGTTTCTTGGAGCAGGGCCTTTAGTAACTGGTATGCGGACGATTTTCTCCGGGGAGTAACTCTTTACCAGATGTTCCAATTCATCGCTTCTCTGAAGCAAGATTATTACATCCGGGGTGAGCATCTCTATTTCCGAGCGGTGCAGAGCGCGGGCTTTCTCCCCATGCACCCAACCGGGTGTGTCAATGATAAGTATATCGGCGAGAGTGAGTCCCCGGTCAACCAATCTTTTGAGCCCTACCAGCGAGGGCATAAAATGGAAAGCAGGAGAGTTGGAGCCGGTAAAATATAGGGCGGTCGGTTCCACTTCGCCGGGAAAGACTATCTGCCTGGTTAAAACTGCCAGTCCGATTGTTCCCGGTGGACCGATGTCGCTCTGACCCGTGTCGCAATCGAGAATGCCTGTTTTCAATCCATTGGCGAGGAGTCTATTGCCTAAATAACTGCAAAAGAAAGTTTTACCCGTATCTGTCTGTCCCAGAATCAAAACTATCCTCGCTCTCTTTTTACTCAACTGCTCCACTAAACCGTTCCAGGATTCGGGAATTGTCCGCCGGGACAGGTGCTCTCTTTCTCCGCCCTCCCCGAAGTCTAACACCACTTCCCCATTTTCCAGGGCCTCTACGGGAACAGACTTTCCCCGGGGGATTCTAACCTCTTCCGGATTTTCCAGAGTTTTGCCTACTGCCGCAAATTTACCTCCATTGACTTTCATGAGGCAGGGACCTTTCAATAAGTAAATGTCACCCTGTTTTAATTTCAGATTCATAATGGCTAAGGCAATTTTAAAGCAGAATTGGGCGACCACGGAGTGTCGCCCCTACTTTTTTAGGTATTTGCCTATTAGCAGGTTGAGTTTTCTGGCTGTTTTTCTGTTTATCGCCCACTGGCGAGTCTGAATGGCGTAGGCGAGGGCGGAAGCGCATTCGCATTTCCTTTCGCGTTTCAGTCTGGGAACGGCGGACTTGATTAACTTCTTCACATTCTCGATATTGGCGAGAAGATTCCCCACGACTCTCTCCACGGTGACTTCTTCGCCTTCTTTCCACACGTCATAGTCGGTAACCAATCCTAAAGTAGCGTAACAGATTTCTGCTTCCCGCGCCAGTTTTGCTTCCGGGATATTGGTCATCCCGATTATGGAAAACCCTGAAGAGCGGAAGACTTTGGATTCTGCTTTTGTGGAAAACTGGGGCCCCTCTATGCAAACGTAAGTTCCACCCATGTGCGCGGATAGCCCCAGGTCTTTTGCCGCCTGGTAGAGGATTCCGCTCAATTCCGGACAGTAGGGATTGGCGAAAGCGATGTGGGCAACGATTCCTTCGCCGAAAAAACTATAGGGTCTCTGGCGGGTGCGGTCAAACAACTGGTCGGGAATTACTATATCTCTGGGTTTAAGTTCCTCTTTCAGGCTGCCGCAGGCGGAAACAGAAATTATCTGTTCTACTCCCAGACTTTTCAAAGCATAGATGTTCGCCCGGGAGTTAAGCTCCGAAGGCGCTATGAAATGTCCTCTGCCGTGCCGCGGCAGAAAGGCAACAGGAATTCCTCCCAGATTGCCAATGACAATCGCATCGGAAGGGTCACCGAAGGGAGTCCTTATCTTCTGTTTACGTATCTCGGTAATTCCTTCCATGTCATAGATACCACTGCCACCTATCACCCCGATTTTGACTTCCTCCATTATCTTACCTCCTCGCTTCCGGGCTCCGAAGATTGTCTGAACTATTCCTGTCTCCTGTTACCCTTAATCACATCCACTACTTTCCTGGCCAGAGTAATGAATTCCCCGAGGGATTCTTCGGATACGGTGATGAAATTTCTCTTGTACTTTTCTCCTCCCAGGGGAATAGACTCGGTAATCTTCAAAAACTTTCCGTTCACGTTTTCTTTAACGTCGAAAAAGAAGGTTTTTCCCCTGTCGGTTCTAAAACGTTCGCTGTAGATTTCCTGATCAGGCATCTATTCTTCCTCCTTTGTTATTTTTCATTAAATTTTTTTCACTACTTCCTTCAATAGTCCAGCGAGCTTTGCCCTGGCTCTTTCCGCTACTTTCAAGGTAGACCCGTGGCTTACCGGTTCCGGCGGGGTTCCCGCGGCCATATTGGTCACGCAGGCGATGCCCAGAATCTTCAATCCCAGGTGCTTACCTACGATTGACTCGGGCACAACCGACATACCCACCAAATCTCCCCCCATTCTGCGGGCCATCTCTATTTCTGCGGGAGTCTCGTAAGAAGGTCCTGTCATACCGATGTAGACTCCTTTTTGTAGTTTAATCTTCAGGGCTTTCGCACAGCCCAGAACAAGGCTGATTAAATCTCTATCATAGACATTTTCCATACCGGTGAAAGCGATTGACTCTCCTTGAGTTCTGTCTCCTATCAAAGGATTATCTCCCATAAAATTTATATGGTCAGTAATCACTACCAGGTCTCCCGGCGCAAAATTTTCATTTATTCCTCCTGATGCGCCGGTAATGATTAGATTTTCTATTCCCAGGCCTGCCATTACTCTGACGGGGTAAGTAATCTCTTTCATTGTATATCCTTCGTAGAAATGGGCTCTCCCCTTCATAACGCAGACCTGTTTGCCTTCCCATTTGCCGAGAATCATCTCTCCCGCGTGGCCCTCTACGGTGGGATGGACAAAATGGGGAATTTGACTGTAGGGGATGGAGCAGGCCTCTCTAACGTCGTCGGCAATTCCTCCCAGACCGGAACCTAAAATCAAGCCGATTTCCGGCTTACCCGGGGGTTGGGGGCGGTTGGCTTCTAATATCTCCCGTAATCTTTTTAGACTTTCTTTAATCATCTTTTAACTGATTTTTACCACGATGTCGCCGACGATATCGGCTGCTTCGTCTCCCCTGTCGGCAGCGTTGGAGAGGTGCCTGTAAATTTCCCGCAATTTCAAAATATATATGAAATCTTTACTCTGGAACAATTCTGCCAGCGCTTCGTGATAGAGGTGTTCTACGTAGTTCTCCACTTTCTTTGCCCGTACGAGATGTTGCAGGCAGGATTTATGTTTCCTTTTCAATTCCTTTACTGCCAGAGATAAATGTTGCGCAGATTCGTAGAGGGCCTGAGCCATTTTCTTAAGATGTTCGTTCGTTTTTACTTTAAACAGTACCATTTCGTTGACCGTGCTTTTGGCGTAATCCAACATATCGTCTATCGCCCGGGAGAGGGCAAAGATATCTTCCCTGTCTATCGGCGTGACGAATGATTTAGTCAATTCCTCGACCAGAACGCGTCTTGCCTCGTCAGCCTCTTTCTCAATCTCTTTGACCCTGTTCCCTCTCTCCTCGCTTGCCTCGTCAATGAAATCTTTCAGGGCAGCCATCCCTTCTTCCGTCTTTACTGCCTGCTCGGTGAGCATCTTAAAAAAATCTCTCTTTTTGGGCAATAGTCTCATAAATCCCTTTCTTTTATTGTAGCGGCAAAGCGAAAGCTTTGCTTGTTCTGTAGGGGACGGACTCTGTGCCGTCCCTTCTTTGGGTGGCCACGGAGTGCCACCCCTACAATGCAGAGCTATCGCTCTGCGGCTACATTGGAAAAACTTCTACTACGACAATCCACTAATAAGAAAGTAGAAGAATACGGATAGTATGGCAACGACCGGAATGGTAACAAACCAGGTAAGCAAAATTTCCCTGACCACTTCCCATCTGACTGCCTTGGGCCTTTCCGCCGAACCCGCGCCCATAATCGTGGAAGTGGCTATCTGGGTTGTGGAAACGGGAAAGCCGAAAAGCGCTGCCGCATAAATAATAATCGCTGAGGAGCTCTGAGCGGTAAATCCGTGAATGGGACGAATTCTGTAAATCTTTACGCCTAAAGTCTTGATAATCCGCCAGCCCCCGCTAATGATTCCCAGGGCAATAGTGCCCGCGCAGGCAACAATTACCCAGCGAGGAATAGGGAAAGTTCCCGACGGGGGATGGTATAGTCCCAGGACGACCAGGGAAAACGTGATTACTCCCATTGTCTTCTGGGCATCGTTTGTTCCGTGAGAAAGAGCCAGAAGAACCGAAGCGCCAAGTTGCAATCTTTTGAATAGACTGTTGACCCGGGGAGAAGACCACCGGGAAAAGAAATAGGCAATCCTGGTAAATAGAAAACCGAGAACTTCACCGCCTATGGGAGATGCTACTAGAACCAAAAAGATGCCCGCGACCCTATTCCAGTTGACCACCGAAAACCCCTTACCCACGACAAATGCGCCCAGGAGACCCCCAATCAAGGCGTGAGAAGAACTGGTAGGAATTCCAAAATACCAGGTGAAAAGATTCCAGCTAATTGCAGCTGTCAAAGCAGCAAATACTATTATTATGCCATTAGGGATTACTTTAATAATTTCGGGATTGACAATCCCCTTGCCTATGGTCCGGGCTACGGCAGTTCCCAGAAAATATGCTCCGGTAAACTCAAATACGGCAGCAATGATTAACGCCCAGACGGGCGATATTGCACGCGAAGAAACCATGGTAGCGACAATATTGGAAGAATCGTGAGCACCGTTACAGAAGTCGAAAAATAACGCAACAGCGACGAGCAATATGGCTATGGTAAATGGATCCAACTATACCCCTTGTCTATGGCGCGAAGCCTCCCGTTCGCTACCTTTTTCTTTTCAATACTTTTTCTACCGCTCTTACGATATCGATTCGCGTCAGCCCGAAATCCCGCATTAGCTCCTGAGGACTTCCCGACTTACCGAAGCGATCTTTTATTCCCACCATTTCTACCGGCACGGGATGTTGCTTCACCGCCACTTCGGCCACGGCGCTACCAAACCCGCCGGAAAGCAGATGTTCTTCGGCAGTGACAATGGCTCCTGTCTCTCTTGCTGCCTTAGAGATTATCTCCTCGTCAATGGGCTTGACTGTATGTAAATTGATTACCCTTGCCGAAATTCCCTTCTTGTCCAGCTCCTTTGCTGCTTCCAGGGCCTCATACACCATAATCCCGCAGGCAAAGATTGCTACGTCCTTACCTTCACGCATTGTTATTGCCTTACCCAGAACAAACGGAGTATCCTCCGTCGTAATCGTCGGGACGGGGGGTCTGCCAAATCTTATATAGACCGGCCCCGCTATTTCCCCTGCCTGAATGGTTGCCTTTCTCGTCTCGATTGCATCGCAAGGAACGACAACCTTCATATTGGGCAAAACCCGCATAAGGGCAATCTCCTCGATAGATTGGTGAGTAGCTCCGTCAGCGCCAACCGAAATTCCTCCGTGACTCCCGCCTATCTTCACGTTCAGATTACTATAACAGATGGTGACTCTAATCTGGTCCCAGACTCTACCGGAAGCAAAAACTCCCAGAGTGCAGCAGAAGGGAATTTTTCCCACCAGGGACAATCCGCCCGCAGTGCCAATCATATCAGCCTCGGCAACTCCCATCGTAAAGAATCTTTCCGGAAATCTCTTTTTGAACATGGAAGCTCTCGTGGAATCGGTAAGGTCGGCTGACAATACCACTACCGCGGGATTCTTCTCTCCCAGAGCTACCAATCCCTCTCCGTAACCGTCTCTTGTCGCTTTCATTTCCGTCATCGATTTTACTCTCTTTTTACTGAATTTTATGGCTACTTAAATCCCGTTTCTTGAATCGGGAACTGCGGAAGGACTCCGTTTTTCTACGAAGGAGAATAGGAAGAGTCAGTCAGGAACTTTCCAAATCCTTCAAAGCAACTTTCGCCTGTTCCTCAGAAGGCGCTTTCCCGTGCCATTCAACAACATTCTCCATAAAGGAGACACCCTTCCCTTTTATCGTCTTTGCTATA
>CAYFRM010000088.1:0-14213 GCA_964345635.1 uncultured Clostridia bacterium
TCTACTTTAGAGAAGTCTATGTCTTTCTCAATTCTGGAGGCCTCGAAAAAGAGTTGGAAATTGGGGTATTTCCCCCTCACCCTGACCCTCTCCCCCGCGGGGAGAGGAGAATCAACCAGTAGGTGATAGAGGTGGTGGGAGTATTGGGTGAGGGAGATTCTCTTTTTCTGGTAGGATTCTATCTTCGCTTCTAAATCTCTTAATCTCTTGTTATACAGGCGGGCTTTCAGCGGGTTAATCTCTTCCTGAACTTTCCCCAGATAATTCCTTAAACTTTCCCCTGAAGAGATGCCTTCGTCAAAGGCTTTTAAGTTCTTCTCATATGCCCGTTTATCCTCCACTCCGTAAATGCTTACAACCTGTTCCTTCTCATCTCCGGTTATGGCAAAATATTCCTCTCCGGTGATTTTCCCTTCCTTGAGAAACTCGCTGGCTAGCTCATCCTTTGTGTTCTTTTCAGGGAAAGTGGAGGGAAGTGTTGTGTCCACAAGACCGGTGGAACCTTCAACACATATCAAAAGAG
Source organism: uncultured Clostridia bacterium (assembly GCA_964345635.1). GTDB lineage: Bacteria > UBA6262 > WVXT01 > WVXT01 > WVXT01 > WVXT01. The sequence goes on from CAYFRM010000088.1 coordinate 524, forward strand.
GCAGGGTAGATTCTTTAGCTACGCCCTTCTGGAGATATTTCAGGATATTGGCGCTGTTCAATTGGGCTTCCGGACTGGAATGGGCATCCTGGATGTGGATAATCAGTCTATTCCCTATCTCTTGTCGCTTATTGCTTGTTGCTTGCGTATGGACTTCTTTTACTGTGCCGTACTGGGAAGGAACGGTGAATAGATTTTGCGGTGTGATAAGTGAGGATACTTCTCCTGCTACGTCTTTCTCTTCTAACTTCTTTCCTAAGTCTTTGCGTTTATCTGATGGGTGAGGCTTTTCCTGGGTAGCAAGGAGTTTCTGCCTGGCTTTACGCCTCTCTGTCCAGAAACTTCTATCCGGCAGGGAGGCTCCCACTACCTGGGTGAAGAAAAATACGCTGCTAACGACAAGCGCCAGGATTCTAAGCCATATTTTATTTGCCCTGCTATACCACCAAGCTACCATTATTTCCCCTTCTGTAGGGGTTCGATTCATCGAACCCCTTTCCCGGGGGCGTCATAAATGTCGCCCCTACATTGGTGTTACAAATAAAAAAGGCCGGACTACATATAACGGTATTTCTACTCGTTATCGGCAGCCCGGCCGGTTCAACTGCTACGATTGTCTATCTAAGTAACCCCGAGGCTTTGCGCCCCCTGATTGCTCAGGGTTTGCCTTTTCGGGATATTAAATTATCTCCAAAGAACGTTGTTTCTCTTTAAGAATCTTTTGGTGATATTAGTATATAACACGCGTATTACAAATGTGTAAAAGAATTGTAAAATTTTTGTAAAATTTTGAGTGGTTTTTTATCGACTGCGGGGTTTTGAGGTGAGCCAGATTACGGCTGGGCCTAAAACGAAGGAGGCTGTGAATGGAGATAAGAATATTGCCACGATAGGGCGAAAAAGCCCCAGGGTCGCGGCAAATGTCAGCAGAATTCCCAGTATAGTGGAGGGCAATAATTTTCTATATGTTTGATATAAGGAGACATTGGCTGTCTCTATTTCTCCCATTGCGCCTGTCTTCCATACAAACGGCCTGCCGCGAATTTGACTATTCAGATTCTTGATTAACGCCCAGGGTTTATATACCAGATCAAGTAGATGTATGAGAAAAGAGACAACTGTGGCGAAAATCCCCTCTTTTAAAATGGTGAAGATGCTCTTTTCGGGTTCCGGGATCTCCAATTCATATGTTTTGCGCTTAAGTCTGTTTACTATAGGAGCAATGAATCTGGGAATTAAGATGCTAAGAACCAGGATGCCCCCAATCAAATAGAAGAATAGTCTGGGTCTGGCCATAGTCGCCAGACCAGGAACCATCCAGGATAAGGAAGTGCCTATTAGCCAGAGGGAGAAAGTGAGGTTGCCTATCAGCAATCTCACCAGCGCATAAAGATGAGACTTCCTTCCCGGCTCGAACTTCTTGAATACAAATTGACCAACCGTTTCCATGTCACCCCATCCCCACTGAGCACTTCTCGTGAGTTCCGATAACTTATTGGAAAATGTCTTCTCATAAATATATACGTCTTCTACAAGGGCTGTCCAGGCTCTGAGGGCTTCCTGGAAATCGTGGCTCGCTGCCTTGCCGGGATGGATGGCTTCTCTCTTTATGACGTCTTGGACATAGCCTTCTATTTGCATTGCGCCCTTGCCGAAAAATGGGGAAAAATGGTACATTCTCCATCTGGCTATGGGGTCGAACCTAATCATCTCGCGGGCCAGCAGGTTCAATTTGATGTAACTGTCCTCATCGGGATTCGATACTTCTATTGCCGGTTGATATATGACAATTTCCCTATTCTCCGGATGGAGAACCTTGGCGGCAATCTTCCTTATTGAACCCTTCGGCCAGACGTTGTCTGCATCGCAGACTATCGATATTTCTGGCTTTTCACCCTCTCTAATCGTCACTTCTCTGCCATTTGTAATGTCCTCTTTTGTGCCCTCTATGCCCAGTCCCTTAATATCGCCAATGATTTCGTCAAAGATAGGTTCTTGAGGATTTCTCGTGCCTTTGGTCCACTTTTCCCACCTTCTACCGACATAAGTTTTAGGTCTCGTCCAGCCTTCGTAGAGTAACATAATAGCATCCTGATAGATGCCAAGTTTCTTGAAGAAGTCACTCCTGGGATTGCGGTGGAAGTAAAAGACTACGTCCTCGCCGAATTGTGTCTCTAAGTCTTTAATCATCTCTCTCGTTCTCTGTTTGACCGCCTCGTCCCTTGTATTGTCTATGACAATGAATTTTATGTTCCGATTCTTTTCCTGATTATTTTGAATGTCCTGTTTCATACTTTCTATAAGGGTTTCCATCTCCCCCACACTCTTGGCAAAAACAGGACGGAAAAAGAGTATTTTCACATTATCGGGTATTCCGTTCTCAAGGACGTCTTCTCTCTCTTTTAGAATAAGAGGTTTGGTAAAGAGGTAGATAAAAAAGTTAACCATAACGCTCGCCACACCGTAGACAATGTAGGCATAGAGGGGAAGCATGAGAACGGCAAAAAGAGTATTCCATTGGAAACAGAGAAAATAGAGGCAGGTCGCAATCATAACCAGAACCAATTTTGAAAGGTTATAAAGTGCTAACTTGTATGGAGGAACGAAAGAGAAGGAGTGTTCTCTTTTATCCATTTAGATCTTTCTCATTTAATCGGGCACCATTAATGGCGCCGTTAAACTCCTGTAGCCGCAAAGCGCCAGCTTTGCCTTTTTCTTGGGCGACCACGGAGTGTCGCCCCTACGTCATTCCTGGGTTGCGGGCGACCACGGAGTGTTGCCCCTACGTCATTCCTCGGTTGCGGGCAACTACGAAGTGTCGCCCCTACGTCATTCCCGCAGGGGGCGGACTCTGTCCATTTTTTTTCGAAATCATTATTTCTATATTTCATATTATATTTTTTCTACCGCACGTTGTCAATAAACAAATCATTTATTTGCAGATCAGGATTATAGAGGATTATCCTATGTTTGAAACAACCCAGTTATGAAATCTCTCCGTGAGCTTCAGTATTTCCAGAGCCTCTTTCTGAGTAAAATCTCTATTTTCATATTTAATTATGCTTTTTTTGACCAAAATCTTTCTCAGGGTTTCGCGTTTAGATTTGGCATCAGGCAATTTTACAGAAGTCGATAGCAAATCAATTACTGCTAAGTGATCATCACTGGTAGAACGAATACCTGCATAGAACACAAGCATTGCATCAGAGGAAGAAATTGCACAGTGGACAGCGTTTAAACCCACAGCATTCCACTTTTCCTTCTTTTTTGCCAGGAGCATTACATCATAAAACTCACTCGCCTTTTTGAGGTAGGTTCTATATTCACTTCTTTTTATTGCTTTTGTCTTTATCTTCTTAGCCACCATTTACAATAACTCCCTTAAAGGTTTGCCAAAGAGTAATCTATGAGACTTTAGGATATTCTTCGCCAAAGCAAGGCCTTTTCTATATTTTAACTTGAATTCCTCAATGGTCTGAATGTAACTTGAGATTGTATTACCAAATTTACCTATAATCTTCTCATTTACCTTTCCAAAATTCTCTTCAACTTTTCTTTTATCTTCTGGCTTCCTTACCAATACCAAGAGGTCTATGTCGCTGGTAGGTCGTTCCTTTCCCTTCTTTATACTTCCAAAGACTGCTATACAGGCTATATCGTTTATCACAAGAGAAGGAATATTTCTTACTATAGCCCTATATACATTATCAGGGATTTTGCTTTCCTTTTCAAACAGGGGTTTAAGGAGGTCTGAGATGATGAGGTTCTCTTTGTTCAACCGGTAAAGATAGCTCTTACCTACACTTCTGAGCAAAAGCGCCCCTTCGTTATTGAGTTCTCGAAGAGCTTTATGGCAGGCCGCAGGGCTCACATCTATCTCGTGGGCAATCTGACGGCCGCTCCACTCTGCCTCCGTCTTGCAGAGAAAACGTAAAATCTTGATTCTTACTTCGTTACTTAAAATCCTATCTAATGGGTCGTGTACTCTCATAAAATCACCTCTTTTCTATGTTTACTACCGTAAACATATGTTTACGAATCTAAACATAATATACTATCCTTATAGATTGATGTCAAGGGCAAAAATTTATCTGATGACGGCCATTTTCTTTCTGTCCGCAGCCACGCCATTTTCCCGCAAAAGTACTATGTATATTCCCGAACTTACCTGTCTCTCCCCTCTATTCTTTCCCTCCCAGGTGGTTTGATGCTCTCCCTCCGATCTAAATCCTTCGTTCCATTTCCTTACCAGTTCGCCGGTAATATTATAGATTTCAATTATTACATTTGCCTCTCTATTTAAATTGTAGGAAATTGTGGCTGTGTGATCTTTTGCCGGATAGAACGGATTGGGATAGATCTTATTTAGCTTGCTCTTTTTCCTCACAGAAAAAGCAGCGGCGCTACTGGAAACAATCGACTTATTTCCCATATCATCTACTGCCCTGATGGCAAAATAGTATCTTTTCCCCGGATTCAGGTTACTTATCGTGAAAGTCTCCTTTTCTCCTGCATCTTTGGGAGTCGGTTCACCTGTCACGTCATTGGCTCCGGACCAGGTGGCATAGTTATTTATTTCCTGTTCCGAATAACGTATTATGTATTCGCTCGCCTTGCCTATGTTTTCGTCATCTCCCGGAGCAGTCCATTCCAATACCACCTCGCCGGTATTGGAACCTGCTTCTGTTTTAAGGTTTATCTTTTCTGGCCGGGTATTATCTCCCGTGTCGGAAAATCCCATCTTGTTCAGAGCGTCGGTAACGTAAGGACTCTGCATAAAGATATCCCAGACCATTCCCGTTCTGTGATTTTCAATGGCTAACATTATTGCGCCTTGACTTATTCCAATTGCATCGTCTGAACGCCAATCCGGACTTCGGTCAAGATTGAACCCATCGCAAAATCCGTATTTGCCCCAGATGTCACTTTTGTAATTATCGTACATATACTTCAACGCTTCTATTGACTCCTCTGGCGCAAAGATTATGGAGCCTGCTGATGCTGCAGGTTGCACTGTGCCGTCGTCATTAAGACCTCCTCCCGGCTCCGCTCCGTAGGCAGTATAACCGCCGTCAGGATCGTCTCCTGCAGTTAAACCCCAGCATTCAGAACTATAAGTAGCGTAATAATCGTCGCCATCGTTTTCCGTATCATCGTGGTAGTCAATGCAGAACTGTCTATTTGCTAAAGTAGCCTTCCTTGAATTTTCAAAACAGTCGGTGCCTGCATACTCTTTTCGCCGGAAATCAACCCAGATGTGCGGATACTGGTGCACAAACAAAGGGTTATTAGGCCAACAATAAATTAAGTTATACCCGGCATAAGTGCCATTCGGCCTTGTCATATCGGTCCAGCAATCTGTGTTTTTGGGATGCGTGGGTGAACCTATTGCCAACACGTCAAGAAGAACTCCCTCGTTGAAACTGTCCCAGTAAGACCCGCCAAATCCTGTTTCGGGTGTCCAGGACATATTCACAAATTTGGTACCGTTACTCATCCATTGCCAATCTGCTGCCCGGTATAGTTCATCGGCTACGGTTTCAATTTCTGTGCCTTTGAAATATTGGCCCGCAAACAGGGCGCCGGCAAGGAGGATAGTTGTGTCAATAGAAGAGACTTCACAACCACCGTAGCGAGCTCCGGTATCCATATTGAGCCAGTGGTAAAAGAACCCGTGCTCATTTTCTACAGGGCCGTCTCTAAATGTTTTAAGAGTTTTCAAAATACGGCCGTAAGCCTCGTTATAACTTATCCATCCCCGGCTATGAGCTACACATATTGCGGTCAATCCAAATCCCACTGAGGCAATACTTGAATGATTATATATATCGGAAGTGAAATTCCTCGCTCTGTCCTGAATCAGTCCATTGTCGGGATTTGCCTCGTTCCAGAAGAACCAGAAAGTTTCCTCTTCCACCATATCGAGGAATTCCTCGTCAGTCATCCCCCGGGCAGGAAATCCCGTCAGAAGGCTCAATTGAATAAAAAATAGGAGAGCGAAAAAGACTCTCCTAATGTTTATATTTTTTCTCATTGTCCTAATCAGCTTTTGTAGGGGACGGACTCTGTGCCGTCCCTCCTTTCAGGTTTCTCATATGGGACGGACTCTGTGCCGTCCCTCCTTTCAGGTTTCTCGTATGGGACGGACTCTGTGCCGTCCCTGACTTTCTCGTAGGGGACCGACTCTGTGCCGTCCCTCCCTTTGGGCGACCACGGAGTGTCGCCCCTACATTCCCGGCAGGCTCTGGGTGGCCACGGAGTGCCACCCCTACGTTTGGGTGAAAAAGTAGCCTGTCCCTTTTTTTACATTAAAACATTACTTCCAGGGCTATGCGGGCGAAGTTATCAGCATATGGATAACCTTTCGGCTCCCAGCTGGGGTCTCCGAACCGCGTAGTCTTGTACATACCGAGAAGTTTTATGTAGGGCGTCGGATAATATTCGATCTTGGTCTGAAAAGAATCGGTCACGTAACTGGCACCTGTTAGAGGATGTTCTATATCTTCTCTCCTAAATTTAAACCACAATACCAACGGCAGCCTGAGACCGGGAGTTACCGGATGGACGAGGTGGAAACGTAGATATAATTCGCTCACACCGACTTTTTCGTTTCTGTCCACATCCAGGGTGGAACGGATGCTGGTGTATTCATAATCTTCTTTTCGATATTCCTGGGATATTCCCATCTCCGTTCCCCGAAAGCCATAGTAGTACAGGCTAAGATTAGTCCGTTTTCTTCCGTAATCTCTATCTGAATTTCGAGTTATGTCATCGTAAGCGACCGAGGCGACAAATCCTTTCACTGACTGTTCAAACTTAACGTTATACCCCTTCTGGTCGCCATCTACGTCGTCGAAAACCGTAGGCTCCTGACGATACTCCGGCTTGAAATCTTCACCGACCCACCGGTACCCGTAAGTAAGTTTTGAACCTCCCCAGAGGAGATTATCCAAAATCAATTTCCCGCGCCACATATTCCCGTAACGAGAAACCGCCTTATCCAGCTTCTGGCTATAGGTCGGTTCAGTAGGGTCGGTGCGGTCGACTTCAGCGTACTGATGGTATATATCGTGGCCATAAATTCCTTCAATCTTGACTCGGCGACTGAGCAGGTATTCCAGAATCCGGAACATAATAGTTGTATCTCTTTCCACTGGCTCTATCTTGTCGGAAGAGCCTGAAAGTTGCGCTGTCTGGGAATTGTGAATTCCGATTGCTTCCAGCCGAAAATACTGCCAGTATTGTCGGAAATGGCTTCCCAAAGTAAACGAATTGAAAGGTTGCTTGATAAAGAAAGTATTGTAGTTGAGTCCACGATAGTCCCCGTCGATAGACGCGCCTTTCCATCCGTACACAGGATTGAACGTATAGCGGGTGGAGTCGAGCCAGAGATGTCCTACCCTTATCAACGAAGATTGGGGTAGAATATCGTTCACTGCAAATTGTAGAGTGGGAAATTCAATATCGGGAGATTCCCTGCGGGTCTCCTCAAAAGGCCAGTTTTCCAGGTCAACGCCATATGCTGCCTCTCCAAAATTCTGCGTCTCGGCCGCAATCTCCATTTTTCCGCTAAATCTTGCAAGTCTCCCTTCAAGAGATATACTTCCCATACTGAATATTTCGTTCTTTTCCTCCGGGGTATAAGAATAAGCAGTATAGATTGTCGCCCCCATATCTGTCCCCTTCTCTCCGGAATATTCTTTTGGATTACCCTGCGGCAGACTCTTTCCGGAAGCGGGCTCTTGTCTCCATTCTTCTTCAGGAGACTGCGCGAAATATATGTTATCCAGATATATGGTGCCCGTTTTTTTGGTCACGTTTTCATTGAACACAATCGTTAGCTCCGTCATCTTTTTCCATTCCCCTATTCTTCTGAACATTCCCAGGGGAATGATTATCTTTTGCCAGGAAGAGCTTACTCCCTCCACCAGGAACTTATCGGTTTGGTCGATATTCTTCAGTTCAACGATAAATTTCCGTGTGAAACCCCGCATGGGGTCTCCTTTAACATAAAAGATAAGATATTTGTAACCTTTAAGGTTGGCATTGTTTAACAGAAAATAGAAACCATTGTAGGAAGTATGAGGAATCTCGCTGGCAAAGCCAATAATAGAATCCGTATCGTAATCGTAAATGTAGTAAGGAGTATCGGGAAACTCTCTTAGATAGGTAAGGGTGGAATCGATATCGTAGTCCAGCCTCAGCGAACTGCCAGTCTCGCCCACGCGAATCCGGGAATCAAAGGAAGATGTACAACCCTGCGACTTATCCTGGGGATTAACGTTCCAGGGGTAGCTTTCTCCTCCCAGCTTATTGAGAAATGTCTGATGATCAAAATCATCCACCAAAAGGATTCTGCTTTCCGCATCCGGACAGTAGACAAAAATCACCGCCCAAGCTACCAATCCAGCCAATACAAAGGATAAACTTTTTCTCCTCATCAATTTACACCCCATATTTAAAAGCTCTCATAGGGGACGGACTCTGTGCCGTCCCTATCGGGTGGCCACGGAGTGCCACCCCTACATTCTCAAAACGTTATTGCCATGGAAAACAGGTGCGTGCTTCCCAGGTTGTAATGTCGCTCCCAGGCGTAATCGAAACGGAAAAATTTATAGCCGAGACTTCCCCCCAGGGTAAAATTCCATTTGCTCTTGTCCTGATTAATCAAACCTGTTCTTAAACCTATTCCCCGCTTCCGTAACCACCACTCAATTCCCAGGTGAGTCTCAACGCAACTCTCTAAGAGTTTGTCCAGATCAAGTGCGAAGTTCATAAAGGGATTGGGTCTAAATCCTACTCCCAGCCGCAGATTGGCGGGAAGACGATCTTTTGCCTGGGTCTCCCACCTTATTTGCGGTCGATTGAAGTCCTGGTACAGAAGCCCCAGGTTCAAGTGCCCGGAGAAAGTCTTGCATAGAATACCCAGGTCCGCTCCTATCCCGCTCCCTGCGTCTTTGTAATCTATAGAGTAATATTTTATGTTTGCTCCCAAACTTAACGGGGTTGCTATTTTGATTCCGTAGGTTATGATGTAGGTATTCTCCGTATAATCCATAAATTCTACATTTTTTGTCGTGTCCAGGCGTATCCAGCTGAATCCCAGCGAACCATTGCCAACATGGGGATGGACATAGCCCAGAAATTCGTAATTTATCAATCCTAAACTGAAGAGATCTTTATGCATGACGCTGAGCTCGCTATTTTCTATCCGCGCTATGCCCGCAGGGTTCCAGTAGATGCTGTTTCCGTCGTCGCTAATTGCGGTAAAAGCATCTCCCATTCCTTTTGGTCGAGCTCCAATACCTATCCTGTCAAAAGCTCCCGCTTGTACTTGCTGTGACGGGTAATGGGCGACGCTTAACGCAGAAGCGATAAGAACAATCAAAAAAAGTTTACAAACTGCGTAACGCATAATGTCACATCCCCCTACCTGTAGGGGACGGACTCTGTGCCCTCCCTTATTTTGGGGTTTCTCGTAGGGGACGGACTCTGTGCCGTCCCTTCCTTTGGGCGACCACGGAGTGTCGCCCCTACAATGCCGTCCCTTCCTTTGGGATTTCTCGTAGGGGACGGACTCTGTGCCGTCCCTTCCTTTGGGGATTCCTGTAGGGGACGGACTCTGTGCCGTCCCTATCGGGTGGCCACGGAGTGTCGTCCCTACAAGACGGCCACGGAGTGTCGACCGTACATTAAGTTGCTTAACGGATTACGGCGATGATATGTTTTACCTGGTCTGTCCTGTTGTCCAAATCTTCTGCTTCCAGAAGATATAAATATAAACCGTTTCTCACTAAATTTTCGGAGCTATCTTTTGCGTACCAGTATATAGTGTGCTCTACATTCGGCGTCTTCTCGCCGGCATCGATCTTTTTCACTAAACTCCCGGCTAAGTCATAAATTTTCAACGTTACGTTTGCATAGCGGGCAAGTGTAAACTTAAAACTTGCTCTATCTTTAATCCCGTCATTATTAGGCGAGATGGGATTGTCGGGGACTACAATAGTTTGTATCAGGGAATCTCCTCTCCCTTTTCTGAAATCATCAACTTCCAGAACTTCCAGTTGGTCAATTACCAGGGTACCACTCCCGCCGTCTCCCCTGCTCACTACAAAAGAGATACCTGCAATCTTCGTTAAATCGAGCGAATCAGCGACGTCGCCGTTACTATACGTTCCACTTTTGTGAAGGGAAAGTTCTTCGTAAGGAATGGTGGCGGACTTCCATTCCCCTCCGGTACTCGTGACGCTATAGATTTTTTTGGAAAATATAGTCCCGTTCTTATCCATTACCCTCAATTCCAGGTTATTGTCACTTCCCGTTCCTTTATATTTAAATCTCAAAGAATCGCTTCCGGCAATATTCCTTCCCCAATCTCTTTCCATTACAGTCCAATCGTCAATATCTCCCCGGTTAAACTTATAGGTCAACTGTAACGCTCTTCCATCCTGGCCCGATACGGTGTCTAATGATGTAGTCGTAACTCCCTTATCTTCATCGCATCCATAATTTTGCCAGCCGGAAATAGGAGCAGGCTCGTCCATCTCATCCAGAACGCCAATCGGACCCTCGGAAGAACTGCCGGGGCCGGTAAATCTTACTTTGTCAATATACACTTTTCCCGCCCTGGGAGTCTGGTCAAAGACTACGTTCACCTGTCTTACCGCGCTGGTATCGAGGCCGGCGAAATCTGCGAGGGGTATCGTCACTTCCTGATAGGCAGTGGTCACACTTGCGATATAACTTGTTACTTCAACTTCAGGCTCCGTTCCCGGCGTATCTCCCGTATCTGCTATTTCCACCTTGAATTTTTCGCCACCCGTTGCTCCCTTCACCCAGAAATTGAGGTTCTGGTATCCACTCAAGTCATAACCGCTCTCGTCACTCCTGATAAAACTCCAGTAACCGCTCCACTGTCCCGAGGGAAAATCGTAGGCAATGGAAAGAGCGTAGACTCCTTCTTTAGCATTGGCGGTGTCGTAAGTTATATCAGGGTCGTAATTCCCATTAGAAGACATCGCTCCCGCATTGCCACCGAGGTCGTTGGGTGGGGTGCCGCAATTGAAGTTATCGAAGAGAAGACTGACTGAAGGTGTGTTTAACTGGTAAGATTCCAAGCCGTCGATTGCTACCTTACCGCTCCCGCCATCCGAGACGTTCACAGCAAACCCTATCCTGGAAATATTTCCTCTATCCAGCGTGCCGTCTCCGGTCCCTTTCCAGTGGGAGAGGCCGTCAAACGTTAAAATTGCTTCGGTCCAGGGGGAAATATTCGAAAGGTTAGCCAGTTTTCTTTCAAATACATCGCCGTCAACGTCGCTTATCTGAAATTTTATGTGATTGGAATCTCCTGCCCCTTTATGGTAAAACCTGATGGCATCTCCCGAAGAGATGTCCACATTGGCAAAGTCTTCTCTATTAATGGCAACCCATTCCCCGGAATCGATATCGTAGTCCAGTCGAACGGCATTCCCCGTTAAACCACTGACTGTGGAAGTAGAGAGACTTGCCCCGCTATCAGTCGCAACCGGCCAATTGGCAGATGAGTCCATGCCGTCCAGAACTTCCGCAAAACTAAAACCCGCAAGAATACACGGAAGGAAAAAGATGACAAACCAATTCTTGACTATCTTACTGACCCTTTGCAAATAGAGTCACCTCATTTCTCAACGAATACCAACTCCACTCTTCTATTGAGTGCTCTACCTTCCCAGGTCTCATTTTCGGCAATCGGTTTGGCTTCTCCGCAGCCTATGGCGTGCAGACGGTCAGGATCGATTCCTCCGGTTATCACCAGGTAGTTCAGAACGACCGCTGCCCTTTTTCTGGAAAGAAGAAGGTTAGACTCGTCAGCTCCCGCGCTATCCGAGTAGCCTTCTATCCGTAGTCTATATTTCGAATTTGACTTCAAAATATCTGCTACCCTGTTTAGTTTAATAAATTCTCTTGCCGGAATGTGGATGTCTCCCGAATCAAAACTGACTACCACAGTCTCGGGAAAGCGAACCCCTCTTGTCACTTTAGCCTCTTTGGTCGTTTTGACCTCTTTCGTCTCTGCAATACCTTTGCCGTCGGAAAAATAGATGTCGTCAAAGTAAATAATCCCTTCTTTGGGATTGCTTGTCAAATCGTCAAAGACAACCACAAATTCCGTCATTTTGCTCCAGTCGGTTATTCTTTTGAACTTATTAAGCGGGATTACCACCTTCTGCCACTCGCTGGTCACTCCGGAGACGAGGAAACTTCCCACCTTTGTGGGACTTTTCAACTCCACCTTGAACCTCTTGGTAAAACCTTTCTCTTCGTCGCCCTTGACAAAGAAGACAAGTTCTTTATAGGCTTTCAGGTCCTGGTTCTGCAATTTTGTCCAGAAGCCATTGTAGGCCGGTTCGGGAGAGTCCACATCGTAGGTTAATTGCAACGAATATCCCTTATCTCCGCACCTCACTTCAGACGAAAACGAGTCTATGCACGTCTGTGTAAAGTCGGTGGGGTCTTTGTCCCAGGCGCCAAAATCTCCTCCCAGATTGTTTGGCTTCTGTCCCGAGTCAAAATCTGCGACCTTGAGAATTGCCGCGTTGCTCGTTCCCGTAACCATGAATACCATTGATACCACGAGAATTACTGCCACATTGATGCAATTTCTTCGAAACATCATTCACCTCCTTAACTTACATTCTTTGGGCGACCACGGAGTGTCGCCCCTACAATGCCGTCCCTTCCTTTGGGCGGCCACGGAGTGCCGCCCCTACTTTTGCAATTCGCCTGACCAGCCACAAACTTATTTTGAGAAATAGAGATTATCGATGTAGATTGCCCCATCCCTATCCGTGGCTATTCTGTCCTCAAATACTACCACGAATTCGGTCATTTTGCTGAAATCGGTAATTCCCACAAAGTTCTTAAGGGGCACAACTACTTTCTGCCAGTCGGAGGTAACTCCCTTTACATAGTACTTGCCCACTTGGTTCTTCGTGTTTTTCAGTTCAATCTTGAACTGGGTGGTGAACCCTTTTTCTCTGTCACCTTTCACATAGAAGACCAGGTTTTCATAGGGAGTAATGTCGATAAGTTGCAGTTTAGTCCAATAACCATTAAAGGCAGGACTGGGAGAATCGACGTCGTACTCCAGCTTCATAGAGTAGCCTTCCTCTCCGCACTTCACATCAGAAGTGAAATACTCCCTGCAGGTCTGCGTCTCATCCGCGGGGTCGCGGTCCCATGCCCCTAAATCGCCTCCCAGGTTATTGGGCTTTTCTCCGTCATCAAAGTCGTCAATCATCAGGATGTCTCCCGGTTTTTCCGCTGACACTTTCTTTTTTTCAACTGTCTTCTTTTCCTCTACTACCTCTGGTTCCTTGACTGTCTTCTCTTCTTTTACTCGATACTCTTCCAACGGAACGCAGCCAACCAGAATCAAGAATCCCAGAGCCACCAAAGAAGAGAAGATAACTTTCTTACCCATCTAAAGTTCCTCCTTTCATTCTTTGTTTTTTCGATTCAAATGCTGTATCCAGTAGGGGACGGACTCTGTGCCGTTCCTAAAGGGTGGCCACGGAGTGCCACCCCTACAATGCTACATTATCCTTTTTGTAGCAGCAAAGCGCCAGCTTTGCTTACCTGTAGGGGACGGACTCTGTGCCGTCCCTAAAGGGCGGCCACGGAGTGCCACCCCTACAATGCTACATTA
>CAYFRM010000089.1:0-16436 GCA_964345635.1 uncultured Clostridia bacterium
GAGTCTTCTTGGCTGCTGGAGTGGCCTCAGAGCCACCTATGCCAATAAGGAGATAAAGGGTCAACCCGAGAAATCCCCAAAAAACCAGAAGGAGTATCAGATTATTGGCTAAGATTGCCCCGCCGGCTCCACCAATTGTCCACAGAAGATAAGCATAATATTCGTTTAGACGCTCCTTGCCTGCCATAAACTTTAGTGAATAAAGAACAATCAAAAACCCAAAAAGACCAATGGCTAAAAGTATAAAACCACTAAGATTGTCGAGTCTCAAAAGAAGTAGATCATCATAAAACCACTCAACGGGCTTACGGAGAAAAGTAAGTATAATGAAATAAAAAGTTGCCAGTGAACCCCCGATGGCCAACGAATCTACAAGCTTGCTTAACTTTTTGGGAACCAGCAGGCAGAATAGCCCCACTATGAATGGAATAATAATTAGATAGTGCAGCAAATACATTCTCTCCACTTCTCTTAGGATGAAGGGATAGTTGCAGGAGCTTCAAATCCACCAGATTTAGCAAAAGCGCTGGCGGATTTTGAGCGAGGTTTTTCTGACCGAGTACCGTTAGAACTTACCCTCATTCTAATATCACTATCAACTTTTCCTCTCTGGCAGGAAAATTCTGACCTGGCCAAGTTAGAACAAGTTCTAACGGCACGAGCGACTCCGCAAACTATTCCTTCATCGTACCAATATCCCTCTTAATTCTTAGGGTCTTTTCCTGGGACAACTTTATCAAGTCCTGGCCGGTCAGACCTTTCTTTCCCGTCTTCCTATCCACAACTGCCACTCTTTCCGTGCAACAGTAGCAAGGGTCTACAGCAGCCAGGGTTATCGTGGCATCAGAAATAGTTCCACCAACTACCGATTTCTGATTAGTAGGAACATTCATATAACTGGGAGCCCTGATCTTGTATCTCACCGGACGGTTACTCCCATCACTGCGCACGTAATGAAAGACTTCACCGCGCGGGGCCTCATGGTGACCGATTCCTTCACCAGGAGGAATCTCTTTAACATTGGCATCTATTTCCCCGCCTACTATTTTTAACTTATCCAGACATCCTTTTATAATTTTTATTGATTCGTACATCTCCAATATGCGCACCACCGCCTTGGCGAAAACATCCCCTTCTTCCTGAGTAATTACCCGCCAATCAACAAGGGGATAAGCAGCATAGGGGTCATCCTTTCTTACATCTATGGCTACGCCCGAAGCTCGGGCAGTCGGTCCCAATGCTCCATACGCAAGTACATCCTCTTTGGTTAATACTCCCACTCCCTTTAACCGAGCATGAATAACCGGGTCATCCAGAACCGCTCCTTTAAACATATCGATAATTGGCAATAGTCCGTCGACCAGCTTCCAAATCTCGGGAATATCATCGGACTCGATATCCCTCCTCACTCCCCCGACTTTCATCATGGCATAATGCTGGCGATTTCCCGTAATTCTCTCAAAAATGTCCAGGACCGGTTCCCGATATCTCCACGCCCACATCCATACTGTATTATAACCTAGAAAATGGCCGGCCAGTCCCAGCCAGAGTAAATGGGAATGGAGCCTTTCCAGTTCACCAATAATACTGCGAATGTATAGTGCCCGCTCGGGCACTTCAATATCGGCCAAATCTTCCAATGCATTCACAGAGGCAATAGGATGTGATGTGGAACAGATACCGCAGACACGCTCCACCAGGAAAATCACCTGGTCGTAACTCTTCGATTCAGCAATTTTCTCGATTCCCCGGTGATTATACCCTATCTCTATCTCCAGGTCGAGAACTTTTTCACCTTCTACGAGGAGCTTGAAAAACTCTGGCTCTTCCTGTAAAGGATGGTACGGGCCAACAGGAATAATCGTCTTAGCCATCTATTCTCTCCTGAGAGGATACTTCGCTTCTGGCCAATCTTCAGATAAGAGTAGCCTTTTCAAGTTGGGATGGTTTCTGAAATTCACACCCAAAAGTTCGTGTATCTCTCTTTCTATCCATTCTGCTCCTTTTATCAGGGGAGTTATTGATTCTATTTCGGGATTTTCTCTGTCAATTAGAGTTCTGAGAGAAATAATTGTCCCCGAGCTATCAAATGAAAAGTGGTATAGTATTTCTATATTCTTTCGGGTATCTATCCCGCTGGCAGTGGCTAATCTCCCTCCCAGATCCCGGAATAGGAAAGTCACCACCTCAGGTATATCTTTTGCGTCAAAGTCGATATATATTCGACGAGGGGACTTCTCAAAAACCTTAAGAGCCTTTTTAGAAAATTTATCCTTTATTCTTGTCAAAATTTCTTCTGCCACCAAATTATCCTTTCTTTAATGCCTTAACCAGTTTGACTACTCCCATAATTATCGCTTCCGGTTTGGGAGGGCAACCCGGGATATATGCGTGAACAGGAACAAGCCGATCGAAAGGTCCAGCCATATTATAAGAATCCCGAAATATACACATAGAACAGGCACAACAACCGACTGCCACAACCAGACAGGGTTTCGCAGCCTGCTCATAGAGTCTCTTTAACCTTACAGCTGCTTTATGAGAGATCGCACCAGTCACCAGCATAACATCTGCATGGCGAATGCTTCCCACCTTAAGCATGCCAAACCTTTCCAGATCAAACTTGGGAGTCAATGCATCCAGAATCTCTATATCGCAGTTATTGCAGGAAGCGGCTGCAAAATGGAAGACCCATATGGATTTGGTTAATGCTTTTGTCTTGAAATCCATCTCTCAATTCCCCAAAAATGCAAGAATTACGCCTATGACTGCGAGAATTGTCACTGGCCCCCAGAAAAATTTTATAGCCTGGTCAATACGAAGTCGTGGATTAGTATTACGTATTAGAATAATAAGCACTAGAAGGAGAACGTATTTTAGTATGCCCCATAAGATATGCAAGCCGGAAAATATAATACCTCCCATAAACACAACAACTAAAAAGATTGGGACTACAAACAACATCATCCAGCGAGTAAGTTTATGAAGGGCCAAAGGAGCTCCGGAATACTCAATATAGGGGCCGGCTATTATCTCTGTTTCTGCCTCGGGAATGTCGAAAGGGACTAGAGCCAGTTTTGCCTGCATACAGATTATTGCCACCACAAAGGCAATAAATCCAGACCAGGAATTAAGGAAGATACTATTTGCCCATTGATATTGGAGTAAATCACCAAGCCGGATTATGCCTTGCGCTTTAATAACGGGAGTGAAAATAGCCAGAATGAAGGGTAACTCGTACGCCAAAACCATTTTCATCTCCCGGGAAGCACCCAAAGAAGCCAGGGGATTCCCCGAAGCAAAGCCACCTATAATTATACTTATGGATGGAATTATCAAAAGATAAATAACTACAATTAAATCTCCCAAAAAAGTCTTCTCTGGTGAAATCATCACCAGCCAGAGCAGAGTGGAGACAATGGTCACTGCCGCCAATCCAAAAAGTGGGGAAAGAAGAAAGGTAAATTTCGACCCAGCTTGAGGGACAATCGTCTCTTTACCCAGAAGCTTTACAAAATCATAAAAAGGCTGCAGTATGGGTGGGCCCACTCGCCACTGCACCCGGGCAGTCACTTTTCGGTCAATCCAACTAACTAACAAGGCTATCAATGCTGTAAACAAAAAACCAGGAAATACTATGAAGTAAAATAGAGTCCTTGCCATTCTTATTTTCTTTCCCAGGGAATATAATGGACTACAAGATTCTTCCCCACGGCAAAATAGTTCTTTTTTGGGTCTTGTTCAACCTCTTCGTATCTGATCACTTTCTCCGGACAAGTCTCTACACAGAGAGGTGGTTTTCCATCGGCGCGGTCCAGGCAGTAGTCGCAAGCAGAGACGAGATAGGGAATAGTCTCCGGATAGATCGTTCCAAAAGGGCAAGCTACCATGCAAGACCTGCAGGCAATGCAGCGCATATTGTATCTTTTCAATACTCCGTCCTTCTGCTTTTCCAGTGCTTCTTTGGGGCAGACTTTGACGCAAGGAGCGTCCTCACAATGCCTGCAGATTAGAGCAAAATGGGCCAACTCCCTTAAATTAGTTATTCCGTTATTGTCAGGGTGGTAGAAATAACTGCAGGAGACAGTGCAGTCCTTACACTTAGAACATCCTTCCAGATCAATAAACAATTTTTTCATCTTTTCTCAATGTTCAAAAGATAGTTTGTGAAGAGCTATTGGAATTTCAGACAAAAATCGAAGATTGTAGCCGCAAAGCGTTAGCTTTGCTTTCTCTGTAGAGGACGGACTCTGCGCCGTCCCTCCTTCGGGCGACCACGGAGTGTCGCCCCCACACTGACGCCGCGCTACCGCTCTGCAGCTACAGAGATTTTTGGTGGTGCTCGAAGAGCAAAAAATTCTCAGCGAGTACCGTTAGAACTCTTAGCCTTTCTCCTCATTTAACAACGGTATGCTATTTCTCTAGCCATATTACCCTTGTCCCAGAAGGGCCTCTTGTTCTAACGGCACGAGCGAACCAAATCCCGAGCTACAACCAGATATCCGGAACATCCTTTATCAAATCGTATCTGAAAACCGGTCCATCTTTACAAACGTAATACTTACCCAGGGCACAGTGTCCACATTTGCCCAACCCGCAGGACATATTCTTTTCCATAGAAAGGTAGATATTCTCGGGTTTATATCCTAAGTCCAAAAGCTTTAGCGTGCCGAATTTCATCATAATGGGAGGTCCACAAACTATAGCTACAGAATTCCTCAAGTCCATCTTGACTTTGTCCAGAAGCACAGTCACTAATCCCTCGGTTTCTTCCCACCCGGGAGCCGCTTTATCCACGCTTCTTAAGATTTCCAATTTCTTTTTTTTCTTCCATTCAGGAAAGGCATCTTTATAAACTATATCTTCGGGAGTCTTCGCTCCGTAACAGAGGACTACTCTCCTGAACTTATCCACATTTTCCATAAGAGTGAGAAGCAGAGATCTCAGGGGCGCCATGCCCACCCCTCCGCCAAGAATCAGAACTTCGTTATTATAGAAATCATCGAAAGGATATCCAAGACCATAAGGGCCTCGAATACCTACGATTTCTCCTTCCTCCATATCGTGCAATTTGCCAGTTAGAAGTCCAGCCTTCATTATGGTTAGTTCTATCTTTTCCGTCTGGTAGGGAGAAGAAGAGGGAGTAAAAGGTGCCTCGCCGATACCGGGTAGGCTCAGTTGAACGAATTGCCCGGTTTCAAATTTGACTTTTCGGCTTGGCTTCAACACAAAAGTCTTTATATTAGGAGTCTCATCGATAATCTTCTCAACCTTAGCTTCCACTGGCAAATAAGGATTCTCCACCATTCACTTTTCTCCACTTCTTTCATCTAATTTCTTTATCACTTCTCTTTTGTCTATTTTTCCCTGACAGGCTTCCACGCACCGGCCACAGCCGGTACAGGCTACAATTCCAAAGTTTTCTGGCCTGTACTCATACTTGCACAAATATCTGTTCCTCAGCCTTTCATATAATTTTGCCCGGGGATTGACACCGGCAGCGACCCGGGCAAAGCCAGTATGCTGGCAGGAATCCCAGAATTTGACTCTGGGAAATTTACCCTCGTCTTTTGTGTCCACGAGGAGAAAACAGTAGCAGGAAGGACATATGTTAGTACAGGCTCCGCATTCCACACAGGTTTTGGCTGCCTCTTCCCACTCAGACGAAGCATACTCTTCCTTTACAACAGTGGGGAAGGGTCTCTCCGTCCTGAATTCCCTGTTTTTCTCCATCACTCTTTCCTTTGCTTCTTTTCTCTTTTTTTCCCTCTTTTCAGTTAAGTCCGAAGTTGCTTCTTTCAAATCTTCTTTTATAGGAGCGATAAAGCTTTCCCCCTTTGACGAACCGACCTCCAGCAGAAAGCCATTATCTATGGGAGAGAGGTTGATGTCAAAGCCTGCTTCGGGATAAGGATTATTGTCCAGCAAAGCGCAAAAACATGTATCCTTCGGTTGGTAACAATCGGAGGAAACAATAAGAGTTTTATCTCTTCTCTCTTTATAGAAAGGATCCACAAATTCCCCTTCCAGAAAAATCTTATCCATCACTGAAATCGCTTTAAGGTCACAGTTCTTACCTCCCAGAAATATCGTTTTCTCTGCCTGCGGAGTAACCACTGTCACATTTTCCTGTGGTAAAGAAAAGAAGGTCTTCAAAGGCTGGACTGCTCGATAAGTACTGTATATAGTATTACTAACATTTTCTGGGGCCAATATCTGATAGGCCAGTTCGCCATATACCTCCTGGGGAGCATAAATACGATAAGCTTTTGAAATCTGTCCCAGAAAATTTTCCCAATTCGCTTTATCTAGATAAAATTTCATGTTAAGAAGTCATGGATTCTTGTGAATTTTTTCACAAAGTTTCTTAAAAAATTTAAGGCCTGGCTAATTTTAAGTTTTGATTATACAAAACATATGGATATGTGTCAAGGAAATCTTTACAGGTATAAAACCCGTCGGTTCCTCGACTTAAGACTTCAGTGACAAAAGATTTCCAGAGGCCCTTCTTACTTAGTCAAGAAGCAGCTCAGACTTTGCAGTTCTGTAGACAAGTCTATATTTTTTAACTTCAATCCCTCTGGTAAAGCCAATTTGTAAGGAGAGAAATTTAAGATCGCTTTCACGCCTGAGCGCACTAAAAGGTCAGCCACCTGCTGGGAGGAGAAATAAGGTACAGCAATGATGGCGATTCTTATCTTTCTCTCTCTTATCACTTTTGGCATCTGTTTTATATCCAAAATCTCCACTCCCAGCCAGATCTTTCCTATTTTTGTTGGTGAGTTGTCGAAGATGACTGAAATTTCGAATCCGTGTTGGCGGAATCCGGGATAGGCAGAAAGTGCTCTTCCCAGATTTCCCGCGCCTACTAATGCCACCTGCCATGTCCTATTTAATCCCAGGGTCTTGTCAAGTCCTCTGCAAAGTTTTCTCACGTAGTACCCTTTCCCTCGCTGACCGAATTGCCCTATATAGGAAAGGTCACGACGTATTTGAGAAGGCTTAAAATGCATTTTCCTCCCCAACTTCTCGGAAGTTACCAGGGGTTTCCCTTTCTTGAGTATAGACTTTATGTAACGGCGATAAATAGTTAAGCGATTGATTGTTGTTTCAGGCAGCCTGGCCATTGTCCTCAAATATTACCCTTTCTGGATGAGAATATACGTTCATTCGCTCACCTCGACAGAAACCTATCAAGGTTATTCCTACTCTTTTGGAAATTGCTACTGACAGGTCGGTAGGTGCCCCGCGCGATATCAAGAAAGCAACATTCATTCTCTTTGCCTTAATCACCATTTCTGAAGAAACTCTTCCCGTAGTCAGAATTACGCAACCCCTTGTGTCAATCCCTTCCATAATACATTTTCCTGCAACCTTATCCAGCGCATTATGCCTGCCTATGTCTTCACTGAAAATAATAATTCCTCCTTCGTTAGCCAGACCACACGAGTGCACCCCTCCTGTGGTAAGGTACAATTGAGACCTCTTGTAGAATTCTCTAATCAACTGGCTTATCCAATGAGATGAGAGAGAATTCCCTGCGATCGAAATCTCATCCTCTCCTTGTCCCCCAGAAGGAAATAGAAACATCCCCTGGCCACAGCCAGAAGTTATGACTCTCTCCACAGGCTCTCGTGGTCTATTCTCCACACTTCCTTCTACTATTACTATTCCTCTCTCAGGATCTTCTGAGATCCACTTTATCTCCTCAAAATGGGAAAGAATCCCCTCGGAGAAAAGAAATCCCACAGCCAGCTCCATAAGTTCCATTGGGGTGCACAGAAGGTTAACTATCTTTTTTCCATTATGGAATATGGTAATTGAAGATTCTTTCACCACGACATCTTCTACCTGTTTCTTTTCATTTCTATAACTGCGCAATATTGGCAACTTGTGAATGTTTCCTCTCATGCAATTGTTCCCGCCTTTTCCTTTCAATCTCAATTGCCTGTTTCCAGTCATCCATAGTATTGATATTGAAAAATGAGATGCCCTGGGGATCGAAAATAGCAATCTCCTCTTTTTCCATATACTCTACCTTGACATAGGGCAGAAAGGAGACCATCTTCCTTCCGCCTTCCTTCAGCGCTTTTTCTACGCCAGGTATACATTTCGAGGAATAGAATGCGTGTAGCGGCTCCAAAAATTTTCCCACCCGCGGAATCAGTACATCTGCTGGGGAAACCCTTCTGGCCATATAATCTATAAGTCCCCTTTGAAGAAAAGGCATATCACACCCTACCAGAAAGTTAAACTTCGCCGGAGAGCGTAGAAGACCACTGTATAGGCCACGCAGGGGGCATTTCGGCCCAACAACATCACTGACCAATTTCACAGAGTTTCCAAATCGATATATCAGTTTTCCCAAATAATCTAGCTTATCTTCACCCACGACTATCATAATATCCTCAAAAAGGGAAAGAAGCGCTAGAGTAATTCTCTTGATTAGAATCTCTCCTCCCACCAAGAGACTGGATTTTGAGTGAGGAAGCCTCAAATTCTCCCCTCCAGCCAATATTATTGCTCCAAAATCTGTCATTCTCATTCTTGTTGAATCTCACTGGCGACTTTTGATATGTCGATCTCCGTATAACAAACTTTCCGGCAACGTCCACAACCGACACATCCCAGAAGTCCTTGATTTTCTTGGGAAAAGAGTAGCTTGCAAAAAAACCTTCTCTTAATTCTATCTCGCTTGTTTGCTCCGGGGTTAGCTCCACTGGCCATCCTGGCAAAGCCGGAAAAATTACAGGAATCCCATATCCTAATCCTTTCGCCGCTTTCCATATTTCTATCTGCCTTATCGAGGATACTAAAACAGGTGCAGGTGGGACAAATGTAATTGCATCCCCCGCAATCGAGGCAACGATCCCCTATTTCTTTCCAGAATTCATCATTTATGACCGCACCACTAAATCCATCTTCCAATAATCTATCGGTAACTTTCTTTAATTCCACTTTCTCATGAGAAAACTTTTCTTCCAATTTCTCTTCCAAAATCTCTTTCTTTTTCCTATGACCAGGGCTAGCCGGTGAGAAAAAATCCGAGTAAGTGGAGACTAACTTTTCTCCCCGGGACGAGTCTACCTCCACCAGGTAAGAGTTTTCTAATTGGGTCAGTTGCAGGTCATAACCTCGCCTGGCAAAAGGGCCGCTTCCACAAAGAAAGCAGAAACATCTCTCTTCCGGTATAAGACAGTTAATACCAATAAGAAGGGTACTTCTCCGACGAAACCAATAGTATATATCTTCGTATCCCCCGTGCTCGCGGGAAAAGAACCTATCAGAAAACTCCAGAGCTGCCAGATCGCAAGGACGAATCCCGAATAATATCCTTCTCTTTCTCTTTGCCTCAACTTGAAAAGAAAAAACTCCCTTTCGGAACTGAAAAAGTTCATCCGTCTGGGGAAAGAAAAACTGTTTGGCCGAGGAAAGAGGATTACCCTCTAAGAAATCCACTTCACTAATATCTTTTATCTGTTCAAAAGTCCTTCCTCCCAATCTTTGAACAGGAGCTACAATTTCCGCCTCTCTATTGACTTCATCGAGGAACTTTAAAAGACTTTCTTTTTTTATAGTCAAAATAATCAATTATTTTCTCCCCATAGTTCGACCCTGACCGCACAGACTTTATATTCGGGAATCTTTGCCTGGGGGTCAAGACTATCCAGAGTCAGCCTGTTAGCTGCCGCCTCGGAAAAATGGAAAGGAATGAAAATCGTCTTTTCCTTAACCTTTTCAGTAAGAAAAGCTTTGGCAATTATCTCTCCTCTGCGGGAAATTACTTTTATCAGTTGTTTATTTCTTACGCCCAAAAATAGGCCGTCGCGGGGATTCATCTCCACAAAAGCCTGGGGAACCTCCCTGTGGAGAGTGAAGGTGAGTCTGCTCATCGTTCCCGTATGCCAGTGTTGATAAATCCTTCCTGTGGTAAGAAGGAAAGGATACTCCTCATCAGTAGTCTCCTGAGCGGGCTCATATTCCACAGGGGCAAAAAGTCCCTTGCCTCTTTTAAATCCTCCCTTGTGTAGATAAGGCGTTCCGGGATGGCTATCTTGCGGGCAGGGCCACTGCAGCCCTTCAATCTTATCCAGTCTGGGATAGCTTACGCCTCCATATATCGGCGTGAGGGAAGATATCTCTTCCATAATTTGAGTGGGATGGGAATACTCCATAGGATACCCTAATTGTTTTGCCAGCTCGCAGATTATTTTCCAATCGGCTTGACTTTCTCCTTTAGGTTCTACGACCTTCCTTACCCTCTGGATTCTTCTTTCCGTACTGGTAAAAGTGCCATCTTTTTCGGCAAAAGAGCTCCCGGGCAGGATTATGTCGGCCCACCTGGCTGTTTCGGTAAAGAAAATGTCCTGAACCACTAAGAACTCCAAAGACTCCATAAACTTCTCCACGTGGCCAATATTCGGCTCACTGAGTAAAGGATTCTCTCCCATTATATACAAAGCTTGAACGGGATTTCCTGGGACAAACATCTCTGTCTCCGTAAGCCCGGCAATAGTGGGAAGTTCTACGTCCCAGCACTGTTCAAATTTTTTTCTGCTATCTCCGTCTTCCACTTTCTGGTAGCCGGTAAGGAAATTAGGCAAGGCACCCATATCACAAGCTCCCTGAACGTTATTCTGTCCCCGCAAAGGATTTACTCCGGTGGAAGGTCTGCCGACATGACCTGTGACCATAGAAAGATTTGCTAGGGAAAGAACATTGTCAGTACCCGTGACGTGCTGGGTAATTCCCATTGCGTAGAATATCATTGCTTGACTTGAGCTACCGTAAATCCGTGCTGCCTCTATTAGTTTCTTAGACGGGATTCCCGTAATTTCCTCTACAAATTGGGGTGTATATTTCTCTACTATCGCCTTCACTGATGAGAAATTTTCTGTGTACTTATCGATGAAATCCGAGTCTGCAAGGCCCTCTTTCAAAATTACGTGGATAAGTCCGTTTATCCAGGCAACGTCGGTACCTGGTCGGGCTTGCAAATGGAGAGTAGCAAATTTGGCAAGATGAATCCTGCGGGGATCTACAAGAATGAGTTTTGCTCCTTGCAGGACTCGCCTTATTATCCTGCCTCCTATTTCCGGATGTTGCTCGGTTGTATTGGAACCAGTAACCAGAACGACTTCAGCTTTTTCTATCTCTTCAATGGAATTGGTCATTGCACCGCTTCCAAAAGCTCTCGCCAGCCCCACCACTGTGGAAGAATGGCAAAGACGGGCACAATGGTCGATATTGTTAGTTTGCAGAACAGCTCGAGCCAATTTCATCATAAGATAGTTCTCTTCATTGGTGCACTTGGCTGAACTGATTAGACCTAAAGCAACACTTCCTTTTTTCTCTCGAATATCTTTGAACTTCGATGCTATGAATTTGAGAGCCTTTGTCCACGAAACTTCCTGGAAATCGTCTAAAGAATCGGTCCTTTTCCTATATCCCCCATCCTTCTTTTTTATTAGAGGTCTTACCAGACGCAGAGGACTCCTAACGTACTCATAACAGTTCCATCCCTTGACACAGAGTCTCCCCTGGCTGACAGGACTATCAAATGAAGGCAATGCCTCTACAATTCTTCCCCCTATTTCTCGGAGAAGGAGAGAACATCCACATCCACACCAGGGGCAAATAGTATGTATAGTGTTCATTTCTTATTCTTATTTTTTTCTGTAAGCTTCAAGATAGTTATCGCAATATATCTGTTTCCCCATTAATAGTTCAGCGGTAATCATACTGTTCATCAAATCTTTATCCAAGGGGTCGAGAATCGCTGCATCCAGCCCGGAGGCAACGGCCATTGCCAGGTAGGTTCTGTTAACCAGAGAGCGATCGAGCGTCTTCTGAGAAACGTTACTCAATCCTAAAATCGTCCTGGGAGGAGGGTCACAGAGGAGCTTACACTGCCTTATTGTCTCCAGAACTTCCCGGGAATGGTCCTGCGCCACGTTGACCGGAAGGATCACCCCGTCAATATAAAGATCACTCATCTCTATTCCCTGTTCCTGAGCAGAGGTTACAATCTGGGCGGCGATTTCTGCTCTACTCTGTGCATCCTGAGGGATCCCGCTCTTATTCATGGTCAGGCCGATTACAGAAGCATTGTATTTCCTGGCTAAAGGAAGAAGCCTGTCCAGTTTTTCCTTGTCCCCAGAGGTGGAATTTATTATCGCTTTACCTTTGCATAATTTGAGTCCGGTCTCCATTACCTCGAATTTCGTAGTATCGATTGCCAGGGGAGTGTCAGTGACTTCACCAATGGTCGTAACCAGCCACTCCATAGCCCTGAGAGGCTCTGCGGCGGCAGGGCCAACGTTCACATCCAGCGCGTCTGCTCCTGCCTCCATCTGTTTGCGAGCCAGATCCTGTATAGTAGTCTTGTCTCCTTCTTTAATTGCCTTGGCTACATCGTTAAACATACCGTTAATTCTTTCACCGATAATGAACATATTCCTCCCTCCCTGACGGAGTAGCTCCGATTCGTTGGAGCGTTAAAATTCCTTATTCTTTTTTCATTAAGTCGCCGATAGTCTTCCTGACGCTTTCTATTGCTTCGGGGTGGCACATTACCAGGATGTCTGCTCCTGACTGAAGATAACTCACGGCAGTAGTAATCTCCCAGAGGGGCCCCCGGGAAGCTATCGGTCCCCACTCGGGAACCTCTGCTTCGGAAGTCTTAGCTTCCTTGACTCTCCACACTTCCTGGCCCACGAAATTCACCATGGGCATAGACATCATCCTGTCTCCCTGCAGAGCTGCCAGTCGAGTGCGCTCCATTATGGAATAGGTATATTCGAGGCCATAGCCCAGAGCTCCTGTGGCCGGGTGCATAATTATCTTCTCCGGAGGAAAACCCATATCCGATATAAGAATATTCAATTGCTTGGCTAAATTGATATCGATGGGGGATTCGGCAATTATCGAATGTCCATCGCTTTGACAGGCAGCAGTTATCGTCTTGTAGTTTGCTTCCACTGCTATGCCTATCAGGCAGTTCTCTCCCCGGGCAGCCTCACTGACTGCGGGAATGACTTCCGTATCTTTCTCTGCCTGGTTAGATCCTATGATCATTAGAGGCACGGAAACTGCTCCCAGAACTTTCTTGACCGTGGCCGAAGCCTCCTGGGGAGAACTATTTTTTGTATCCGGGTGCGTGGCAGCGAGCCGCAGGCACAAGAAATCGGCTCCATACTCCTTCGTGCATTTCCTGGCCCATTCTGCCGGGTCACCCAGCACATCTCCAAACGGCTCTTTCAGTACAGCCGGCCAATCGGGAGGTTCCATATCCCAGACTTCCATACCAATTGCCGGAGGATTGGGTATAGCTCCTTCAAAATGGAGGAACGGCAGAGTAGTAGCTCCCCCGACTTTAATGAGAGAGCTCCTCGTTCCACCCTCTTTCTCAGTCGCTCCGATAATTACCTCGTTAACCTTACTTGCCCACTTCTCAATAGCTTTTTCCAATTTTATGCTCCTATATCTTAAAAAACTCTGACTTTATGCGCCCAAAATCTTTGGAGTGTCAAATGAAAGTTTGACCAAGTAAAGCTCTCGCTTTACACTCCATTATATGATAACTATAACTTCAGTTTTTTCATTAATCTGCCAACTGCTTGAAAAGAAGGAGATTCCGCGGGAAGAGAGAGAAGGTCTTCCTCTTTTTCCGAGGCCTCCAGCACCAAAGGATCCTCAGGTATATTTTCCAAAAGAGATAAACTATCGCTTGTGCTTCGGGAAATGAGAGAAGATATGTCTTTCGATTCCAATGTTCGATTGATAACTAAGTGTATCTCTTTTATTTTCAATCTTGTTTGCCGGGCAATCTCCTTAATTCTCGCTGCCGATCTGATACTTACCAAGGTGGGGTCGCTAGTAATAAGCAGCACATCCACATCGTCGGTAGTTCTCCTGCTCAAATGTTCCATTCCCGCTTCGTTATCCATAACTACATATTTGTACTGCTTAGAAATTCGGGAAAGATATTGCCGGAGTAGATTATTCACCGCGCAGTAACAGCCAGGGCCCTCTGGCCGACCCATTACCAGAAGGTCAACCTTATCACCCTCCACCAGGCATTGGTGTAAGCGATAATCCAAAAAATCGGTCTTGGACATCCCTGCAGGAACCTCCTTGGCCAGAACTTCCTCCCGCAGATCAGCTATAGTCTCTGCAAATTTCATGCCCAGACCGACGTTCAGATTGGAATTGGGGTCAGCATCGACTGCCAGAACAGGTCCTCTATTTTCTCTTATTAGGTGGAGAATAGCCAGAGTAGCTAAAGTCGTCTTGCCACTTCCTCCCTTGCCGGCCACGGCAATTATAAAAGCCATAATCAGTCACCCGAATCAACTCTTTATCAAGTTTTTCACGCTGGGAAAGAGGCTGATATCTGTATGCGGCAAAAAAAGTGAAGCTGTGTAGTTATTCATGAATTCCGGCTCTGTGCTCAAATCTACGTAGGTCATCCTTCCCGCAATCTTCTCTGCCTTTCTCATCGCCTCCTGGGAAAGGAGACACATCCTTGTTCCGGCAATGGCGCTATTGCCAATAAAAGTGAATCTTTCCAGAGGAATGTCGGGCAGAAGTCCAATCATAATTGCTTTTTCCACATCCAGAGCTGTCCCCAGTCCGCCGGCAATAAATACTTGTTCCAGGTCCCGGAAGTTCAAGCCCACCCGTTTCAATAGAACTTCCACTCCGGAATAGATTGCTCCTTTTGAGTGTATCAGGTTCTTTATATCAGTCTCGGTTATGACGATGTCCTGCCCCACGGCAGACTTCTTCGCCTCTGCCAGAACAAATTCCGGACCATCTTCTCCTTTTCTTATTCGTTTCGACGATTCAGGGATTAGCTTTCCCGCCCGGGTGAGCCGACCGCTTTTCAGAAGCTCAGCTACGCAGTCTACCAGTCCGGCGCCACAGATACCCTTGGGCTTCTCTTCTCCGATAGTGTAGAGTTTGACCTTATCTCTGGAAGCATCTATTTCTACCTTTTGAATAGCGCCTTTCATCGCGCGAATCCCCCATTTTATTCCTCCCCCTTCAAAACAGGGACCGGCGGAAGTGGAACAGCAAATTAACCAGTCTCTATTTCCTAAAACTACCTCGCCATTTGTGCCCAGATCCACAAACAGTCCCAGGGTCGGCAAATCGTCCAGTCCCGAAGCTAAAACGCCAGCCGTTATATCCCCGCCAACGTAACTACTCACTCCCGGGATGCAACAGAGGAGGCCCCGGGGATTAATCTTAATTCCTGCCTCGGCAGCTCTTAAAACAGGAATAAAACTGGCCGTGGGCACGTACGGTTCCTTTCGTAAGTATTCGGGAGGAACCCGCAACAGGAGGTGAATCATGGTTGTATTCCCGGCACAGGCAACGCCATTAATATCGTTAAGGGTCAAATCGTTTTCCAAAGCCATTCCCAGGATCAGATTGTTTATTGCATCTATTACCACGTGGTGCAACTTTTCTAACCTATCCTCTCCCTGAGCGAAAATTATCCGGGAGATAACATCCTCCCCAAAATCGACCTGCGGATTATAGCAGGCTTTTGCGCCCAGGACCTGGCGCTTTCTCAAGTTGACCAGATAAGCCACTATTGTCGTTGTCCCGATATCTACTGCCACGCCATAATTTTTATTGGTGGTATCTCCCGGCTCCACCAGCACCACTTCCGTAGTCTCGTTTCGATTACCCAGGGTGGCAGTCACTTTCCAGTCACTATCTCTCAAGAGCTTGCTCAATTTCTTGATATTGGCTAAGCCCATTTGCATAATGGGAATCTCCCTCCCCTTCCTGATTTCCCGATAGACGCGTTCCAGGTCGCCGACATTATCTTCCAGAGTGGGGGGAGAAAGTTCCATGTATAACTTGGTCGAAAGGGGACCGTGGGTGAATACTCTCTCCAGAGCCGCCTCGGGTCCCTTCTCCACCTCTTCTGCAGGCGTGTAGAGTCCCACCAGCCTTTTAGCTTTTGCCTCCTCAGTGAGAATCTCCAAACCTTCCAGGCGAGATTCGGCTGGCACTTCGATCTCCATTCTTCCCTTGCAGGTAGTACGGCAGGCAAGAACATAGCCCTTCTTCCTTTCTTCAACGCTTAACCGTCCCGTCGGTTCGGTGATGACCTCGCCCTTTCGGACAATAACCTTGCATCGACCGCAGACCCCTTCGCCTCCACAGCTGTTATAAATATGGACACCCGCTCTTATTGCTGCGGTCAAAAGGTCCGTGCCGCTGGGAACAGTTACTTCCTTTTTCCAGGGATAAAATATTATCTTACATTTTTCCATAATACCCTTCGCTTCCTATTGCCAGGTCTCTTTCAGATACTTGGGAATTCCCGAACCCTCCTTGGGGCCTACGAGAACTTCCCAGCCACTCTCATCTTCCAATTTTGCTTTCATTACAGCTACATAGCCGGGAATGATTAT
>CAYFRM010000090.1:0-5790 GCA_964345635.1 uncultured Clostridia bacterium
GACTGATGTAGATGATTCTGAGGTTTATAAAATAGGAAAAGAAATTGGTCTGCCTCACGAGCTGCTTAGATTAACAGCAAAAGGTAGGCAAAACTTAATAGAAGAGATAGAGAAAGGGATAGAGAAGGAATATTGGCAGAAGGAAATCAGGCAGATGCTCAGTGCCCGTAAGGAAACGAAAGCTAAGAAGGTAGTACTGGCTCTGCCCCTAAAGATTGGTTTGCTAATAGGACTTTTTAGTGTGGGTATGGGGTTCCTTTGGGCGATGTTAAAGAGGAGCAGGAGTAAGGATATCCGGGGCGGGTCTCCTCCTGAAGGAGAAGGAGAAGGAGAAGGAGAAACTGGAAAGCCACGAGAAAAGCAGGTTCCCAGAGACGGTAGAAAAGGCCCGGCTGTCCCGCGAGGGCCAGCAAGTGAGGATTCGAGGAGAAATTTAGCTACGGCCATAAAGATATTAGGGTATCGCATAGTTTCGTTTTTGCTAACTGTTGTAGCAACTGCTTTTTACGCCTTGACCAGAGACTGGACAATTTCCAACCCATTCTTTACCATTCCTATGATTATGGCCTTTTATTACCTCACAATAGCCATTGCTGACTTGGTCATCTTTTCACTTGTAACTATGTTCAGTAAGCCGCTGCTGCTACCAGAGGCTGAGTGGTATCATCAAGGAAAACCTGTGCCCCCAGAGGCCAAAATAGCTGTCTGCTATCCAATGTGGAATGAAGTCGATGCAATGGAAAACATAGAAAGAGACCTTGAACAAACCAGAAATGAGCCAAATATCATTTACATATTTGCAACTGCATTTAATACAGATAAACAGGGTAACCCAACTGTCCAAAGAGAAGTAATCAATTGGGTAAAAAAATTGCAAGCGGAGTATGGAGAAGATAGGATATTTTTCATGAAATCTTGGGCACAGCCCTGGAAAACACTTGCAGACGTACCATTTGCTCCCAAGTGGGGGATCTATCAGGATATAATGAAATATGTCTCACAAGGTGTCACTCATCCTGATAGATATATTGACGAAAAGCGATTTGGTTCTCTGGCAAGAAAGCCACAATATGCTACCTTTGGCGTCTTGCACGATGATTTAGTACAAGAGGGCTTGGTCACTCGAGACGAGGCAAAAATTGGAATTATTGGGGATTTAAGAGGGCTTGGGATTGCCGAGTCAACAAGTGAAGTTGCTCAAATTATAGAAAGAAATAGCGACCCCACTGTCAGTCCAGAGCAAAAGCAGAAATTGACTATTAATCCGCAAACCAGCATCAAAAATATTATTATAAACGATGCTGACAATTTCTGGACAGGGGATCAGATTAAACAGACTGCAGCTAAGATGTCTCACCCTGCGAATTCTCAATATAACATCTTTCAACCAATTATGAAAAACCGTATACACGTTGGAACTACTCATGAACGGACAAATGCGTTGGCCCAGAGAATTATGTCTTTTGGCGTTAAAGGTCCATGGAGGGTAACCGACCACACTTCGTTTTTCGGAAAGGCAGCCATAAGAGTAGAACCATATGTCAGGGACGTGATAGAGCCTGAGGTCCTTCCTCCCGATACCCTCAGTCACGACTTTAGAGAGTCCTCGCGGCTTCCGACCGCTCTAATGGAAGATGTGGTCATTGAAGAGGGCACAATGCCCAATTATCTTGCCGAACTGGCAAGAGCCGAACGATGGAGGACAGGCGATGTGCAAGCTCATCTGCAGGAGAACCCGATATTTAGAGGCATATTCAACTTCATTCAGACACTTACTGGAGGTAGGAAAATACCAGCGCCTGGAAGGAAGATGACTTTTGGAGAGAAAAAACATCTGTCTATGAATTTGCGAGGTGTAACCGGAGACACTGTTTTTATGCTGTGGTTCTTAGGAGGCATTGCTTCAATGGCCATCCCGGGACTTATGGGTATAAGCCATCCCTGGGCTTCAGATCTACTATTCTTCCTTATCATGGTTGCTTTAATTGTCGTCCCCAAACTCTTAACCCCTATGGTGGAAACAATAAAGGTTTCCAAGAGACCATGGCTCAGTTTCTTCATCGTTTTTGCCTCAATTGGAATCGGTGTTGTCGCTGGTATTCTCATATCTCCTCACTGGCTTAATATTATGTATCCCTATGTGCAGCCATTAATTTCGTCACTTTACTCTTTCAATAATACAGTAACAGTTTCTACAGGTTGGCTTATTAATCTAATACAAGTTGCCATGCCTTACGTTGCTACTATAGTGGGAGCATTATCTCTAACTTCTATTGGTAGAGAGATGAGGAAAGCTATAGGCCAAGG
Organism: uncultured Clostridia bacterium; assembly: GCA_964345635.1. Classification (GTDB taxonomy): domain Bacteria; phylum UBA6262; class WVXT01; order WVXT01; family WVXT01; genus WVXT01. The sequence continues at coordinate 2,308 of CAYFRM010000090.1, forward strand.
AATAAAAGAGGTCTTCTTATCCACATCAATTTTGATGCAAAATATGGTTTATCTGCCATTTAGGGCTATCATAGGAGCGAAAGTTGCAATCAAGTATAAGCGCCTGGGAACAAGACCCCTATGGAAAATAGGTGGTGGACAGTGGCAGAAAATTACAGATAGACCTACATTACTCTTAGTCGTTTGGGTTCTGAAGTGGTCTTTCTTACTCGGCTGCCTTCTGGTTCTCGCCTCCTGGTATAATGTGCTTACTCCGGTCTTCTTCTATCGTGCGTTCCCGATAGTTTTCCTATCCTGGGTACTCGGCCCGGTGACAGTCTGGCTGGCAGGATTTAGGTCGATTAAGAACTTAATGAATGATCTAATTGAAACACAAAGGGAGTTAATCGAAATTGAAGCATCAATTAATAGGAGGAAAGGAAATCCATCATCATCCGGTGAAAAAGAAATAGACGAATTAGAAAGTAAAAAGAGAGAGATAAAGAAGAAAATAATCTTTATTGTAGATACTTTGGCAAGTTCAGTGAAAATGTTAAGTTATAAAGAAGAGAAGAGTATTTTCACCCCGTTTATTATTACCGCGCTCATGACTAAGATAATGAGAAATTGGGCAGAGAAGACTATTAATGAAATTATTAGTAGAGCTAACCGTGGAACACGCCAACATCCAGAGATGCAATCGTTGAGGGACAGAATGATGAAGGACCTCGAGGGAACTTCAAATAGTCTGTGGGAAGGAGTAAAAAAGATTAGTAGCAATTTAGACGAAGCCACTAAAGAATTGGAACAAATTTGTCAGAACTTAAGATCGTTAAAGCGAATAGAAATATTAACACTTCGCAGAGAGAGAAAGAAATTAACAAAAGAACTAAGACCTTTAGAGAAATTAAAAAAACAACTATCAGAAATTGAGGAAATTGGTGGAAAAATACAGAAAGTTACTGGCAGAATAAAACAAATTGATAAACAAATTGGAATAGGCAAAGCTGAAAAGCGAGTGCGAGAGTTAACTGAGGAAAGGGGATTGCTCGAGGATTCAATAAATAGAGTTAAGAGACTGATTCGACAACATCAACAGCCTACGGCTCAGCCGACGGAGACATTAACTTCTTCTATTAACCGTAGGCCCTTTGCTAAACCTGTAACTTTGTATACTGGCACTATAGAAGTAGTAATCAAGGGCTTTGAGACAAATGCAGCTGTTAGAGATTTTATGGGTAGAACGACTGACGAGAGTATCGTGCAATATAAGAAGAATCTGGAAAGAGTCAGGAAAAGATTAGGTCTTTCTTCTAATTCACAGCTAAGAATAATCGTTGGAAATGACAAGTTAGCCAAGTTAGAATATACTCCGGACGGTCTTCCAATTTATGTGGTTGAACTTGATGCTATGAAGAGCGAGTGGCTTCTCACTTTAGAATTGATGGAAGAGAAGCGACATATAGAAATAAATAGTATGGGCGACCGAGCAACACCTGAAGATATAACGGAGCTCGTTCTTGCCTACGCCAAGGTAAGGGACTTCCTTGGCCTAATACCTTCCCAGAAAGCAGAAGTCCTTGCCGCACTGATAACCGATGAAGATTTTGATGACCAGGAATTCTTTAAGATTCTATTCAGAGCCATTCCAGTCCAGAGCCGACCACCAGTCCTTGAGCAATTAGAACCTCTCGGAGTAGATACCGCACCTCTCGGAACCCTTACCCACTATACCCAAGATGAATTAATAGAAACAATAATAAGTTATGGTTTGACAGAAGGGGTCTATTCTGCTCGGGTAAGACAATCTCTGCTCATGAGACATAAGGAGAATATTAAGGGAATCTTGAGTCGAGAAATAGATAGAAGGTTCAAGAGGCCATTTAGGTTATCTTTCTGGAAAATTCTGACAAAGGTGCTTCCTTTAAAAACTTACGAAATGTTCAAGTTCTCAGATTTAGACATTTTGGAAGACATCATCAAGTGGATGTGGAACATTATCCCGCCAATTTCTCTTTGGCACGGCAACCAAGTGTATGACTATGAAGGTAGTAAGGTGCAAGTTGGTGGTCTAGCAACGCACCCAATTGACCAGCTACGATCCGCGATAGTATTTCTGGCGTTCGTGCCGGAGCTTATTTTGCTCGACATGTACTTTCCCGGAGTAGACATAGTTCAAAGAGTTTATTTATGGCCATTGCTCCCAGTTGCGACTTGGATAATTATAAGTGCGGCTTTGCAGCCTATACAGGCGGCCATAAATATAGTTCAGATAGCATTGACTGTTCCTTTGATGGCAGTGGGTCTTATGACATTTGTATTAGTTAATATCTTTAAGCAAATTTGGAAGTTATTTAATATAAGAAGCGCCGTTGAAAGGGTACAAATAGAACTGGAGGTAGAAAAAAGACTCGCTGCAAGGGCAGTGTGTGCGAGGGATATTCTCTGTGTCGCCAGGCCTTCCGTGGCTAAGATAGCTAAAAGTAATGGGGAGTATCGATTAATGATGATGACACTTGGGGACTCAATCGTCGGGTTCTTCGATGAAGGAATGGAGCATCAACTTATGATTCAACTTGGACTTTTACCCCTACCCGATTACGTGACGAGTATGGAAGAGTTCACCGGAGTGTATTTACAAGCCCTTAACAGAATTCGAGAGTGGGTTTCGCGTGGGAGATGGGTAGGTCGCTTAATTGAAGTGGGGCCTGTTGTTCCAATAATGGCCTTACTTGCAAAAAATCAAGATGAATTTCAAATGTACATGGAGCTTGTTGAAAGATTAGTCGCGAAGATGGAAGTGAAGAAAATGTCAAGGAGGTATGCACTTGAGAGAGCAATTCCTACTCTATTCAGAGGAATAAGAGGAATTGAATGGTTCAGACTAGCTGTGGAGATGGGAATTAGATTAGTGGAAAAAGGAATCCCATGTTGCGATATTTTAGAGCTGGGAGTTCCATTAGTGGCCAGTATGTGCAATGATGATATAGGAAAATTTGAAGCCAGTTTGATGCTTTTAGAAAAGGGTGAAATTTTGTGGAATGGAAAGTCTGAAAATGTAGAGTGGTTATCTGGTACTCATGAACACAGGGTTCATAGGAGATATATTAGAAAGGTAGTTATACCTATAATTAAGCAAGGAAAAGATCTACAGGTAGCTGAGTCGGTTATCACGACAGCCATAGCTCACACGGTCAAGAAGAGGGTAAAAATTAGGAAGAGAGAAGATCTCATCGGCGGTGTACTATGGTGTCCTGAGACGGGCGAGATAATGGAGAAAGGAGTGATAGGCTATAAAGTAGTAAAAGGATATGCTGAAGAGTTAGATATAGGTAAGGCAATTGAACTAGCAAATAATCCACAAAGCTGTAGAATCACTACTTCTCTTGGGAAGAACATCACAGAGGAAGACCATCCACGGAGTGATGATGTAATCAGGAGGGCGATGGTTGAGGGGAGAGGGATTAAGGTAAACCCGAAGCTAGAGGATGACGTCACTCCTGA
>CAYFRM010000091.1:0-41693 GCA_964345635.1 uncultured Clostridia bacterium
GGAAATGATTGGCCAGATAAAAGAACTTCTTTACGATAGAAGATTCAGCATAGCCGGCGCAAAGAAACGTTTGCTTGAGGAAAAAAAGAACAGAAAAGAGGAACTGAAACTCGACTGGCAGAAGGATAGCGCTGCGATTAGCGCACTGAAGGAGACAAAAAAGGCAATAAAAGAAGTACTCAAAATCCTGGAAAAAGATTAATTCTCTGAAATCCCCCATTTATGTTTGCCAACTGAACATCGGGGCGTGGCGCAGTTGGTTAGCGCACCAGCATGGGGGGCTGGGGGTCGGCGGTTCGAGTCCGCTCGCCCCGATTTTGAAAATTCGGAATACAAACCGGGAAAGAAATCGGGTCATAATTAAGTATTGTGTCCCTATAATTCTAGGGAGGAAAAAATGGGAAAGAGAATTAACCATATGGGAGTAAGAGTGGTTGTACTGGCGTTTATGAGTTTGGTATTCGTGGCAAGCCAGGGGTTGACTAAAGATTTGTCAAGTATGCTTAAAGAATTACAGGCAAAGTACGCAAAGTTTGAGGAAGAGATTAAGGATATGAGTATCATGCAAGAGACGAAAGTGGTTACGCCCGAAGGAGAGATGGTTTCAAAGATAGAGATGCTGCGGAAGGGAGAAAAGTTCAGGATGGACACCGCAATGGACATGTCCCAGGCCCCGGACATGCCTGAAGGAATGGGAGAAATGAAAACCATCGTGATTTACGATGGCAAAGATATGTGGATGATTTCATCTTTCACCGGGAAGAAAAAGAAACTTTCGGGCGAACATAAGAAGCAGTACCAGAGAGAAAGGAACTGGTGGAAATTAATTTCGGAGAAGGCAAAAATTGTGGGAACGGAAAAAGTCGGTAAAAGATTATGTTACGTGGTGGAGATGGAAGATAAAGAGTACCCGTTTACCAGGTTGTGGCTGGACAAAACAAGTTTAGTTTTGGTTAAAGGCGAAAGTAAAGGAAAAGAAGGAGAAACAATCCTTTTGATAAATTCGGATTTTAAAAAGATAAAAGGTGATTGGGAACGGCCTTACAAGACCGAGGTTTATTCAGATGGTAAGCTTATGTCTACTTCCCTGGTCAAATCTATGAAGATTAACAAAGGCCTTTCCGACGAGCTGTTTGACCCGAACAAGGTGAAGATAAAGAGAAAAGGTTTTGGCATGCGGGAAATGATGAAACAAATGATACAGGAAGAAGCAGAGGACAGGTTATTGGAGGAAGCAGAGGAGGCGATTGGAAAGTAACCTATGAGTTATATTGGTTCCTGGAGTGGCGGTAAAGATAGTTGTTTTGCCTGTTATAGGGCAATATGTAGAGGATATGATATTTCCTATCTTTTGAATTTCATTTCCCGGGAATATAAAAGAGTGAGTTTTCACGGCACAGAGGATAGATTGATTCAACTGCAGGCCGAAGCATTAAATTTACCCCTGCTGCAAAAAGAGACTACTGCGAATGGATATGAGCAAGAATTCAAAGAAGCGGTGCGAAGTTTAATTCCCCAGGGCATAAAAGGTATGATTTTTGGGGATATGTATTTGCAGGAACACAAGGATTGGGTGGAGAGAGTTTGTGGAGAGTTAGAAATTGAGGCAGTTGAGCCATTATGGGGAGAGGAACCGGAAAGAATCTTGCTTGACTTTATAGACGCCGGGTTTGAGGCGATAATAGTTAGCGCCAAAAGGGACCTGTTTGGCAAGGAATGGATCGGTGGGAAGTTGGATAGAAATTTTTTCAGGTATGTAAAAGAAAATAGTATTGATATTTGTGGAGAGAATGGCGAATACCATACCCTGGTGGTCGACGGCCCGCTATTCAAGAAGAAGATAAGAATAACCGAGAAAAAGTCGATTTCACGAGAAGGTTACTGGTTTTTGGATACTGGGAGATATTCATTGCAAGACTTCGCCGAAACGGCCAGGCTGTAAGCAGCTGGATTGTTCGGTTTACCCCGTTAGAACGCCCCGTCCCTGAGGGCGGGAGGATGGAAGTTTTCTGAATGAATGGTTTGGGAGCGGTCTAAAGGCCCTTACCAACCTTCTAACGGGGTTTACCCAGGAGAAAAGATGAGATATTTATGGTTGGTGCCGAGTATTTTTTTGACCCATATTTGTCTGGGGCGGTTCTTTTCTGTTCCTTACACCCTGGCTCTGTTCAACAAATGGTATTTGTCGGTATGTATAATTTCGTCCATAGATATGATTACCGTTCCTTTTTATTTTCGGCTCTTTGATAGGGTCATAACCTCAAGAAGTTTTGTTGTACGGGAGAGACTATTGATTCGCCGTTTTCGTAGGGTCATTGAGAAGATTACCAAGAAAAAAATATTCCGCAGAGAGAGAAAAATCCATTCCCGGATTCTGCTGCGCGCTCAGAGATGGGGGCAGTTTGGAGTTATAATTGTTGCTGCTTTGCCTTTTGTGGGAGGAGGAATATGGTCCGGTGTTCTCCTGGCACGCTTTCTCAAGTTGAAAATAGCAAAGGGACATCTTTTAATCTGGCTGGGTAGTATTTTGGGCGCTTCCTTTATTTCCCTGGGTATTCAGGGTATTAAAGAGTTAGTCGTTAAGCTTTTATAGAGGCAACATGACTGATTTCAAAAGTTTACGGGAAGAGATGGTCAAGCAACAGATAATTGGCAGAGGAGTAGTCGCTCCCAGGGTGATTGAAGTATTCAGAAAAGTTCCCCGCCATCTCTTCGTTCCCGAACAGTTCCACAGTCACGCTTACAACGACCATCCTCTTCCTATAGGAGAGGGGCAGACAATCTCCCAGCCTTATATGGTTGCCTTGATGACGGACTTGCTCAATTTATCAAAAGAAGATGAAGTTCTGGAAATCGGCACCGGCTCCGGCTACCAGGCAGCAATTCTCGCCGAACTGGGAAAGCAAGTCTACACCGTAGAGAGGCATAAATTGCTGGCGGAAAGAGCGGAGAAAATACTAAGAGAGCTAAACTACCAAAACGTAAAAGTTCTCGTCGGCGATGGCACAAAAGGATGGGAAGAATTCTCCCCTTACCAGAAAATTGTTGTTACCGCCAGCGCTCCCGATGTCCCTCAACCACTATTCGGACAATTAGATGAAATGGGAAAGCTGGTAATTCCCGTAGGAGGAAGATGGTCGCAGGATTTAATCCTGGTTCAGAAGAAGAAAGGTAAAATGATAAGAAATGCCGTTTGCGGGTGCGTGTTCGTTCCTTTAATCGGAGAATACGGCTACGGGGGTAGCGACTGAGAATGGCTCAGGAAATAATTAGTTTTCTGAATCGAGTATTTCCTCCGGAGCTGGTGACAGTGCTGGTGGCTGCTTTGCCCGTTTCTGAGCTGCGTGGGTCGATTCCCCTGGCTCTGGGAGTTTTTCATTTTCCCGTGGGAAAAGCGTTTATCCTGTCCATAATCGGAAATCTGATTCCGGTAATACCGCTTCTGCTTTTTCTGGAATCCGTATCTAAATGGCTGAGTGTGAGGTTTAACTGGGCCGAGAAATTTTTCAACTGGCTATTTGCCCGCACCAAGAGGAGAAGCAAGCTTGTGGAAAGGTATGGAGCCATTGGTCTTATCTTTTTCGTGGCGATTCCTCTGCCGGTGACGGGAGCGTGGACCGGATGCGTGGCGGCATTTCTTTTTGGCATTAGAAAAGTGTGGGCGACGCTATCTATAGCTAACGGCGTGTTACTAGCGGGAATAATCGTTACTCTCGCCAGTCTTGGCATAATCAAAATATTTTAATAATACCCCTCACCCTAACCCTCTCCCCGAAGGGTAGAGGGAAAAAAGTGAAAAAAGTGACAGGTGCTTTTTTTGGAGACCGGGGCGTAGCTCAGTTGGTTAAGAGCGCACGGTTCGGGACCGTGAGGTCGGCCGTTCAAATCGGCTCGCCCCGATCTGGAGGCTTGGGTCTTGACAGTGAGACTGAATTTTGGGTATAATATATTTAATAAATTTATTTTTATAAAGTTCTTTCTCATAATTCTCCTTTCCGGGTGCGCATTTTTCCCATCGGGAATCTACCACAGAGTGCAGAAGGGCGAGACTCTATGGAGAATTTCCTGGGTTTACGAAGTCGACCTGGATGAGCTGGCAAGGATAAACCATTTGGCTGACGCTACGAAAATTAAAGCAGGTCAAATGATCTTTGTACCCGGTGCCAAGGAGAGAAAAGATACTTTAGCCTACGTCCCAAGGCGACCTTCTCCGGAGAGAAAAGAAGAAGCGAAGCCGCCACCGGAACTGATCGATTTCTCCTGGCCTTTGCAGGGAGAGATATTGGCGGGATTCGGGAAACAGAGCGGCAAACGCCACCAGGGACTGGATATCGCGGGCGAGGAAGGAACGGCCATAACGGCTATTTACGAAGGAATTGTGACCTATAGTAACAATAAGCTCCGGGGATACGGAAACATGGTGATAATCAAACACAATGAAGACTATTCGAGCGTGTACGCTCATAACAGCATAAATCTGGTGCAAGAGGGGGAAAAGGTAAACAAAGGACAGGCTATCGGTCGAGTGGGAGCAACTGGTTGGGCAGAAGTACCACATCTCCATTTTGAAATAAGGGAGAGGGGCAAAGCGGTCAATCCTGTATTCTATCTGCCTTGAGAAGCGCACTCTTTCCTGAAACAGAGGTAAAATGGGATCCAGTCTTGACTCAGTAAAACTGTATATGCAAGAGCTGAGGACGATTCCTCAGGTTACGGAAAAAGAGATGACCGAGCTCTTTCCCAAAATAAAGAAGGGAGATGGTAAAGCAAAAAAGCGAATGATTGAAGGGAACTTGAGATTAGTCATAAGCATTGCCAAACGCTATTCTTGCTACGGTCTTGACTTTTTGGATTTAATCGAAGAAGGAAATGTAGGTCTTATAAAAGCGATTGACAAATACGATCCTAAAATGGGTTACAACTTTTCCACTTACGCTTTTTGGTGGATTAGACAGTACATTCAGCGGGCAATCCTGAACCAGACCAAAACTATCCACATTCCACTTTACGCCTACGAAACAATAAAGAAACTCATTAACGTCTCGGAAAGGATGCGCGAGGAGCTGGAAAGGCAACCGACTACGGCGGAATTGGCAAAGACGCTGCGCCTTTCCATAAAGAAGACCCGGAAGTTTCTGCAGGAAATCCAGGTTTTTGAAAGGGTTGGTTCTCTGGATAGTCCCCTGGGAGATAAATTCGATATTTTCCTGAAAGATCTGATTCGAGATGAAGATACGGAATCGCCAGACCACGCCGTAGATTTGATAAAGTCTCATGAAGAGTTGGGTCAAATTTTGAAAAAGTTGAGTCCTCAGGAATTAAAAGTGATCAAATTAAGGTACGGTATGGTCGACGGGAAAGGATATAACCTCAGGGAAGTGGGGGAGAAAATGAATCTCTCCCGGGAGAGAATAAGACAAATAGAGAAAAGGGCAATAGAGAGATTGAAGAAGATTGTTATTAGAATGCAACTCCATGGATTGGATTAGGAGAGTGTAAAATGAAAGAGCTCCAGGAATTGATTCGCAGTATTCCGGATTTTCCCAAGAAGGGAATACTTTTTAGAGACATCACCACACTTCTCCAGAACGGCTCGGAATTTCGCCGGGCAATCGATATCCTAGCGGATCATTATAAGGGAAAAAAGATCGACCAGATTGTAGCCGTGGAATCGCGCGGCTTCATTATTGCTTCCCCCCTGGCCTATAAATTAAACGCCGGCATTATCCCCGTGCGGAAAAAAGGCAAGTTGCCATATAAGACGGTGGAGACAACCTATGAGCTGGAATACGGAACCGATACCCTGGAGATGCATGCTGACGCCTTCCACCCGGGCGCGAATATCCTGATTGTCGACGACCTCCTGGCCACCGGGGGCACGGCCAAAGCGACAATTGACCTGGTGGAGAAATTGAAGGGAAAGGTTGTAGGTATCTGTTTCCTGATAGAACTAACCGACCTGAAGGGCGTTGAAAAGCTAAAAGGATACGAAGTACTTTCCATAATAAAATATTAGATCTGAATATTGACGTAACTTGGCGACCCAAAGTAAAACTAAGTTACTCGTTCAAATTTGCCCCACGCCCGTATTTCCGGGTGTGGGGTTTAGTTTAAGGAGATGTTGAAATGAAAGTAGATACCGAAGTTTACAAGAGTAGTCTGGACGAATTGTACGATGGAGTATATTACGTAGACCGGGAGAGAAAAATCAGGTACTGGAATAAAGCAGCGGAACGGCTTACAGGTTACAAAAGTTCCGAGGTAATGGGTAAGCTCTGTTCCGATATTCTCACGCACATCGATGACAAGGGGGTTAATTTTTGTAAAGAGGATTGTCCATTGGCAAGAACTACCGTCGACGGACGCGCACGCGAAGCGGATTTGTATCTTCTTCATAAGAATGGACATCGGGTGCCTGTTTCCATCCGCGTGGCTCCCATTCGAGATGCAAACGGGCAAATTACGGGGGCTGTACAAATATTCAGCGACAAGTCGCCGGTGGTTACGGTCCGCCAGAGGCTTGAACAATGCGAGAAAATAGCTTTGCTCGATCCTCTAACAAATTGCCCAAACAGGCGATACATTAAGATGAATCTGAATTCCAGACTTGATGAAATGCACAGGTATGGCTGGCCTTTTGGGATTCTGTTCATTGATATAGACCACTTCAAAAGAGTCAATGACGTATACGGGCATGACGTGGGAGACGAAATACTGAAAATGATAGCCAAGACATTGCTGAATAATCTGAGACCTTTCGACATTTTAGGCCGCTGGGGAGGAGAAGAATTTACTGCCATTGTTGCAAATATTAACGAACAGCAGTTATACTCCATTGCCAATAGGTTTCGTTTGCTCGTCGAGAATTCCGCTCTCCATAAAGGACCCGATACCGTTCGAGTCACTATTTCCATTGGCGCTACGTTTGTAAAGCCGAACGACACAATTGATGCGTTATTGAAAAGAGCAGACCAACTGATGTATCATAGCAAAATTTCCGGCTGCAATCGCGTATCAATGAACTTAGATGAGTAATTCCAGCCAAAAACGCCCTTCAAAATAAGCCCCAAGGGCCCTTTTTTCCGTGGGTCTTTTTTTTATCAAAAAATGTCACAAAATTATCCATTCGCTCTATTGTAAAAATAAGAATCCCCATTAAAATAAAGAGTAAGTATCTTATTATGATGCTCGCCCCGGGATGAGAGGAAGACAAATTTTTTGGTATCAAGGTTGTCAAAAGACTAGACCGAGGAGTAAAGTCCCGATGAACCGTGACTTCGCATCGTTCGCAATGATAAACCAGGAGCAATTTTTTTTAAGACCCCTTATAAATGTACTTGACAAGGTTAAGACAAATTTGTTAATCTGAATTGAAGTCCTGTTAAATCCTGTATATTATCGTTAAAAAGCGTCATATATCGTTTGAATTAATCAAATTCCATAAAAATTTACAAATTTTTTACATTTTCGTTACACCATTGTTATATTGTTAAGGTAAACTATAATAATTTTATGCCATTTACACAAAGGAGGCCCATAAAATATGTTCACCAGGATAACTTTCACCATCTTCCTGGCATCAGCGATGCTTCTGACAGGGACACCTTTTTCCGTTGCCCAGGAAACCTCACCCTATACCCTTGGCCCCGGAGATGTGCTGGAGATTTCTGTGTGGCAGCATCCCGAACTTGACAGGACAGTAACTGTCCGACCGGATGGCAGAATGTCTTTCTCCCTGATAGGAGACGTGAATGTCAACGGATTAACACCGGCGAAATTGGACGAAGTAATTACGGAAATGCTGTCAGAATATGTGCAAAGACCAGAAGTAACTGTCGTAGTGACTACTATTAAGAGCAACCAAATCCTCGTGCTGGGTCAAGTGGCAAGGCCGGGGGCTTACCCTATGGAAGCGAGCGTAACCGTCCTGGAAGCTATAGCCATAGCGGGAAGTTATACAGATAGAGCTGGTTTGAAGAGAGTCACCATAACCCGCCAGGCCCGGGCGAGGAGCCCCAAAGTTATGAAAGTAGATTTGAAGAAGGTCATAACCGAAGGTGATAAAAGAGGAGATATTTTATTAGAACCGGGCGATATCGTTCACGTGCCAAGGAAAACATCTGTATGGACCTTTTTCGATCGCTATTTTATTGGAGGCATATTACCGGTAATGGGGCTCATTGTAATGATTGATACCATTTCCAGAGATTGAAAATTTTTCATTCCGCATAACTCTTTACACATAAAAGGGGAACAAGAAGCATGGAAAATCCGGAAGAGAGAACCAGTAGCTTTCAGGAATTATTGCAGATTATATCTGCCAGAAAAGTCTTGATCATCGCAGGTTTCCTGAGCGTTTTTACAGTTACCACTATAGGAAGTTTTCGCATGGCACCTGTCTACGAAATTTCTACGACGCTTATGGTAGAACCAACGGAAATATCTTATCTTGAGAGGGGTTCCCTTTCTTATGGAGCCAGAGCAGCGTTTATCGCCAACGAAAAAGAGATAATAAAGAGTCGAACTATCGCCGAAGAGGTTGTTAGACAACTTCGCTTACATGAAAGACTTGGTCCCCCATCTTTCCTGAGTATTCTACTTAACAAATTTTTTCAAACTAATCCCGGCCCTTTTGAAAAGACAGTTCGTGGATTGCGGAGAAGCCTGTTTGTGAGTTCAACCGGCGGACCTAATATAATCGAGATTGGTATGCAAGACAGGGACCCCGTGCAGGGTGCTCACATAGTCAACACTGTGGCCCAGGTGTATATCGATTACAGATATGAGGCTTCACTGAGGAAGACTCGCGGGGCTTATGATTTCATTGCGGAACAGGTCAAAATAGCGCAGAAGAAACTCAGCGATTCTGATAGAGCCTTAAGAGAGTTTAAACAAAAGGAGAAGATGGCCGATTTGACGTCGGAAACCGCCCATATTCTGGGCAGGCTATCAACGCTTGACGCTTCATTGTCCGGCGATCTGGCTGGGTATCCTGAGAAAGACCCGCGAGTAATTCGCGCTAAGGAGGAAATCCAGAAACTCACTGCCAAACTGGAGAGTTTGCCACAAAAGGAACTGCAGATGGCTCGTTTAGCCCGGGCGGTTAGGAGTAATGAAGAAATCTACTTAACGCTATTAAGAAAAATGGAAGACGCCCGCATCTCCGAAGTCGCCGAAATGCGGGGAATGGGAAGCGCCAGGGTGATCGACCCCGCTGTCCCACCCCCTTATCCGCTAAGACGAAAAAGGGCAATATTTATTCTCCTGGGAGGTGTGATGAGTTTGGTGTTCGGCCTGGGTATGGCGTTCTTTGCCGAATACCGGGATTCTTCTATGAGAACTTCCCGGGATATAGAAGAATACTTACACTCAAGAGTTTTAGGAATCATTCCTTCAACACCAAAAAAGATAAGAAGAACCTTTTTGGGCTTCAGACGCTAAAGGTTTGAAAAATAAATTTGCATTAATGGGCGAGAGGAGTAAATAAAGATGAATAAACGCATAATGTTTCACACATCGTTAAGTTTACCCGACGAGAAATCTCCCACCGGCGAATCATACAGGGCTTTACGAACAAACATTCTGCGAACCACCCAGGATAAGTTGATGAAGGCAATCCTAATTACCAGTTCCAACCATTTTGAGGGTAAGACTACTACGGCCATTAATCTGGCTTTGGCTATGTCTGATGTTCCCGGGTATAAAACGCTTTTAATCGATTCAGATTTGCGATTTCCGACCGTACACGATAGATTAGGCCTGATGCAAAGTCCCGGGTTAACCGAAATTTTGGAAGGTAGTACGGGCCTGGACCCGGAAATAATCGATACCGAAAAGGAGAATCTCAAAATAATAACATCGGGAAATTTGCCACACTATCCGGTAGAATTACTGGAATCTAAAAGATTAATGGCCCTTTTAAGAGAGCTAAAATCAAAATTTGACCTGATTCTCATAGACTCGCCTCCGGTTATTCCATACAGCGATGCAAGTGTGTTAAGTTCCCAGGTAGATGGAGTTCTACTGGTCGTCCAATCGGGCAGGACCCGCAGGGAGGACATCCAGCAAGTGCAGGCCACCTTGCAGGATAATCAGGCTAAGGTATTAGGTGTGGTGTTAAATAGACAAAAACATTTCGTTCCTGACAGGATATATAAACGGCGGTTCTAAAAATAGTGATGGAGTAGTATAGAAAAAGTACCTGTCACTTTTTTGAAAAGGAGGCTGTAAAATGAGAAGTGTAAAGCAGTTTACTGTTCTATCTATTCTTTTTGTTTTGGTACTTGCAAATTCTGCCCGGGCAATATGGGTGGACGCCGATGGCTCGGGACAGGAGTCGGTAAACATTTTAAGCACACCAGGCAGCTCCCGTAATCCCTGCGTTGCTGTGAACAGCTCGGGAACTACCTACATCGTGTGGCAAGATACCAGCCCGGGAAATTCGGAAATCTATCTTCTCAAATGGAATGGCTCAGAATGGGTAGATGCCGATGGTTCGGGCCAGGAGTCAATGAACATCACCAATAATACCAGTGCTTCCGAATATCCTTCTCTCTTCTTGGATAGTTCAGGATATCCTCACATTGCCTGGCACGATTTGATTTTCGCCAACAATGAAATTTATTATCTTAAATGGGATGGTACAACCTGGGTGGATGCTGATGGGTCGGGTCAGGAATCAAAAAATATATCAAATACCACTAACAGTTCTTTTTATCCTTCACTCTTTTTGGACAATTCCGGAAAACCATGCATTGCCTGGAAGGATTACATTCCCGATGAAAATTACGACATCTATTATCTCCAATGGAATGGTTCAGAATGGGTAGATGCCGACGATTTGGGCCGGGAATCAATAAATGTCTCATCAAACACCGCATATTCTGGATTCCCTTCGCTGTGCATAGATAGTTCGGGAAATCCCCACATCGCCTGGGAGGATTATACTTCAGGGCAAGGTGATATTTATTATCTCAAATGGAATGGCTCAGAATGGGTAGATGCCGACGGTTCATCAGGATGGGAATCAATAAATATCTCAAATAGTACCGGTGACTCCAGGAATCCATCGCTTCGTTTAGATAGTGCGGGGAATCCCCATATCTCCTGGGATAGTAGGAATTTGGGATTCTATGATATCTATTATCTTGAATGGAACGGCTCAGAATGGGTAGATGCCGACGGTTCCGGCCAGGAATCAACGAACGTCTCAAAAACTAGTGGTTTAGACTCCGGAAATCCTTCTCTTTATTTAGATGCTTCAGGAAACCCCCATATTGCCTGGTTTGAACGCGTCTCGGTAAATACCACTAATAATGATATATACTACCTTAAATGGAATGGTACAGCCTGGGTGGATGTAGACGGTTCAGGTCAGGAATCGAAGAATGTGTTGAGTACCACCGAGGGTTCGAGAGACCCTTCTCTTTATCTGGATGACTTTGGGAAGCCCCACATTGCCTGGGCTGATTCCACCACTTCAGGAAATTCCGACATTTATTATCTACACTGGAACATTGCTCCCACATTGTCCTGGACAGGAGAGGTGAACTATACTTCCGACGGTCTGGATCCCGAAACTGGCTACCCCAATACTGCTTTTGTATACCGGGTAAAGTATACCGACCAGGACGACAATCCTCCAGCATCAGGCTATCCTAAATTACATATTATGAAGGGTGGAGTACCGATAAGCGGAAGTCCGTTTACTATGAGCGAAGTGGATGGGGGAGATACGACTTATAGCGACGGGAAACTTTATGCTTATAGCAAGAGTGGATTGGCATTGGGAACGGATTATACTTATTACTTTGAGGCGAAAGACGTTTGGAATAGTCCGGCAACGGGCGCGCCAACCAGTGCTAAAGACGCCCCGGATGTGACAAACCGTCCTCCTACATTATCGTGGACGGGAGAAGCAGACTACATTTCTGATGGGTTAAATCCTGAAACCGGCTATCCCACTACCAATTTCGTTTATAAGATAGAGTATGCTGACCAGGACAACGAAGCTCCGCTTTCAGGTTATCCTAAGTTACATATTATGAAGGGTGGAATGCCGATAAGCGGAAGTCCGTTTCCCATGAGCGAAGTGGACGGGGGAGATACGACTTATAGCGACGGCAAACTTTATACTTACGCCAAGGGTGGCTTGGAGGAGGGGACAGACTATACTTATTACTTTGAGGCAAGAGACGTTTGGGATATCTCAGCGACAGGCGCACCAACCAGCCCTCATGGCGGTCCGGACATCGCACCGCTCGGAAACCAAGCTCCTGCATTGTCCTGGACAGGAGAAATAAACTACACCTCCGATGGCTTGCATCCCGAAACCGGCTATCCCAATACTGATTTCGTTTACAGGGTAAATTATGCGGACCAGGACGGTGACTATGGTGACCCTCCGGCAGCGGGCTTTCCCAAACTACATATCAAGAAGGGGGGATTAGATATAGAAGGAAGTCCCTTTACTATGGACCAGGTCGACCCGGGAGATACAAATTACAAAGACGGTAAGCTCTATACTGTCACCAAGAATAGATTAGGGCCGGGGGATGACTATACTTATCACTTCCAGGCAAAGGACGTTTGGAATATTCCGGCAACCGGGCCACCGACCACCTCTACTGACGCACCCGACGTGGCAAACCATGCTCCTACATTGTTCTGGACAAGAGAGCCAAACTACACCTCCGATGGCTTGAATCCCGAAATCGGCTATCCCAATACTGATTTTGTCTATAGGGTAAAGTATACTGACCAGGATAACGATCCTCCAGCATCAGGCTTTCCCAAGCTACATATCAAGAAGGCAGGATCAGATATAGAAGGAAGTCCGTTTACTATGGACCATGTCGACCCGGGAGATACAAATTACACAGACGGTAAACTTTATACTCTGACCAAGAATAGATTAGAGCCGGGGGACGACTATACTTACTATTTTGAGGCAAAAGACCTCTGGAATGGACTGGCAACAGGCGGACCGACCAGTCCTCTTGACGCCCCCAATGTAATACCTGTTGAATTTTCAGGAAAAGGGGACGTAAAGATTCAGGGAGGAGAAAACGGTTATGTTAATCCCCTGAAGGGCGAGGAAGCGGAGATCCATTTCTGGCCCAGCGCTCCGGGAACGGTAAATGTTGAGATTTTTGATTTGCTAGGAATGCTTGTCTGGGAGAAGAGTAAAGACGTAATAGCGGATCAAGATTCCATTAAATGGAATTGCAGAAATAGCGAGAATGATCTGGTGGCTTCGGGAATATACGTTGTTTTTGTAAAAGGCCCGGGAATAAAGGCCACCAAAAAAGTCGCAGTCATGAAATAGGAGGTAAAGGTGAAAAAAATTCTTATTCTTTCCACTTTTCTGGTTGTGGTTCTGGCAACCGGTTTGTGGGCAAAAGGAGCAGGGACTTCCGGCGCAATTGTGCTGCGGCAGCCGGTAGGAGCAAGAGCCTGCGGGATGGCAGAGGCCTATACTGCGGTGGGAGGGGAAGTAGGTGTACTCCATTATAATCCAGCGAGCTTGATTTCTCTCCCTGGTCGGGAAGCTTCCTTCAGCTATCAGCGAGGGCTGGCTGATGATAGCTTTATGAGCCTTCTTTATGGGCAGCCGACTTCTCTGGGAGTCTTTGCCGGGGCATTCTCTTACTATACGGCGGGAGACATTGACCTGATCGACCTTGACGGAAATGAGTGGACGGCAAAGGCAGAGCAGGATTTTGTAATACTGGCTGGCTTTGCCCGTAAGTTTGCGGAGAATTTGCCGATGGGCATAAACCTAAAGATGGTCTCCTCAAGGCTCGTGGAGGTTAAGACGGGTACGGCTTTTGCGGTAGATGTCGGAGGTCTCTACTACACGCCGATAAAGGGTCTGGCTGGAGGATTGGCGGTTCGAAATTTGGGAACAAAACTTAAGTTCCTCGACGAAAGTGATTCCCTTCCTCTGACAATCTCCGTCGGGGCTGCTTATCAGAAGCCTTTGGGCAACCAGAAAATTTTGCTCAGCGCAGATTTCCCTTTTCTGGTTTATGAACAAAAATTTACCCCCGCAGTCGGCTTTGAGCTGGACTGGCGGGAGATGGTTCAGGGAAGAGTTGGTTACAAATTCAACATTGATGATACCGGACTGGCCCTGGGCATGGGATTCTCGTACCGGAACTATTTCATTAACTATGCCTTTGGACTGGCAGACAAGTTGGAAAACGGACACCGGGTAAGTCTGGGTGTAAGATTTTAAAAATGGGGAAAAAACATGTTCTTTCATAATCCCGGGATAAGCGACCGCCATAGAGTCGGCTGGCCACTGCTTGTTGTCCTGGGAGGAATGATTTGCGGATTATTCATTTTAGTATTCACGTTCCTTCCGGCCAAGTGGGGAGTGCTTGGCGCCATAGGAATAATGGTTCCCTTTATCGCCGTTCTCTCAGGAGATGTGAAGCGTTTCTTTCTGGCAATATTGGTGTTCGCTTTACCAATACAACTGGATATAACTATTGGACATACGGGACATCTCGGGGGAGCAGCCGGACTCATAATATCGCTGTATGATATCACCCTTGCCATTCTATACATACTATGGATTAGCGAATTCGCAAGAAATAAGAAGAAAATCAGGTTTTTCCCCAGAATAAGCTTACCTTTTTTCTTCCTGATGGGCATGGCTACCTTATCGATGGCCAATGCTTCCAACCCAACATTGAGCTTGTTCGAAATAGTGCAAGTGCTAAAAATGTATCTGGGCTTCCTCTATATTGCAAACAACATCAAAAGCAGAAAAGAAATCCAATTTGTGGTTATTTTTTTGCTTCTGGGTCTTTTCCTGGAAAGTATGCTCGGTCTTGCCCAATACAAGTTTGACCGCCCCTTTGTTCCCAGTGTATTGGGCGGTCCGGAAAAGTTGGGATATATAAGACTGGGCGAGCCGTTATCCAGAATTTCAGGCACATGGGTATCTTACAATGACTTTGCCTGGTATCTTACATTTATGCTACCCATCTCCGTGAGCCTGCTTTTCTCCAGAATAAGGGGATTCTATAAATTATTGTCTGGTTTAACATTGGTTGCCGGGATTGGCGCGCTGATATGCACTCTGTCCCGGGCAGGATGGTCCAGTTTTATAGTAGCCGGCTTAATAGTATTACTTTTGAATTTTTCAAAAACGAAGGGAAAAACAGGACTGAATAATTTTGCCACATCTATCGTCGCCATTATAATAATTGTCACCGTAATAGGCACCGTTAACCCTCAATTCTTGAATATCGTCAATCGTCGTGTTTTCAGCGACGATTACGATGCTGCATATTCCCGAATTCCTCAAATGCAAGTAGCTTCGAACATAATAAGGGCTAATCCCGTTCTGGGCGTGGGTATCAATAATTACACAGAAGTTATGGGGCAGTACGATACGACCGACGTTAAACTTGCGTCCATAACCCGACACCAGGTACACAATATATTCTTGCAGGTCGCGGCAGAGATGGGCATCGCCGGCCTTGCCATTTTCATCTGGCTCATATTTACAGTTTATAGAGAGGGATTGAGTTACATTAGGGCGAGTGAAGATCCGATGTCAAACGTGGTTGTAGGTCTTTTGGGAGGAATCACGGCTTTTTTGGTTCACGGCCTGGTAGACGCAGCATCTTTGGGAAACCATCTATTTCTCATCTTCTGGTTTTTTACGGGTATGGTCATTGCCGTAAAGAAAATTACAGCAGAGACAAAACCTTCTGTCGTAGGAGCTTAAGGGGATGAATACGGTCAAGAAATTAGTAAAGAATACGGGAGCTGTGTTATTGGCCCAGGTTGCGGAACCTGCGTGTTCCTTTATATTGGTGTTATTCGTTGCCCGTTCCTTAGGCGTCTCCGGTTTGGGTAAGTTTTCTATTGCCATTTCTCTTTTTTTCATTTTTCAGACTATTTCTTCCCTGGGTTTTTCCCACCTGATTACGAGAGAAGTTGCCCGCGACAGATCAAAAGCCGGTAAGTACTTGATTAACGGCTCTTTCGTGGGACTTTTCTTTTCCGTTCTGACCGCCGGAGCAATGTGTCTGGTAGGTTATCTATTGAATTATCCGGCAGATACCGCTTTGGCCATTTATATTCTCAGCCTTGCTTTGATACCTGTGGTGTTTTCTTTAGTATGCCATTCGATATGTAGAGCTTTTGAAAGACTGGAATATGTTAGTATTCCATTGATAGCAGGTAATCTATTTAAAGTCGTTGTTGGTTTGCTCATTTTGTCTAAGGGCTATGGTTTGGTGGAATTAATGGTAGCAATCTTGGGCAGTCATCTTCTAAACCTGTCTATCAGTTTCTACTTCGTTCTTAAGTGCACCGGAAGGCCACTTTTCAAAATAGATTCGGATTTTTGCAAATGGCTTGTCAAGACGACTCCCACTTTTGCTCTCATTTTTATTTTTGCTACCATCTATTGGAACGTGGACATCCTTATGTTATCCAAAATCAAGGGGGCAACAGAAGTCGGTTTCTACAGCGCTGCCTACAAATTAATGAATGTGTGGAAGATAGTTCCCCTGGCTTACCTGATGGCGTTACAACCGGTCATCTCCAGGTTATTTCAATCGTCATTAGAAAAATTCAGGATAGCTTGCACCAATTCAATCAGATACCTATTTATGGTGATGTTGCCTGTTGCCGTGGGAACTACACTTCTGAGTAAGAATTTCATACTTCTTTTTTTTAAGGAACGTTTTTTGGTTTCCGCGGATGTCTTGAGCATTCTGATCTGGACATTGGTTCCCTACACTATAAATATAACACTCGCCCACTCCCTGATTGCCAGCAATAAGCAAAAGATAAACTTGCGCTCGCTTCTCATTAGTATGACGTGTAACGTAACTTTGAATTCGATATTAATACCCAGGTTTAGTTTCCTGGGCGCAGCTATGGCTACCCTGATTTCAATCTGTATATTTTTAGGTTTACAATACGGTTTTGTCTCCCGCAATCTATTTACGTTGAACTTCTTCCAAATTGCCGGAAAACCAGTTATTTCCGCAGCCTTGATGGGAATAACTATTTCATTGCTCAGACAGTTTAGCTTATTTCTTATAGTGCCTATTGCAGCGCTGGCTTACGTTTTTTTCTTGCTAACACTCAGGCCATTTTCGCCAGCTGACAAGGAACTTTTCCGGAGGCTATGGGAAAGAGATAAGGGACTAATCGTATTGCACGCTCAGAAATCATCCGAGCATAATCCTGTAAAAGAATAACTTTTTGGCAAAAAGAAGGAATTGTTCAATTATGCGAATCGTTTTATACGCGTTTGACCATATCTCATATACCGTACAATTGGCGGAAGCATTATCAAGGATGGAAGAGGTAATGCTCATGCTGCCCCAGCATAAGGCGGATTGGTTTGCAGAAGTGCTGGAAGATAATTTAAATATGGAGTCTTATCATCAACCCCGGCTTCGTTATCCAACCAATCTATTAACATTATACGGAATAATCAAAAAAATAAAAGGGTTTAACCCTGACATCGTGCACTTGCAGGGGGAGCATCCCTGGTTGAACTTGACATTGCCATTCTTAAGGCGTAGATACCCTTTGGTTATCACGATCCACGATGTGGTGTTGCACGTTGGGGACACAAGATCCAGAAGAATTCCTTCATTCGTACACAAATTGTCTTTCAAAAATGCCAATGAAATAATCGTCCATGGCGACAAACTAAAGAGGGAGATGATGGGAAAATCCGATAAATTGGACAGTAATGTCCATGTTCTGCCACGGGGCGTTAATTCTATCTACAAGAGATTTCTCAAAAGTGAAGTAAAAGAGGAAGACAATTCGATTTTATTCTTTGGCCGGATCTGGGAATATAAAGGGTTACGATATTTGATTGAGGCAGAACCGCTCATTACGGAAAGGGTTCCTGCGGCAAAGATAGTGATAGCCGGTACAGGCGAAGACTTTGGAAAATATACAAGAATGATGGTTCATAAGGAAAAATTTACTGTTCATAATCGGTTGATACCCAGCAGTATGGTGGGAGAGTTATTCCAAAAAGCTAGTGTTGTCGTAGTTCCATATATAGAGGCGTCGCAGAGCGGAATAGTCCCCTTGGCTTATGCATTCAAAAAACCGGTAGTGGCGACTGATGTGGGAAGTATCCCGGAAGTTGTGGAAAATGGAAGAACAGGTTATATTGTCCCTCCCAAAGACCCGGAGAAACTGGCAGAAGCTATAATTGAACTGTTGCGGAATAAGGAAAAGCGAAGAGAGATGGGAGAAAATGCTTATAAAAAAGCAGAGGACGAACTATCCTGGAATGATATCGCAACAAGAACAATAGAAATATATAAAAAGGCACTTCTGGATAGACAGAGAAGCTCTCATTAAATATTAAGAAAAGGATTCGATTTGAAGTTCCAAAGATTCAGGAAAATATTATACATTCTTCTTTTCTCACTTGCAGTCGTAGTATTGGCGTTTGTGGGTAACTATTTAATAACCATCTACGACATAAATCGTTTTTACTATAAAGCGTACGGTACCGATGATGGGGTTGCGTTGCGCAAATTTCCCTATCCTTATAGAGCCGCAATGACAATTTCCAGCGATATTGACGGAACCACAACAAAGGAGGAATTCCTGGAAATTCAGAAATTTCTCAACACCAGAGAAGAGACAAGCATGGGAAAGGGAGTGGGGTTAGATATCGGTAATAGTTTCGTGATGTACGCGCCACCAACCTGCGCATTTTCGTACTTCTCGGGAAATCCGGGAAATGCGCAAATTATTAGAAGATTTATTGACTCCGGGTATATAGATGTTATGCACTCCTACGGAGAAAAGGAAGATTTTACCAGACAAGATGCAGTCACAGCAATAAGAGAATTAAACGATAATCAGCGCCGAGTTGACGTATGGGTTGACCACGCGAGGACTCCGGACAACCTGGGCGATGACACTACCTTCGGTTTAGGTGACCACCCGGAAACGGGCGCTTACCATTCTGACCTTACGAGAGCGTATGGGATAAAATTTTTCTGGCTGGGCAGGGTTACCGCGGTTATTGGCCAGTCGGCGCCTTTAAGTTTAAAGACATTCTTCTCGATTTACGACCCCCGTCACCCTGTTGATTCTTTGAAGAATATGGCGAAAGAATTTGCCAAGAACGTTCTGGCTATCCTGGGGAATAAAAAATATGCTATGCACAAGAATTACGACCTCATTAGAGTAGCCGAACTGGACGACGGCCAGAAGGTTTACGAATTTATGAGATTCGATAACTTTTGGCAAGGAGTTGCCGAAGGCGCTACTTCCCGGCGCCTGGCGTACGTAATTTCCCCACGGACGCTGGAAAGGTTGAAGGAAGTTGGCGGTTATATGGTCGTCTATACCCACTTAGGAAAGAATTCCGATTGTTCACAGGTAATAGCAGAAGAAACGCAAAATCGACTGCGGGATTTGGCCAGGGAACAGGAAAAGGGAAATATTTATGTTACCACTACTTCCCGGTTATTAAACTATTATCTTAACTACAAGTATTTAAACTGGTCGCATGAGGTTAGAGGTGAGGAAACGGTCATTACCATCTCCAGTGTGGAAGACCCGGTTTTTGGTTCATTTACTCCTACCATCGAAGATTTGCAGGGGGTCACATTTTACGTTCCTGACAAGGATAAAGTCCGGATTTATATAAATGACAGGGAAATAACAAATATTCAAAGAAACCCACCCGATTTCAGGGAAAGAGAAAGCGTCACGATTTAGGAAAGGGAGGGAACGGCATGAGAAAAAGTAGCCTGTCCCCTTTTTTGACGGGAGAAAGCGAGAAAAAAAGTAGCCTGTCCCCTTTTTTGGCGGGAATTGTTGATGGTTCTTTTACCAGAGACGAGTCCGAACAATGGGAACAGATAAACAGAATGTGCTATTCCCTGGGGGCTTATGAGTGGTACAAGCCCGAAACATACATAAAAGGCCCCCTGGCCCTGGGACAGGCGGACTACGGGATACTTAGCAAAGATTTGCGGCCAGTAAGTAGCAGTGACGGCCGCTATACATTATTGTTTCATGGTGAAATTTACAATCATAAGGAACTAAAAAACGAAATGGGAATCGAGGAATCGATTCCCCTGGCAAGACTTCTCCTTGCACTTCATGAAAAATATAAAAACGACCTTGTTTTTAAATTAAAAGGAGCGTTTAACATAATTATCTGGGACGATAATGAAAAGAAATTGACCGTTGCCAATGACCGCTACGGGCTACGGCCTATTTATTATGCACAAGGCAAAAATGGACTATACCTGGCTTCGGAAGTGAAAGCAATTTTAGCCTGCAATGACGTTTCCCAGAACATTGATCACTTTGCTATTGCCAGCCTGTTCTTTTTTGGTTTCGTAATGGAAAATAGAACTTATTTTGAATCAATCAAATTGCTCGCCCCGGCGTCTTTGTTAGTCTTCAAAAATAACGAAGTTTCCGTCTCTAATTATTGGGACTTCAATTTTGCGGACAGAAACGAAGGTAGGACCCAGGACTATTATGAACAAAAACTGGCAGGCCTCATATTACAGGCAATAGAAAGGCATACGAAAGATGGCGCCAGAATTACCGTTCCCCTGAGTGGTGGATTGGATTCCCGGACTATCCTGGCAGGTATACCTAAAGAATACTATCCGGTAAATACGGTTACATTCGGAACGGAAGTTATGGATGACGTGAAGATTGCCAGGCGAATATCGAACGTATTAGGGGCTGACCATCATTATCTTGAGCTCTCGCCCGAAGACATTATTAACAACGCAAAGAAGATAGTTAATATAACCGACGGAATGATATCTTTTATCCATTCCACGGGAAATATGAAATTTGAGTTAATAAAAGACTACACCGACGTTTGCCTCGATGGGATGCAGCCCTTTGGCAGTTTCTTCAGTCCCTTTGCTATTTTCAAAAAAAAGGAGAAGTTGCTGATTGCCGATTATCTTTTTCAGCCACTTTCCAAGGATCTGGCAAAGTCTCTTTTCGTTCAACCTTATTACAGAAAAATAAGAGATTATCCCAGAGAAATTATTGCAAATATCTCTCGAAAATGTAAGGCCACATCGGCCAGCAGCATCATAGATTATTCCATTGCTACTCAATACGTGCGCCGTTTTGTGAACTATGGCAATATTGTCAAGAGAACTCACGTGGAGGTGAGAAGTCCTTTCTTTGACAATGACCTCGTTGATTTTATCGTTAACACGCCACCCCACGAAAGAAGGTATCAATATCTCTACACGCGAACGTTTTCACGGCTTTTCCCTGAACTTTCCAAAATCCCCTGGGAAAAGACCGGACTGCCCATTGATGCGACTAATAGCTTTGCCCAAATGACTCTCTGCCTGGCTAAGAAACGTTTAAAGAAAAAGATGGGCGGGGTTTCCCCGGTCAATCTCTTTGCCCAGTATACTCAGTGGTCCAGAAAAAATGAGAAGCTAATCAACTTTATTTACGGCACGTTGTTGGATGGGAGAGGTTATAGCGGAAGCATCATGAATAGCAAGACCGTGGAAACCGTTCTCCGGGAACATATCAGCGGAAAATTCAATCATATGGAACTTATCTCCAGGCTTCTGACTTTTCAGTTGTGGAGTCGACTTTTTGTTAACGAAGGCGGACCGTAGAAGATGAAGGTTTTGGTTATTAGCAATATGTATCCGGGAAAAAATTCTTACCTGGGAACTTTTATAAAGCAACAGGTAGAAGATATGGAAAATGAAGATTTGCGCATGGCAAAAGTAGTGAAGAATTGGAAGGGCTATTTTGCTTACGTGCCTTTTGTTTTGAAAAATATCTTTTATTTGCTTCTCGGTTCTTATGACATAGTACACGCGTACTACGGATTCCACTCCGCTTTATTTGCAGCAGTCATAAAAAGGAGACCCCTGATAATAACCTTTGTCGGAAGCGATGCTTTAATAGAACCTTCACGCAATAAGGTATATCGCATCCTGCAAAAATTTGTCATATCGCGCTCTGACCACATTATTGCCGTCAGTAGTAAAATAAAAGATGTCCTTGTTTCCGATTTGGGAGCAGATTCGAAAAAGATATCGGTGATTACTTTTGGCATCGACTTTGACCTTTTTAAACCCTCGCCGCAGGACAAAGTGAGGGAGAAATTGGGTTTTCCGTCTGATATGAAACTCGTTTTGTTCCCCAGTAATCCGCACAGAATCGAAAAAAGATTCGACATCTTCAACAAAGCCGTAGAATTGGTGCAAAAAGAGAACCAGAATATTCTACCGGTCATTTTGAGTAATAACAGGCGCTCTTATTCTGAGGTTCCGTTGGTTATGAATGCTTGTGACGTATTAGTATTAACTTCTGACTCGGAGGGGTCCCCTACGGTGATAAAAGAGGCTATGGCCTGTAACTTGCCTGTGGTCTCCGTTGATGTGGGCGATGCGCGAGAAGTAATCAAAGATGCTGGCAACTGCTACGTCTGCAAACAGGAGCCGGTTGATATTGCCGAAAGTATAAAATTAGTTCTCCATAAAAACACAAGGGCTGCCGCAAGAGATAATATCAAACATTTATCGTCAAAAACGATTGCGAAAAAGATAATAGAACTTTATGCGCAAGTAACCCGGGATAGTTTATGAAAATACTCATCACAGGAATAGCCGGTTTTAGTGGAATCCATCTGGCAGAGTACCTGCAGTCTCCGGATAGGCATAAGGACAATATAGAACTCTATGGTATTGATATCGCAAGAGATGTCAGCAAGGATGCTCAACCCATTCTGCACAAGGCAAAGGT
Organism: uncultured Clostridia bacterium; assembly: GCA_964345635.1. GTDB lineage: Bacteria > UBA6262 > WVXT01 > WVXT01 > WVXT01 > WVXT01. Next base: position 22,783 of record CAYFRM010000091.1, read on the forward strand.
CCGGGTGTGTGATCTCCTGGATAGGGAAGAGACAAAAAATACTCTACAGGATTTTGAACCCGATAGAATTTTCCACCTGGCAGGTTTAACCTTTGATGCGAATTCTCAGCAATCTCCGGAAAAATTCTATTCCACCAATGTTTTCGGGACTATCGACCTGCTGGAGTCAGTTAAGCAACTGGGAATCAATCCTGTAATCCACATTGCCTGTTCCAGCGCCGAATACGGATTAGTACTGGAAAATGAGAATCCGGTGACGGAAACCAACCATTTTCGCCCGATAAGTCCGTACGGGATAAGTAAACTTGCCCAGGACATGGTGGGATATCAATATTATAAGAACCATGGATTGAAGATTATTCGCACCAGAGCTTTTAATATCACCGGGCCGGGAGAGAAGGAAAATTTTGTATGCTCCAACTTTGCTCGCCAGATAGCGCTGATTGAAAAAGGCAAACAAGAACCAACAATTTATGTTGGTAACTTAGATAGTAAGAGAGATTTCGTAGATATCAGAGACGTTGTTAAGGCTTATTGGCTGGCGGTGGACAAAGGAATTTCGGGTGAAGCCTATAACCTTTGTTCTGGAAAGGGATATTCAATACGCGAGGTATTAGATATTTTGTTACGGATGGCAAAAAGGGATATTTCTGTTAAGCAGGATCCCGGAAGAATACGGCCATCCGATATTCCCTTACAGGTTGGCAGCTTCGAAAAATTTCAAAAACTGACGGGCTGGGAACCTATTATCTCTCTGCAAGAAACGTTAGAAGACTTGCTGAACTACTGGCGAGGAAAAGTCCAATAAACAAGGGGAACGAATTTATGCACTGGAAACGGAAAACGGTACTGGTAACCGGGGCGGGCGGTTTTATCGGCAGCCATTTAGCAGAAAAGTTAGTTAGTTTGGGAGCCAAAGTTAGAGCTTTCGTTCGTTACAACTCCCGTAATGATTGGGGTTTATTAGAAATTTTACCTTCCACCACGAAAGAGAAAATGGAAGTTATTATGGGTGATTTAAGAGATTCCGAAACGATTAAAAGTGTGATGAAGGATATCAATGTGGTTTTCCACCTGGGAGCTTTGATTGCCATTCCTTACTCCTATGTACATCCCCGGGAAGTAGTGGAAACCAACATTATGGGAACCTTGAATATCTTGAATGCCGCAAAAGAATATAAACCGGAAAAAATAATCCATACCTCTACGAGCGAAGTCTATGGAACGGCTCAGTACGTGCCCATTGACGAAAAACATCCCCTGCAGGGCCAATCGCCGTATTCGGCGAGTAAAATAGGCGCGGACAAGATTGCGGAGAGCTTCTACAGGTCGTATGATTTACCGGTGAACACGTTAAGACCATTTAACACCTATGGGCCACGACAATCGGCAAGAGCAGTCGTTCCCACAATTATCACTCAAGCCCTGGCTCAAAATAGGGTATTACTGGGATCCCTGGAGCCAACAAGGGATCTATCCTACGTGGACGATATAGTCGATGGTTTTATCAGAGCAGCGGAATCGGAAAATTCTGTTGGCGAAGTTATCAATATAGGTTCTGGTTTTGAGATTTCCATTAAGGATTTGGCAAACAAGATAATTTCCTTGATAGGAAAAAAGGTAAAGATAATCTCCGACCCTGAGCGGATTAGACCGGCAAGAAGCGAAGTGGAAAGATTAATGGCTGATAATTCCAAGGCAAAAGAACTACTCGGCTGGGTACCTAAGGTTTCTCTGGACGATGGTTTGAGAAAAACCGTGGACTGGTTTTCAAAATTTCAAAACAGATATAGACCGGATATTTACACTATTTAGGGGGGGATATGGACGCAATTATTCTCGCGGGGGGCAAAGGAACGAGACTGGCACCATACACGGCGATTTTCCCCAAACCACTAATGCCCATAGGAGACGTGCCTATTCTGGACGTAGTCTTGCGACAATTGAAAAGCCACGGATTTACCAAGATAATTATGGCAGTGGGTTACCTGGCGGAACTTCTGGAGACCTACTTTGGGAACGGCAGCAAATACGGAATCGACATTCAATATTCGCGCGAAAGTAAACCTTTAGGAACAGCAGGACCCCTTTCCCTGATCGAAAATTTGACAAATCCTTTCCTGGTTATGAACGGGGATATTTTGACAACGCTCAACTATGCGGCGCTTATCGATTATCATAAGGAAAAGAAGGCTTTAGCCACAATTGCCATGCACAAGAGAACGGTGGACGTTGATTTTGGCGTTATTGAATTGAATACGGATAGTGAGATTACCGATTACATTGAGAAACCCAACTTAGAATATCTGGTGAGTATGGGAATCTATATCTTTAACACCAAGGTTCTGAAATACATCAAGCCGGACGAGAAGTTGGATTTTCCGGATTTGGTAAAAAAGTTACTGAAAAATAGCGAAAAGGTCATTGGCTATCCCAGCGACGACTACTGGTTGGATATCGGGCGCCACGATGATTACCAAAGAGCCATAGATGAATTTGAGAAGTATAAAGAGAAATTTTTTCTGGGGTGAGTTCTAAAATTGGCGAGAGGTATTTGTGCTCCAAGCAATCAGGTAAGATCTAACAGTATGAAAGAGATTGCGAAGAAAATTTATCGTAAAATTCCTGTTTGTTTGCGCTGGATTTTATGGCCTGCTAAATTAATGTTCAAATTTGTTGATATTTGTAGATTGGATCTGTGGATTATAAGCGGAGAAGAAATAACCAGCCACCGGACACTTTCCATTATTTACGCTGGCGCGAAAATCAATAGAAATTACTTTATAAAAATAGCCTATAATAGCTCTTTTAGTGAAAACTATCTTGGAAAAGTCTGGCTTTGGAAAGTTTTTAAGGTGGTCAAGGAAAAAGGTCATACTTGCTCGTTAATGGTCGTTGCAGTGGACAAGCCTTTCTGCGCTTTATTTAGAAACCGGGAGTGTTTTCACATTCCATTCTGGGTGTCGAGTTTAGCCGATATATCTGGTGCCAGTTCTTTTCTTGCAGGAAATAGAAGTATTAAGTCTGACGTAACCAAAATAACAAATAACAAACTTTCGTTTGAAATAACACAGAATCGCTCTCAGTTTGATAACTTCTATTACAATATGTACAGGCCTTATGTTTCGCAGCGTCATGGAGACGGGGCTATTATCTCAGAATATGATTATGTGAGGAACCAGTTTAAGGATAACGAGTTACTTCTTATCAAAAAAGAAGATGAATATGTAGCAGGTGCTCTGCTAGTCTATGAAAAAGAGCGGTTTGGTCCAGTATACATGGGCGTAAAAGATGGCAATTTTGACTACGTCACAGATGGTGCGGTGGGTGCTATATTCTATTTCGCAATTCATCGATTCAAAGAAAAAGGCTATAAACAAGTGGATTTTGGAGGTTCCAGAGCATTTTTGAAGGATGGAGTATTACGTTACAAGAAGATGAAGGGTGCTTTGCAAATTTCTTGCGCCTCTCGGCACGGTGGAATCTTTTTTGTTGAGCCTTCGACCAACACGCCCGGATTGAAAGCGTTTCTCATAAATAATCCCTTCATCTTCATCGATAAAGGGAAAATTTATGGCGCTGTATTTGTTGGTAGCGACTATTCATTTTCCCGGCAAACATTGAAGAAAATGTACAAGAATTATTACTTTGATGGGATGTCCAGGTTATTTATTTATCAATTTGGAGGAGACAGCCATAAGATAGAGAAGATATTGCCGCTTGAATTTTCAGAGAAAATAAGATTCCGTTCCGCCGTGCAGTTATTTCAAAAACTTGACGGAGAGCGACCGAACCAGGAAGCAGCCTGCACCCTGACTAAGACTAAAAATTATAGAATAAGAGGAAGAGACTGAAAGATGCGCATAAACCTTTACAAATGTATGGGATGTATGGAATGCATACGCTATTGTCCTGCGAGAGCAATAATGGCAACGGGGGCCAAGTGCATAGTTGATGAGGATAGATGCTTTGAATGTTATGTTTGCCTTGCGTCGGGCATTTGTCCCGTAGATGCCCTCGAAAAAGTCCCGTTAAAGTGGCCAAGGATACTAAGACATATGTTCAGCTCAGTGGCTATGATTCATAGGGAGACGGGAATAGACGGGAGAGGAACTGCGGAAATGAAAACCAACGACGTCACCGGGCGTTACCGTCACGGCGAGATAGGGTTTACAGTAGATGTGGGGAGACCTGGCACAGGCACGACTTTTGCGGAGATAGAAAAAATTTCTATGGCCGTTGCCAAAGTAGGGGTTGAGTTTGAAAAGATGAATCCCCTGACAAAGCTTATGCGGGATAAATCTACCGGGAGACTTAGAGAGGACATAAAAAAGGAGCGCATCCTTTCCTGCGTATTAGAATTCAAAACTGAGGATAGCAAGGCAATATCCGTAATAAATGTTCTTAAAGACGTTTCTAAGTCAGTTAATACAGTTTTCAGCGTGGGTTGTATATGCAGGTGTAAGCCGGATGGTACGATACCCATTAAAAATATGTTAGACGAAGCCGGCATCTTTTACCGACCCAATTGTAAGATTAACATCGGGCTGGGACGCCCATTGGCGCCATAGCAAGGAAGGATATATATGACGCACACTATGCATCGACAGGGAAGCGTAGAATCTCTAAAGGAAGATTATCTTGTACTCGTTATGGGTGACGATATTCCCTTTGACATTTTCAGAAGGCGCCTGCAAAAAAGATTTCCCCGTAGCTATGAAATGGTCAGGCAAGTTCTTTTAAACCTGGGGATGCTTAAGCTACTCAGGATTACAAAAAGAGCCAAGCCGAACGGGTCTTATAGAAGCCCCGTATTTAATAACAAGAAAGAGTTAACCAATTATCTGGAAAAGTTAAAAGAAAAAAACATGGGAAAATCTGTAGTCGTTTCCGGACTTTTTGACGAAGTCAATGATTGCGTAAAGAAGTTAAACCTGTATCCACACACTATTCAATTCTCCCTGGGAATCTTTGGCAAGAAAGAGTTGTTACCAGAAAAAGAAGTTCTGGAGATAACTACTATGTGCGGACATCACATGATATCACCACTTCTGGTGGAAAAACTGGCAAGCGATATAAAGCACGGAAAGATGTCCCTCGAGAGAGCAATACTCGTGATGAGCGAACAATGCGTCTGCGGAGTGTTTAACAAAGAGCGAACCTGTAAACTAATGGAAATTTTAATAAATAAATTATGTTTACTTTCTTACGATACGATGGGGGCAGCCCATTGAGTTTCCGTGGAGAACCGGATGCTTTTAAGAGAAAGAGCAGAAAAAATTAGGGAAAAAGAATATTTTCACAGATTATTCTCCAATCAAAGCAACATAGATTATTGGGAATCCATTTACGGCCGGCGCGATTTCTCGGGAGTCTCTCTCAGGAAAAGAATGGCCCGGGCATTATCGTGGTTAGATAATTCAAAGCTACCCAAAAACTCCAAAATTTTAGACGTCGGTTGTGGCGCGGGCGTGTTAGCCAGGGAAGTTGCAAACAGAGGCTATCAAATTTTCGGAATGGACTATTCTTACAATATGCTTAGAAAGGCAAAAGCGAACTATAACGCGAGTGCAAAATCAGACATAACATTTTTTCGGGGAGATATAGAATTTTTGCCATTCAAGGATTCAATCTTTGATATGGTCATATGCCTGGGGGTAATTACGTATCTGAAATCCGAACACAAGGCATTACGGGAAATGTCCAGAACTTTGAAACCCGGTGGCACTATCATTCTCAGTAGTCTCAATAAAACGTCTTTGGCGAAGTGCCTGGACGTGTCAGTTTTTGTAAAGCGAAGAATACAAAGAATGTCGGACAGAGGAATTGTTTGGGAGAAAAAAAGCTATTTTATTCCCAGTTTAAGAAATGCATTGAGAACTGCCGGGTTTAGAGAGGTAGATTGCGCGGCGATTCAATACGGGCCGCTGACGTTTTTTGGTCGAAAGATTTTTCCGGAAGGAGTAAACATGAATATAACCACCTTTTTGGAGAAATTGTCAAATATTCCTCTCATCAGTTCTCTGGGAAATATGTGCTTATTCAGAGCGAGAAAAATAGGAGGGAAATAGAAAATGCCTCTACAGACTGCGCTTTCTCTTTTTTACTATTTTTGGAAAATAAGAAATAACCAACGGCTCACTCCATCTGAACTGGAGAAGTTACAAAACAGAAAATTAAGGGCGATAATCAAACACGCTTACGAAAATGTTCCTTATTACCATAGGCTATTCAATTCTGTCAATCTAAGTCCGGAAGATATTAGAACAAAAGAAGACTTAGTTAAGATACCCATAACCAGCAGGAGAACCATCCAGGAGTTGCCTATTGGCGAAAGAGTGACAAAGGGTGTCAACATAAGTAAATGTATGAGATGCAGAACTAGCGGTTCCTCGGGAATACCTTTGGATGTGTTCCTTAGCAAGAAAGAAATGAGTTATAGAATCGCTATGCAGACTAGAGTTTATGGATTGAACTTAACCCACAAAAAGGTGAACATGCTTGACCGGGAGCCTCTTCCTGCACAAGGCTCACCAGCAACAATTTTTAGAATACTCAAGAAATATTTGAATAAACTGGGATTATGGAGGAGGTATTATTTTTCTCTTTTCGAGGAACCGCAGGAACTGGTATCAAAATTATTGGAAATTAAACCCGACGTGATAGAGACTCAGCCATCAACATTGAGATTAATATCCAAATTCTTAAGGGAAAATAATCTCAGAGGGATTTCCCCCAAATCGATCTTCACCAGGGCGGAGTTATTAAGTAAGGAAGATAGAGAGCGAATTGAATCTGTGTTCAATATAAAATTGACCGACCTGTACGGCACCACAGAGTTCGGGATTGTTGCCTGGGAGTGCGAAAAACATCGAGGGTATCATATCAATAGTGACATTGTAGTGATGGAGGCGATAAGAGACGACAAGCAAGTTTACGGACAGGAAGGACAAGTAATCTGCACTGATTTAATTAATTATACAATGCCTTTCATAAGATACGCACTGGGAGACGTAGTCGTGCTGAGTAAGGAAAAATGCAGTTGTGGTAGGAATTTCCCTATCATAGAATTGGTAGAAGGAAGGAGTAACGATTTCGTTACTTTAGCTTCAGGGAGAATCCTGTCTCCGCTGCTTTTGCTACTCTGCCTGGAAAAAATAGATGGAATCAGCCAATATAGATTAATTCAAGAAAAAATAGATATGTTTAATGTGCAAATAGTTAAGGGGCGGAATTTCAAGGAAGCGGCGCTAGATAAAATCAGGAGAAAACTAAGAGAACTACTAGGCAAGAATGCCCAAATCAACGTAGATATGGTGAGAGAATTACCCAAAGACAAATCGGGTAAAGTGCATCCGGTAGTATCCAGAGTACCCGTAAATCTCTAAGTAAAATAAGGACTATCATATGGAAAACTACGAAGCGAGTTTCGGTTCTCAGCTAATATGCAATGTCATAGACCGTAAGTCAGGTCTATTAGGTTACATAGTCATAGATTCTGCCATCAACGGACACTCTTGTGGCGGGCTAAAAATGCTACCTGACGTCTCCATTCCGGAGCTACAAGGCCTGGCTCGAACAATGACTCTAAAATTCAGTTTTTTGGGAATGAATGAAGGAGGTGCAAAGGCAGGAATAATTGGTGACCCATCTATGCCGCGAGAAGAAAAACTTTCTCTACTTAGAACCTTTGCGGAGGCGGCCAGTCCCATCCTGAAAACCCGTGCTTACGTTCCTGCATCCGATATGGGCACCACTAGTGAAGAAATCAGATATATGTTAAATTCGATAGGCCTAAGAGTGCAGGAAAGTATTATCCAGAGAAGAGAAGAAGGAGGATTTTATGTCGGTTTCTCCGTTTTCGCAGGTGCTCAGGCAGCTTCCAAGCATATGAATTTAGAATTATCCAAATCTACCGTTGCCGTGGAAGGTTTTGGAAAAGTGGGAAGTGCCGTGGCCAGAGTTTTCTGGCAAAGAGGAGCAAAAGTAGTCGCCATATCAACGTTTAAAGGAGCAATATACGAACCAGATGGGTTAGACGTAGGAAGATTGATTGAGATAAAAAATGAGATTGGAGACGACGTTGTGAACGTTTACGGAAAAGGGAAAAAAATTGAAAAAAGCGAATTACTAACGCTGGACGTAGATATACTATCGCCTTGCGCCAGACATCACAGTATCAATCCGGAAAACGTAAAAAAAATCAGAGCCAAGATTATTTGCTCCGGCGCCAACATTCCGGTAACCCGCGAAGCAGAAAAAATCCTTTACGAGAAAGGAAAATTGTGCCTCCCGGAATTCGTAACGAATTGCGGGGGAATATTAGGGAGCAATATGGAGATCGCCGGCCTTAGCGACCGGTTCATAGAACATTTCATAATACGGGAAATCGGTAACAAGATATCGGAGATTATTGAATCTTCCGGAAAAAAGAATATGAGTCCTGTCGAATTTGCTGAAACGGAAGCAAAGAAAAAATTTGCGAGGATTCAAGAAAAAATTAAGGAAAAAACGATAAGAAACAGACTATTCGGCATTGTGCTGAAGGCTTATAAGAATAATTTAATACCAAAGCGATTTGTAAAATTGTACGCGCCGAGACATTTTAGAGCAAGATTAGGTTGGGCCAAAGGATAGTAATGGCTGAGGAGCTGGGCGAGATGAACATAAGTGTTTTCGGGTTAGGTTACGTGGGATGTGTATCGAGTGCCTGTCTGGCAAAGAGCGGACATAAGGTGACAGGAGTGGATATAAATCGAACTAAAGTGGATATCATAAATAGCGGAAAAAGTCCGGTCATAGAAAAAGATATTGAGGAAATTATCAACGAGGTTGTGGCCGCCGGGAAATTAATCGCTACCCGGAACGGTAAAGAAGCAGTTAAGAATTCAGAAATATCTATGATTTGCGTAGGAACACCCAGTAATGAAAATGGTAGTTTGAATCTGAAATATGTCAAGAGAGTTTGCGCGGAAATCGGCGCAGCTTTGCGGGAAAAAGACGATTATCACGTCGTGGTGGTAAGGAGCACTATGTTGCCGGGTAGCGTGGAGGAGGAAGTAATTCCTGCCCTGGAAAAATCTTCCGGCAAGAAGGCGGGAGTGGACTTCGGTGTGTGCATGAATCCCGAGTTTATGCGAGAAGGAAGCTCCGTCTATGATTATTACCATCCCCCGATGATAATTATTGGCGGGGTGGACAGGAGAAGCGCGGATATTGTGGAGAAGATTTACGCCAACATAGACGCTCAGGTTGTCAGGACATCGCTAAAAGTTGCCGAGATGACAAAGTACGTAAATAATACTTTTCACGGCCTCAAAGTATGTTTTGCCAATGAAATAGGAAATATCTGCAAAAAACTGGGAATCGATAGTCATCAGGTAATGGAAATATTCTGTAGGGATGCAAAACTTAACTTATCTCCGTATTATCTTAAACCGGGATTTGCCTTTGGCGGTTCCTGTCTTCCCAAAGACTTGCGGGCTTTGCTGTATAAAGGCCAAAGAGAAGACCTGAGATTGCCCTTGCTTGGTTCTATCCTGGAGAGCAATGAGAATCAGGTGAAGACGGGAATAGATTTGGTCAAAAAGACCAAGAAGAAGAAGATAGGAATTTTTGGCTTTAGCTTTAAACCCGGCACCGATGACCTGCGAGAAAGTCCTATGGTGGAACTGATTGAGACTCTGCTGGGAAAGGGATACAAGATCAGCATCTATGACAAAAATGTTTCCATTGCAAAAATCTTCGGGGCTAATAAACAGTATATTGAAAAAGAGATTCCTCACATATCTTCGTTGATCTGCTCGTCTATGGAGAAGGTTTTGAGTGATTCGGAAGTGTTGGTGATCGGGAATAATTCCCCGGAATTTAGAAAGATACCCGCGTTAATGCGGGAAGACCAGATAATGATTGATCTGGCAAGAATCGTAGATGGAAAAAACGAAACGAAAAGTAAATACGAAGGGATATGCTGGTAAAATACTGATCATCGTGGAAAATCTTCCCGTCCCTTTTGACAGGAGAGTATGGTTGGAAGCCAATACTCTTACGGGAGAAGGATACAAAGTCTCGGTAATATCGCCCAGAGGAAAAAACGACCCCAAATATGAAGTGCTGAACGGAATCAGTCTCTACCGCTATCCCATGCCACCTCCCACAAAGGGGTTTCTCAGTTACCTCTGGGAGTTTACGTATTGCTGGCTTATGACCTTTTTCCTGTCCATAAAGATACTGTTTAAGGAAGGATTCGACGTTATTCACGCGTGCAATCCTCCCGATACATTTTTTCTCCTGGGAGCAATTTATAAACTGCTGGGCAAAAAATTTGTCTTTGACCAGCACGATTTGTGCCCTGAGGTTTACCAGGCAAGATTCGCTGCAGCGAAGAAAAGTTTGCTTATTAAGGGTTTACTGCTTCTGGAAAAATTGACCTATAAGACAGCCGACCTGGTAATAGCAACCAATGAGTCTTACAAGAAGATTGCCGTAGAGAGAGGAAAGATGAAAGAAGAAGATATTTTTGTGGTAAGAACAGGTCCCGATTTCCAGAGATTTAGACGGTTGAAAGTAGAAGCAGCGTTAAAAAGGGGAAGGAAATATATAGTCTGTTATTTGGGAGTAATGGGGCCCCAGGACGGGGTAGATTATCTTCTCCGTTCCGTAAAATTCATAACCAGAACCAACGGAAGGGACGACATTCTCTTTGTATTGATTGGGGCAGGCGATTCGTTTAGCGACTTGAAAAAAATGACCGTTGCTCTGGGCGTGCAAAAGAACGTTCTATTTACGGGCAGGATTCCCGACGAAGAATTAATAAGATACCTTTCCACGGCGGATGTATGCGTTGGCCCTGACCCGAAAAATGAACTCAACGACAAATCAACGATGAATAAAATTATGGAATATATGGCTATGGCTAAACCGGTTGTCTCCTTTGACCTGAAAGAGGCGCGTTTTTCGGCTCAGGACGCTGCTTTGTACGCCCGGCCAAACGACACGGAAGATTTTGCCAATAAGATTTTAGAATTATTAAAGGATGAAAAGAGGAGACAACAAATGGGAGAATACGGAAGAAAGCGAATCGAACAAGAGCTCGCCTGGAGTCACACGGAAAAGAAGCTAATAAAGGCCTATGAAAGAGTATTCAGTAACTAAAATTCAAGATGAATCGTAGATAATAAATTTGCGAAAGGGGATGGTTTTTGTGATAAAAGAATACGAAACGTTTTTAAAGAAAATGATGATTTTGGCTGATCTAACGGTAATGGCTGGTTCGTTTATTCTGGCTTATTTCCTAAGGGCGAATATTTATTACTTCTATAGACTTGACTTATTTCCCTCAAGAATAGTTATGGGGACAATTTATCCCCTGGATAACTATTTGTGGCTACTGTTGATTATTCTTCCCGTGTGGTATGGTTTGCTCAGTTTTCAGGGAATGTACGAGTCTTTTAGAACAAAAAGGCTCGCAGTAATAGTCTGGATTATCGTAAAGACAGGGTTTCTTGCTACACTGATTACCGGAACTTTAATTTTTGTTCTTAAGCTTACCTATGTTAGCAGAATATTTATGTTTTTCTTTTCCGGCATAACCGTTTGTCTTTTGAGTTTGGAAAAGGCAATGTTAATTCAGAGCTTCAAGCACGCCCGGCCGATAGAGGACAGTTACAGACATCTCTTGGTTGTGGGTACCGGAAAAAGAGCCGAGAGGTTTGTGCAGATGGTAAAACAGCACGCAGAATGGGGCATAAAGATAGTGGGCATTGTAGACGACGAAGCGGACAAAGTAGGTAAGGAGATTTCAAACATCAAGGTGATCGGGTTGTTGAAGGATATTCCTGATATCCTTCATCAGAAAATAGTCGATGAGGTTCTATTCATTGTACCTCGATCATGGTTGAGTCGTATCGAACAAAGCATATTAAGTTGCGAAAAAGAGGGGATAAGGGTATCTGTTGCCGTGGATCTATTTAACTTCAATATCGGTAAGTTACAGGCAACCGACTTAGGAGGGATTCCTCTTATGCGCCTGGAGACGACTCCTGGCTCGCCGTGGGAGCTGTTTATAAAAAGGAGCATTGATATCGTTGTCTCTTTGATGGGATTAGTTATTCTGGCGCCCCTTCTCTTATTGGTAGCGGTGATTATCAAGTTAAATTCACCCGGACCGCTATTTTTTAGGCAGGAACGAAACGGAATGAATGGCAGAAGATTCACTTTATTGAAATTTAGAAGTATGGTGGTTGGCGCCGAGAAAATGCAGGAAGAGCTTCTTCCTTTAAACGAAATGGACGGCCCCGTATTCAAGATTAAGGACGACCCGCGGCTGACGAAAATCGGCAAGTTCATGCGTAAGACCAGCTTGGATGAGCTACCTCAATTAATCAACGTTTTGAAAGGTGATATGAGCCTCGTCGGCCCTCGCCCGCCCATCCCCGGCGAAGTAACTAACTATGAGACATGGCAAAGAAGAAGACTGAGTCTGAGACCGGGCATAACCTGTTTCTGGCAAATTAGCGGGCGAAATGAGATTGATTTTGAGCGTTGGATGAAACTCGACCTGGAATATATCGACAATTGGTCGTTGTGGCTGGATTTTAAGATCCTTCTTAAGACAATTCCTGTTGTCCTTTCCGGCATCGGAGCAAGGTAAAATTTCCAACGGGCATTATGGCGTTAAGATATCCCGCCTTTAAGCCTTCCTCTCAAAATTGATGAAATTTGACATTTTCTTAAAATAAAGTTAATATCTTTAAATATAATAAAAATAATTGGTCTATCGCAATGCGATTGAGAATGAAATAATCTACAGGAGGTATTGAAATGGGTGTTTCTAAAAATTTCACCAAATATTTCTTAGTCCTTTCTCTGGCTTTGATAAGTCTATTATGTATTTTATCTCTGGCGCAAGCAGAAATATATTATGTTGCGCCAAATGGCAACGACAGCTATCCCGGGACAAAGACATTGCCCTGGAAATCGATCGATAAGGCAGCGGATACAATGGAAGCCGGAGACACCGTTTACGTTATGGACGGAACTTATGGTGGGTTTGACGTCACTAAGAGCGGAACTGCCGATAACTATATATCATATCTTGCCTACGCGGGGGCCAGGCCTAAGATTGGCCAGATCTATTTCCAATACGGAGCAAGCTATAATAAATTCGTTGGTTTTGAGATTACCTATCCCTCCGGCGGGGGGGTACAAATGAACAAGAACAATGACCATAATATAATATCAAATTGCTATATTCACGATTGTAATCCCTCGGGAAGCTCTGGAGTTGATATAAGTAACGGCAGTGATTTTAACTTAGTAGAGGATTGTATTATTCATGACGTGTACTACGCTTTTCACACAAGCGAAAGCACCAATAGAGGAAATATCTTTCGCCGAAACGTATGTTACAGGATTTCTGACGACGGCGTTAACTTTTCTCCTTCTACAAAAGACACGCAATTCATCGGTAATGTGATTTATGACGTTGATTGGGAAAAGAACGGAGCAGCGGATGGTATCCATTTTTACGACGACGGAAGCGCAATAATAAAGGGAAATCTGGTTTACCATGATGGCGCTTCCACAGGCGGGGTCTTCTGGCTTCACGGAGGAAAGAATCATATCGTGGCAAACAACACATTCGTTGGTCTTTCCAATTTCTCCACTACTTATGGAGCGATAATATGGCTGGAAATGACTTCGAACGTCACTCTTAAGAATAATATCGCTTATTCAAGCAATGGCTCCATAGGGGTTGTGATGGGAATAAATTCTTCCACTAATGATGACTACAATGATTGGTTCAATGAAAAGGATGATTCAATGTGCGTGCGATACGGGGGGGAATGGAAATCTGTTTCCGATTATCAGAAGGAAGATGGCAGAGGATTGCATTGCATTTCCCTGGACCCCCAATTCGTAAATCCTGAAACCGGCGCAGATGGCGATTTTCATTTGCAGCCGGGTTCCCCTTGTGAAGACGCTGGCGAGAATGGAGCTCAGATGGGAGCTTACGGCGTGGCAATACCTGATTCCCATAGTGAAGATTGGGATGTCAAAGTCCGCAATCGCCCCAATCCTTTTCGCGCGGGCAGGGAATCTACTCTGATAGAATATGAACTCAGGCAACCTTCCAATGTGGTAATTACGATTTACAACCTCCTGGGCGAAGAAGTCTGGCGCAAAAGTTACGAAGCGGGAGAAAACGGAGGCAGGGAAGAGAATAACGTTATTCCCTGGGATGGAAAGAATGCCGCCGGAGAAATAGTGGGAAACGGAGGCTACGTATGCCGCATCTGGATAGAAAAAGAGAATAAGTATGGAATAAGAAAGATCGCTGTTGCTAAATAGAAAGCGGGAGAAGGTGAGAGAAAGGAAGATCTTTAGAATATTTCTTATTTGCTTAGTAATTATTGGGCTCTATCGGCAACTTGTCCAAGCGGAGAATTACTACGGAATGCCCAACGATTATTTACGGTATGGTGCAGGAGCGAGGTCTTTAGCCATGGGAGGAGCGTACGTAGGCCTGGCAGACGAAGCAAGTGCGCCTTACTGGAACCCCGCAGGCCTGACGCAGATCGAGGAGCATCAGTTCCTTTCAATGTACGCTCCGTTTTTTGAAGGGGTAAGCCATAATTTTGTTTCTTACGTTCATCCCCTGAGAAGCTGGGGGAATCTCGCTATTTCTGACGTCTTTCTCTACTCCGGAGGGTATGAGGAAGTTGATAAGGACGGAAACGTTCTGGGCAGGAATCAGTCAATATTCAATAATGCCATAATTATTTCTTATGCAAACAGAATTTATGGACGTCTCTCCCTGGGAGCAAACTTGAAACTGGTTCACGAGCGAGTGATGAAATATTCCGGGAATAGCCAGGGGATAGACCTGGGGGTACTTTATAAACCTCGGGATGAACTGAGTATCGGGCTGGCAGTGCAGAATGTACTCCAGCCAAAGGTTACCCTGATAGATGACCCCAATGTGTACGATACAAACGTGAAAGGTGGCGTGGCATTTAATACGTACCATAACCGCCTCACCCTGACTGCAGATGTCAATAAGCTGGTTAACGAGAAGGCGTACTTCTCGGTCGGATTGGAAATTTCTCCCTGGGAGAAAGCTTCCTTTACTTCCTGGAAAAGATTGGATTTGAGGGCGGGAGTTAACCATCTGCAATCATTTACCTGTGGAATAGGCCTGAAGATGGATTTCTTGTCTCTGGATTACGCGTTCAATATTCACAAGATGGGAAATCTGCACAGATTTGGCCTTACTTTTTCCTGGGGAAACATTTATAAAGCGCTGGCCAGGCCGGTCTTGGATTCAGGAGATATCTACTGGGTTGGCCCGTCGCGTGAACCCCTGAAATTTATTATCGAGATGCCATCAATCGCTATAGAGAAATGGACCTTGAAGATAAGCGATGAAAAGGGAAAAGTGGCGAGGGCCTTCGGGACGAAGAAGCGTAAACCCAAAATTATCAGGTGGAATCTCCGTGACCGGAAAGGAAAGCCAGTAAAGGAAGGATATTATTTCTACGAGTTTTCCGTTATTTATAAGAATGGTAGAAAATGGATTGATAGGGGAGAGATAAGAGTCCTTTATGAGAAATAGGGCTTTTAGCATGCCAAAGTAGTAAGCCCGCCTCACGTTCCTGCCTTAAATTCTGCTCAAAATTTACAAAAACTTAACAAAAACTTAACATAGTTTTAACATATACTTAACATCGTTGTGCTATACTTAGGTTATAGCAGTTAACTGTAAACTTAATATTTCACGGCTCGATAAAGGCAAACCATTCGAAAGGGTGGGACGTAAAGCCACGGGTCCCGATTTCAACCGGGACAGCCGGGTTGCCGAAGCCAGCAAAGTGATAGAACCCTGGTTTTTCGAATGGAAAGCCAGGGTTTTTTCTTTTATCAGCCGACGTGGGGTAGTCTGATGAGTGTTTCCAAGGGTTTCTTTAAATATTTATTAGTATCTTTCATAGTCGTAATAGGTTTAGTATGTATTTCAACCCGGGGACGAGCGACGACCTATTACGTCGCAAAAGATGGCAATGACAATAATCCCGGAACGGAAGCAGAACCCTGGGCGAGCGTCGATAGAGCTGCCAATACAATGGTTACTGGCGATACCGTCTATGTTAAACAGGGAACCTACAGTGGATTTATGGTATCCAGAAGCGGAACTGCCGACAATTACATCTCATACCTCGCCTACCCCGGCGACACCCCCACAATTGGCCAAATATATTTTGGGGATGGGGCGAGCTACAATAGATTCTATGGGTTTGAGATTACGAATCCCTCTGGCGGAGGGGTGCAGATGAATCATAACAACGACCATAACATAGTGTCAAATTGCCACATTCATCATTGCAATCCAGGGGGGAGCGTGGGAGTCGATTTGAGTGGTGGGAGCGACTACAACGTAGTGGAAGACTGCGTTATTCACGACTGCTACTATGCTTTTCACACAAGTGAAAGTACCAATAGAGGAAATATTTTTCGCAGAAACGTATGTTACAGGATTTCCGATGACGGTTTTAATTTTTCTCCTTCTACCGAAGATACGCAGGTTATCAATAACGTAATATATGATGTGGGCTGGGACGGAAGCGGAGGAGCGGATGGAATTCACCTTTACGATGATGGTACAGCAATCGTAAGGGGAAATCTGGTTTACCTCGATAGTGATTCAACGGGGGGCGTCCTCTGGCTTCATGGGGGGACAAACCACATTGTTGAAAATAACACATTTATCGGTCTTCCCGGTTTTTCTACTTCTTACGGAGCGATAATCTGGCTGGAAATGGCTTCCCAGGTCACTCTTAAGAATAATATTGGTTATTCTAGCAGCGGTTCAATAGGTGTGGTTATGGGAATAGCCTCTTCCACCAATGATGACTACAACGACTGGTATAATGCCGCTGATGCGTCGATGTGCGTGCGCTACGGAGGGGAATGGAAATCTGTTTCCGATTATCAGAGTGAGGATGGAAGGGGTTTGCATTCTATCTCTCAAGACCCAAAATTTGCAGATTTTGCAAACCGTGATTTTCATTTACTGCCGGATTCTCCCTGTAAAGGTACCGGCGAGAACGGAGTCGATATGGGAGCTTACGGCGCGGGAGGGTCTCCTCCTGACTACGACGATCCACAAAACCCGGATTCTGCCTCGGATAATCCGCCGGAAACCGAATCCCAGAGCGATGGCGATGGTGTAGTCCACAATCGGCCCAATCCTTTCCGTGCGGGGAAAGAGACGACTCTCATAGAATATGATTTAGAGGAACCTTCTAATGTAACCATCAAGATTTACAACCTCCTCGGCCAGGAGGTATGGCAGGAGAATTACCGGTCAGGAGAAAACGGTGGTCGGGAAACGAATAGTGTCTCCTGGGATGGAAAAAACCTCTCGGGAAAAGTGGTGGCAAACGGAGGCTATATCTGCCGCATCTGGGTGGAGAAAGAGAAAAAGCACATGTTAAGGAAGATTGCTGTGGCTAAATAGGTGTGGATTTATGAAGACGAGCGTTCTCAGACTACTTTTTTCTGTGTTGATTTTGGGAATGGAGTGGCAAGTTCTAAGGGCAGATAATTACTACGGAATGGCTAATGACTACTTGCAGTACGGAGCAGGAGCAAGGTCTTTAGCAATAGGGGGAGCATATGTGGCACTGGCAAATGAGGCGAGCGCGCCTTATTGGAACCCTGCAGGTTTGACGCAGATTAATGAACACGAGTTCCTTGCCATGTATGCTCCCTTCTTTGACCAGACGAGTTATAATTTTGTTTCTTACGTTCATCCCCTGGGAAAAATGGGCAGTCTGGCAATTTCCGACATTTTCCTCTATTCCGCAGGGTATGAAGAAGTCGACGGCGGGGGAAATGTGCTGGGCACCAATCAATCCATATTCACTAACGTAGTAATCATTTCTTATGCAAATAGAATTCAAAAAAAGATATCTCTGGGAGCAAGTTTGAAACTCCTTCATGAGCGGGTAATGAAATATTCGGGGAATGGCCGGGGAATAGACCTGGGGATACTTTATCAACCGATAGACGCGCTGAATATCGGAATAGCGGTGCAAAATGTCCTGCAGCCGAAAGTGACTTTAAGAGATGACCCCAATGTGTATGATATAAATCTCAAAGCCGGCCTGGCATTGAAGACATTGTCCAACCGGCTCATGCTGACTGCGGATATCAACAAGCTCGTCGACGAGAAGGCGTATTTCTGTGGCGGGTTGGAAGTATCTCCCTGGGAGAAGCTTGCTTCGCCTTCTTTGAAAAGGATAGATTTGAGAGCGGGATTCAGCCACTTGCAATCGTTTACCTGTGGAATAGGACTGAAGATAAGATTCTTGACCGTGGATTATGCCTTTAGTTCCCATGACCTGGGAAATCTCCACAAGTTTGCCGTTACTTTTAGCTGGGGGAAATAGATAGTATGGGAAAGGGAGCGGGAAAAGAAAATGGTACTTGCACTAATCCTCATAATACTCCTTCTCATCGCCTTGTGCATGGTAGGAAAATAATGTAATCAATAGATTCAATTCAGGAATTTAAAAGAACCAAAAACCCGAATTTGCTTCAGAAAAATAAGCAATTCGGGATTTTTTATTTTGTGTGGAAACTTAAACGGCTTTTTACCAGACGCGAAGTAAAAAAAATCTTGACGAAACCTTGAGAGAAAGTATAATATGAACAGTAAAACAAAAAAAGTGCCCTCGTAGCTCAGATGGATAGAGCAGCGGTTTCCTAAACCGCGTGTCGGGCGTTCGAATCGTCCCGGGGGCACCAGTTATAAAGGACTTTTTATAGGGTGGTATTTTCCACCTGAAAAAAACGTAAATTAGAAGTAACGAAAGCCAAAAAAATGATTCTATAATTAATCTGTAGGA
>CAYFRM010000092.1:0-17974 GCA_964345635.1 uncultured Clostridia bacterium
TGCAGTCTCCCGTGAAATACGCTCTACTCTAATGCGCAAGTTGCACTATATCGGCGATGTCCAAGTTTCATTAAGGCCAATGAGCGCAACCGGCACTTAAAACGGAAACATTTCCACAGATCATTAATGATGAAAAAATGGCAAAACATAAGTTTGATAATAGTAATCTGCGTAGGCTTAATTCTTTGTTCCTTACTTGTATTTCGCGGGGAATTTGAAACCGAAATTGACAGAATGGATAACGATTTAGATAGATATCTGAAAAATGTTACGCTGGTAGCATTACGGGGAGCTTTGGGCAAAGTGGATTCCCGGCCTGCCCAGGCGAATTCTTACATACGCCCGGTTGGTGTATCCGGGGGTAATCTTCCTCTCGATGTCGCTACCGGGGCTACGCCGAGAATTATTGGCTGGGTGAATAATGTCGTTAATCGGGTGAAACCCGCAGTAGTGGGTATTTGCGTGGGAAACACGACTCAATCGCCACCCTGGCAACAGGGCTGGGAAGTGATTACTCCGTCAGGCAGGCGCAGCGTGGGTAGCGGAATTATTGTTCATCCCCAAGGATATGTGCTTACCAATTACCACGTGCTCGCCTCGGGCGGCGATATTATGATTTCTTTATTTGACGAAAAGGGTTATAAAGATTATCCCGCGGAATTAATTGACGGCGAGAGAAAAAAAGATCTGGCATTACTAAGAATTGTCGATCCCACCGGGCGAAGTCAAGGATTCCCTTGCGTGCCTGTTGGCGATTCGGGCAAAGTTACGGTGGGAGACAAAGTCATTGCTATCGGAAATCCTTTTGGACTGACCCAGACTGTCACCAGCGGAATTATCAGTGGACGCCGCAGAAGATTACCGATAGGGAAAATAACATTATATGACGTGTTCCAGACCGATGTACCCATAAGCCCGGGTAATAGCGGGGGTCCATTGCTTAACCTTCGGGGCGAAGTTATCGGCATAAATACGGCAATATTTTCCCCTGTAGAGTCGCTGTATACGGGTATAAGTTTTGCTATTCCCGTAAATCAGGCAAAGAAACTCTTTGGCAATTTCCTGGACTTGACCGCTAAAGCGGGAATGCCGCCTGCCGTCTCCCCGCTTGGTTATCGCTTGCTGAAGCAAAACCAGGCAAATTACAGATATGTCCAGGCAGTGGCTCAAGGGAAGTCGCCACTGCAAAACAAGATCCAACCTTCTCCCGGCGAAGGTATCGAAGAACTCGCCTGGTTAGGAATAGATATTATTCCGGTAAATGATGCTAATACTCCCACCAGCGAAGTTGCCGTTGACGAAGTAGAAGGCATAACTCCCATGGAAGCGGGGCTAGAAGCAGGAGATATTATCAGGTCGGTAAATGGATATCCCACGCCGAACATATACGAATTCAAAGAAGCGATAAAAAAGGTGCCTCTGAAGAAGGGGCAGGGAGTGGTTCTGGATATCTATCGTCCTCGTAATGGTCAATCCTTATATATCGATTTCCGATTAAAAAAATGGGATTTGCAGGGAAGATAGCTGTTCGCAAAATTGAAGTCACAGAATAAATGAATATGGAGAAAAACATAAGAGAGCAGGCAGATAAGTTATATCGACGAGGATTACTCGTTTTCAACCAATGCGTAACCAAAGAGACGTTAAAGATTGTGACGGAACTATGGCAAAAGGCACTCAAATTGTATCGCAAGATTGGCGATCAAAATAAAGCCGGAGAAATAGAAAAATCTTTAGTTAATCTTTATAAGAAGAAAGCCATAAAAACGGAGAAAAAAAAGAAGTGGCAAGGTAATATTCCCGTAAGATTCGCCAACTGGGGTCTCTTTTTCAAAATCGGATGTCTTGGTTTCGGCGGGCCTATGGCTGTATTCTCTCTACTGGAGAATGAGTTAGTCCGCAAAAGGAAGATTCTGACCGATAAAGATTTTCTGGAAGGAGCAGTATTGGGTGATATTTTACCCGGGCCGGTGACAATGGATATCGTAACTTATACGGGATATAAATTGAAGAAATGGTCGGGAGCAGTGCTTTCCACATTAGTTTTCATTCTACCGTCTTTCATTTTGATGATTATTCTCGCTATGCTATACAACAAGTATCAGATAACGCCTAAAGTGGAAACAATATTCAAATGTTTGGGGGCAGCGGTCACAGGATTGATAGTCTCTGTAGGATTGAGGCTGGGCGAACAGGAAATAAAAGATTATCGAGGAGCAGGTATTTTAATCTGGGCATTTACCTCATCGCTAATTTTCAAGTTTGATATTTTGACCGTAGTGGGACTTGCCGGAATAGCAGGCACGCTCCTTTATATTGGGACTACTGAAAAAGAGAATAGTCCTTGACGGGGCAAAAATGAATACACTCCTTAAATTATCATGGGTTTTTTTGAAAATTGGCACTTTCTCATTCGGCGGCGGTATCGTCATAATTCCCCTGATAGAAAGCGATGTGGTTACGAAATTTGGCTGGCTTACGAAAAGAGAATTCATTGATGCCGTAACCCTGGGCCAGATTACGCCCGGGCCGGTGGTAATTTCGGCAACATTTATCGGATATAAGGTTTATGGCATACTGGGCGCGGTAGTTTCCACGGTAAGCGTAATCTTACCCTCATTTGTGATGATTTGCCTTGCCACGCAGGCAATAAGAAAATTCCACGAGAATAGACTATTGGCAAATTTTTTTCGGGGAGCGCGGGCTGCGGTCATTGGCATGATTTTGGAAGCGGGTTTAAGTATCGGCAAGAGTTCATTGATTGATATCAAAACCGTGTTCATTGCCGGGATAGCTCTAATTTCGTTACTCAAGTATAAGTTGAATCCAATTTGGATACTTCTGGGTGCGGGAATTGTGGGACTGGTGAGTTAGGTAAAGGGAATGAAAGTTAACAAAGAGTGCGAGAGTTGCCAGCAAAGACTGGGGTTGTGGGCACTAATTGCCAGCCTTTTCTTAAGTTTGGTAAAAGGCGTGGTCGGCATACTCGGCTCCAGCGAGGCACTGGTTGCTGACGGCCTATGTTCATTTTACCAGAGCTTTGTGGTGGTAAACTCAATTTTCTATATGCGAAATAGTGAAAAAACGCCTCCTATATATAAATCGATTTGGTTTGCGGGTCTGGTTATCTCTGCAATGTTGATTCTGGGAACTGGCGATGTTGTAATTTTTTCGGTCGTCAGAATAGCCAAAGCGGCAAAGGGACTACTTGTTCGGCCGAGTCCGTACGCGCTGTATTCAGCGATATTATCCGTCCTGGCGAATCAACTTCTATATAGGTACAGTTTGTGTTTAGGAAAAGAAATGCCGGAAACAAGTGGCTGGGTAACCGATATAACTCAGAGTTTGCGTTTCTCGGTAATAGTCTCTTGCATAGTCGTTATCGGAATAGGCGTTGCGAGGATCGTATCTCTTTATGGTGACGCTATAGCCGCACTGATTGTGGCAGCAATCCTCATACCCAAAGTAGTCGATCTGTTAAATGAGAGTTGGAAACAGCAACCGATCGGGAATTATACGGGTTTACAGGGACACAAAGCATAGGTGGAAATAGTTAGCCTTCGATGCCTGATAGCATTGAGGCGGTAGAAATTTCCCATCGGCCGGAAACCAACAGAGGTTAAACAATATGAGCAAAGGCGAGTTGAAATCCTGGGCTGTAATGATAATAATTTTTTTGATAATCGCTGGCTTATGGATTTTCATAAAAGAACCGGATCTGTTCAAAAAAGATAATCCCAAACCCGAATACATAAATTTTGAAACCATAGCGCGGTCTGCCCGGCCCTCCATCGTAAAAGTAAATAATTTCGGTTATGGAACGATTATTCATCCCCGCGGATACGTGTTGACATTGAATCCCTTAAGGTCCCAACGTAGATTATACGAGACAGGTAATGCCAACCCGGTTGTTGATGCAAAAATTCAGAAGAAGAATCTATATCTTACAACTTACAATGGCGAATCTCTCACCGGCGAAATCATAATAGTTGACAAGAAAACCGAGCTGGCTCTTTTAAAAATTATGGTTAATAAGGAATTTACGCCCGTGGAGTCGGCAAATGGCGAAAAAATAAAACCTGGCGAGCTACTGTTTACGGCGACTGATAAAGGACTTGTTGTTAGCAAAGTTCTAAAACTTGACCAGACAAAGAGTAGACTGATTCAAATCGATATGGTTCCGTATTTAGCGGTTAACGGGTTACCGCTGTTCAATAAAAAGGGCGAATTGGTAGGAATTTGCACGACTTTGCCAAAGATTGCGGATGACAGTAATCCCACGGTCTGGGCTATTCCGATTTCGCGGGCGAAACCACTATTGACCACTATGAGCAAATTAGTCCCCACGATGGTCTATGGTGAACAGGGAGTAGCGAAAATCGACTGGATGGGGGCGCGTTTTCTACCGCAAACCGAAATTGATGGGAAAAGTCTCCTGGTGGAAAAGACAGGTCAATCCGGAACGGGTGCGAATATCTGGCAGGACGCCGGGTTGATAACCGGCGATAAAATTATAGAAATCAATAATAACCGGATTGCGGGACTTACAGAATTAGAAAAAGCCCTGCCCCCTTTAGCGCAAGAGAGAAAAGTCAATCTCACTTTTGTCCGGGACGGCAGGGAGAAGAATTCGGTTATTCGGTTTAGAACGCCTTCCTGGCCGCAAAATTTATCGTTCTTATCCACACTTTTTGTTTTGCTCACTTTCTTTCTCATCTATTATTTTGTGTATCGCAATTGGATTGACAGAACAATTCTTTTCGTTTTAGGCGCAATTATGGTAACCATTTGCGGCCACTACCTGAAGTTCTATGACTGGACGATGGCCTGGGCGTCGTTGCAGAGCAAAATCGATGTAATCTATTTCATTGTGGGTATGAGCATTTTGACGATTATTCTGGATGAAGGGGGGCTATTCAGTTATCTGGCAAAGAAAATTGCATTATTCACTCGCGGCGACAAATGGAAGATAATGTTATCTTTTTGTCTTTTGACTTATATATTCTCTTTAGTGGTGAATAATCTGGTAACAATTATGGTGCTTGTCCCTATGATTTTTAGCCTGAGCAGGTATCTGAATTTCGACCCCAGGCCCTATATGATTGGTATGATTATTGCCTCAAACTTGGGTGGCGCCTCGACAATGGTAGGCGATTTTCCCAATATGCTGATAGGCACGCAAACAGGCATAGCGTTTACCAAATTCATCGTGTATATGATGCCCATCTGTTTGATAGAACTTTTTGTCCTTCTCATTTACGTTCGACTGTCACGGAAAAAACTATTCATTAAAGAAAAGAAAAAGGAAGTCAACGTATACGAACAGTTGCCACAACTGGCCTATTGCGACGGAGGCAATGTAACCAATAATGAAAATCTTTTCCAGAGGATAGAAAAGAAACTGCAACAGGGAATGAAAAATCCCCGGGCGGTAAAGAGAGGTCTGGCTATTTTGGGAATACTCATAGTTGCCTTTCTCGTCTCCGACTTTGTTCGCATATCGCCGGCACTTATTGCTTTGGCGGGGGGATTGGGGGGTATCTTTTTGGGAAAGGTAAAAATAGGAACCATCCTGGAAAGACTGAATTACAAGGATATACTTTTCTTCTCCGGCCTGTTTATACTCGTTGGCGCTTGCGAAGCAAGTGGACTTCTCTTCTCGTTGAGGGAAGCAATTGTTCATCTTTCTTTTGGAAATGTTCTTGTGCGATGTTTGCTTCTAATGTGGTTGGCGGGAATTGTTACCGCTTTTCTCAATGCCGGGCCGGGTACGGCGCTTTTTTTGCCCCTGGTAATGAATTTCAAAATGTCTTCTCCGCATTATCTATATTTCTGGTCACTTTCTCTGGGCGTGCTTGCCGGGTCAAGCGCCACGCTCACGGGAGCAACGGCAGGTAGTGTCAGTTCCAATATGTTAGATGAATTTTTGAGTACGTACGTGCGGCAGGGGAAAAAATGGTCCAGGTTGGCAGGTAAAAAAACTTATCTTAATTCGTCTAATATCCGCGATAATTTATCTTTTAGAAAGTATTCCAAAATCGGGATACCCGTGGGAATAATCTTTCTCATAATTTCCAGCATATATATCGCCATGATTTACCACTGGTAAGGTTCTTGGACCGCAAGGCCTAAAAGACCCAATCCGTTAGAAGTGTCTAACGCTGTAAGGGAGGTTTGAGAATATGCAAATGCAATTACTTTTCATTTTGATTATGGCATTACTTCTGATGGTTTTTACTTTTCAAAATCCCTATCCCGTGCAGATGCGATTTATGGGGTGGCAGAGCGGACAGGTTCCGTTAATTATGGTTATTTTGATTTCAGTGATTGTGGGTGTTGTTGTCTCGCTCTTGTTAGGATTAAAACAGGCTAGAGAACTGAAGAGGACGACCCGCCAGCTAAAAGCCGAACTTGACGAATTGAAAACACCGCCAGTCAAATCGGAAGAAGAATTGTAATTATCGATACTTGAGCTTTTCCGGAGGTATCGAATGAATATCGGTAAATTATTTCAAACATTCTTAATAAGTGCGATTGCCGGAGTGGGTGGGACAGGATTGGGCGCTCTTCTGGTTGTGGCTTTCCCCCAAATTTCGGGAGCTGTACTCAGCAGTATGATAGGATTTGCCGGCGGGGTTATGCTGGAAATTGTCTGTCTGGACCTGCTTCCGGAAGCAATATCCCAGGCCAGCGAATACGTTATGTTCAGTGGCTTCTTTTTCGGGATAATCTTTATAGCCTTTATTGACCTTTTAGTTTCCCATTTACATATGACGGAAAGAGAAAATGGAATGGATGTACAAAAAGAAAGACTATTGAAAATGGGCACGCTGCTTATTATAGGAGTAGCATTACATCATTTGCCAGAAGGATTGGCGCTTGGTTCCGGTCTGGCTGTTTCTCAGACCTTCGGCATAGGGCTGGCAGCATTGATTGCATTACATAACGTTCCTGAAGGTATTGCCCTTTCTGCACCCAATCACGGCGCGGGTGTCAATGGGTCAAAAATAGTCCTTTTTGCCTGTATGACTGGATTGCCAATGGTGGTGGGTGCTCTGGTGGGAAATCTGATTGCTTCTATATCAAAGGAGATTGTGAGTGCGTCTTTGGGTTTTGCTGCGGGAGCGATGTTTTTCATTACCTGCGATGAACTGATTCCCCAGGCCCACACGGAGACGGAAAAATACGGGCATATCCCTATTTATAGTATTGTTTTGGGTTTTGTGTTTGCTTTATTCGTGAGCAAAATTGCCCATTAGTAATAGAGAAAAAATAGATAACAAAGTCGACGTAGATCGATCTTTGTGAACGGGAGTAAATGAAAGATGGTCGATAAGGGTGAGTCGTCAGGAGAGATAAGTGGATTAAAAATGGCATTGCCTCTATTCGTAGCCTCAGGCATAATCCTTGGCTTGGTTCTGGGGAAAACCGGCCCTCTTCTGGGTTCCCGATTAGCCAGGTTTATTCCTCTGGGGCTGTTTCTAATGATTTTTCCCCAGATGGTCAAGGTGGAGTTGGGAAGAGTGAAGGAGGCTTTTCGCGGCGGGAAGCAATTATTGATTACCCCGCTTTACAACTATTTGTGCAGTCCATTTCTTGTCTTCCTACTTGCCCATATATTTCTTCCCGATGAGCCTTATCTACGAACAGGGTTAATCCTTACAGGAGTGGCTCCTTGCATCGCTATGGTCACTCTCTGGTCGGGGATCTCCGGCGGAAATCTATCCCTTTCCGCTACTCTCTCGGCAATAGATTCAATTCTGCAAATGTTTTTAACTCCTTTCTACATCGCGCTGTTGGTTAAGGCAGTGCCTTATGACCACAGCATCATACCTAAACTTATTGTTACGTATCTGGCACTGCCCTTGATCCTGGGAAATATCGTTCGGTACGCAGTGTTAAAACATAAAGGAGAGGAAGGATTGAAAAAACTGGAGCCATACCTGGAGAAGACCTGGCTCATTGGTCTAATTTTCACTTTGGTGGTAATGTTTTCCAGTGAAGGAGAGCACATTCTCGCTAACCCCTGGCATCTGGTAAGGATTGCCCTGCCCTTAATCATATTTTCCTTTTTACAGTTTACGATTGTCTTTAAAACCTGTAAGAAGTTAAACCTGAATTACGAAGATTCTGCGAGCATCGCCTTTAATGGCACGGGAATGAACTTCGAACTGGCTATTGCTATTGCCCTTGCTGCTTTCCCGGCAAGAGTTGCCGTGGCTACGGTAATGTGCCCTTTGACCGAGGTCCCGGTGATGCTAATGCTGGTTCGCTATGCCCAGAATCGCCGCCAGTGGTTCGGGAAATTGAAAGAAAAGGGGAAGACTTATTATGGAGATTTGTCGATTTTTCGCCGCAAGGTAATTGCCCGGGCCCTGATGTATTATGAGAAAGAGAAAGAAAAAAATGGATAACAAAGTCGACGTAATTATCGTTGGTGCGGGCCTGGCCGGTGTTGCCTGTGCTTATACCCTGGCAAAAGCGGGAGTGAACGTCATTGTCCTGGAGCGGGGAAAATATCCGGGAGCAAAAAACGTGATGGGAGGCATCCTGTTTACTACCGTTCTGGAAAAACTTATACCCGAATTCTTGCGAGAAGCACCGCTAGAGAGATTCATAAGAGAACACAAATTTTCTCTCCTTTCCCGGGACACGGAATTGGCATTCTCTTTTCAAACAGAAAAGTATAATCAGCCGCCACACAATCATAGCTTCACCGTGCTCAGAGCGAGATTTGACAGGTGGTTTGCCGCCAAAGCAGAGGAATTGGGCGCAACGGTTCTTTCCGACGTAGTAGTTGATGGGCTGATATGGCAAGGGAAGAGATGCGCCGGCGTTAACAGTAGATTGAGCGAAGGTGACCTTTATGCCGACGTGGTTGTGCTTGCCGAAGGAGCGAATTCGGTGATTGCAGAGAAAGAGGGCTTGAAACCTTTAGCGCGCGAGAAAAACATGGCCGTGGCAGCCAAAGAAATGATTTCCTTGCCCCGGGAAGTTATTGCGGAGAGATTTCAATTACCCGGGGACAGGAGCGATGGCCACATCCCCGCAGGCGCGGCAATAGAATATTTTGGTGATGCGGTTCAGGGAATGTTCGGCAATGGTTTCATATATACGAACAGGGATTCTCTCTCCGTGGGTATCGGTTGCACGTTAAAGGAACTGGCGGAAAAAAGTATCAATCCCCACGATGCCCTGGAATATTTCAAGAATCATCCCTGCGTGAGAAATCTTTTGCTGGGTGGCAAGACAGAAGAATATTGTGCACATATAATTCCCGAAGGCGGATATGGCAATCTTCCAAAGTTGGTATTCGACGGGTTGCTGATTATTGGCGATTGCGCGGGACTGGTCAATACCTCTTTTTTTCACGAGGGCTCAAATCTGGCTATGGCTTCAGGTGTGTACGCTGCGCAGTCGATTATGGAAGCGTTGAAAAAAGGAGATTTCGGTCGCAAAAAATTGGCTTCTTATGAAAATAGATTGCGTGATAGTTTCGTAATCGAAGATTTGAAAAAGTTCAGGCATTTTCCTCGTCTGGGAGAAAAATGTCCGGAACTGGTGAGCGAGTATCCAGAACTGCTGGCAGAGATGATCACTCGCTATTTTGAAATTGGGGAAAAATCCAAACGAATCATTGAGCGGGAAGTCTTTAGAATATCCAGAAATAAAGTGAGTCTTTTGAAGTTTGGGAAAAATGTGTTCAATGTGGCAAGAGCAATGGGATGGGTATAAAAAATATGGCGAGGATACAAAACTATGGACCAGACGATAGTTCTGTTTATAGTCGTAGGGTTTATTGCACAAATGATCGACGGTGCTCTGGGAATGGCCTATGGAGTGAGCTCAACTACCTTTTTGCTCAGTATGGGAATACCGCCGGTCATAGCAAGTGCCAGCGTGCATACGGCAGAGATATTCGTGAGCGGTATATCCGGACTTTCGCACCTGAGTTTGGGAAATGTTGACAGGAAGTTATTCAAGAAACTATTTGTTCCGGGAATAATAGGCGGGATTCTGGGAGCATATATTCTTACTGCCGTGCCGGGAAAAACGATAAAGCCTTTTATCGGAATCTACCTCCTTATAATGGGTTTGGTAATACTCAGGAAAGCGCTTAAAAGAATGAAGGAGAAAAGAGTAGAAACCAAACTTTTCCCGTTGGGCGCTGTGGGAGGGTTCTTTGACGCAATAGGAGGCGGGGGATGGGGCCCGGTAGTGACATCTACTTTGGTGGCTAGAGGGAATAATGTTAGGTTTACCATTGGCTCGGTTAACTTGACCGAGTTCTTCGTGACCGTAGCCGAAGCCGCAACTTTTTTCACCATAATAGGATTAGTGCAGTGGCAGATAATAGTAGGGTTAATCGCCGGAGGAGTATTGGCCGCTCCCCTGGCGGCGTACGTGTGCAAGAAGTTGCCGTCCCGGGTACTGATGATAATAGTAGGAATATTGATAACGGTCCTGAGTGCGAGGACCATATATCTCGCTTTGTTATGAGGGGAAAAATGGATATAGAAGACAAACTATTTCTTAACAGATTCAAAGTGAATAACGGCCATCCCCATTTGTGTATCAAGGACAAAGAGATATGCGCAAAATGTAAGGATAAACCCTGCGTGGCCGTTTGCCCGGTCAAGAATTACAAAAAAGTCAATGGTACCATTGAACTTTCCTGGGAAGGCTGTCTGGAATGTGGTTCCTGTCGCATTGTATGTAGAAACGGGGCGATTGACTGGGAATATCCCCAGGGCGGATTCGGAATCATTTATAGATTCGGATAGAAAAGATAATGATCAAACTCTGGATAAGGGCCATACGGGCGCCTTTTTTCACAGCCACGATTATTCCGGTATTGTTGGGCATTGTTATTGCCTGGAATCGCACCGGGCAAATCTTTTGGATGAAATTATTGTTAACCTTAAGCGGGGTTATTTTTGTCCATGCGGGAACGAATCTGATGAACGATTATTATGACCATAAATCAAGGAATGATGATTTGAATCTTCATCCTACTCCTTTCAGCGGAGGAAGTAGAATAATTCAACAGGGCTTGATTTCAGCCAAGAGAATATTTTATTCCGCACTGATTTTTTTTGCCTTGGGAAGCGCAGTGGGTTTGTATTTGAACCGGGTCTCCCGGGGGAATGTAATCTTGTTCCTGGGCCTGACGGGAGTTCTCCTGGGGTTTTTCTATACCGCCGGACCTTTACGCATTGGCTATACGGGTATAGGAGAATTGGCGGTAGGATTTGGGTTTGGGCCTTTAATTGTCGCCGGCGCATACTATATCCAGGCACAAAGACTGTCCCTGGAACCATTATTGGCCTCGCTACCCGTAAGTTTTTTGATTATTGCGGTGCTTTATATCAACGAATTCCCGGACTACGAAGCGGATAGGCTGGTGAATAAGAGAACGTGGATAGTAAAATTGGGCAAAGAGAAAGCAATAAGAATATATTATTTACTTTTGGCTCTGGCTTATCTCACCGTAGTTGCCGGCATTATTTTTCGCTTCCTGCCTCTAATTAGCATACTTGTGTTCGCAACTTTGCCTTTGAGTTTAAGAGCGGTTGGCATATCCTGGAAAAATTATGACAAAATCGAAGAGCTGCTTCCGGTAAATGCAATTACTATAAAATTGCACTCAATAATCGGCCTGCTTCTCATAATGGGATATTTCCTGGATAGATTGTTGTTTAGCTTCGCCCATCCCTGACGGGCGGGATTAAGGTAAAATATGGAACTGAAAGAAATCTATAAACCGATAGAAAGAGATTTAGCCGAGGTTAAGGCGGAGATGAGAAGACAACTCGGGGAAGAGGATAGTTTTATGAACCGGATTATTGAGGATATTGTTGAATCTTCCGGTAAACTTTTCCGTCCTGCTCTGGCACTCCTTGCCTTTTGGGCAGGTGGCGATAACAGAAAAAATAAGGATAGCATAATAAAAACTGCCTCGGTAATAGAATTGATTCATACTGCTACTTTAATTCACGATGATGTAATTGACGAAACGGCTCTGCGGAGGCATAGACCAAATCTTCACACCAGGTGGGGGGATAAGATTTCCGTGCTGTTCGGCGATTTCTTGTTTTCCCGGTCATTCAGAGTGTTGTCTCAACTGGGCTTTCCCGAAATTGTTTGCGCATTGGCAAATACCGTGAATCTCATTTGCGAGGGCGAATTGAAGCAAATAAATCGGGCCTATGACTGGGGTTTAAGTGCAGAAGATTATTTCTCCATTATAGAGAAGAAAACCGCGTCTTTGTTTTCGTTTTCCTGCTTCTCGGGTGGATGCATGGGAGGAGCGGGAGCAAATGAGATTGAGGCATTGGTCAATTATGGCATAAATCTGGGCATAGCTTTTCAAATTGTTGACGATTGCCTCGACTTCGTAGGGGACGAAAAGGTTACGGGGAAGTCGTTGGGGTCGGATTTGCGCAAGGGTAAAGTAACCCTTCCCTTGATTTACTTGTTGAGTTCGACTCCCCGGGAAGTCCGGAAGAAAATTATTGAATTTATCTCCTCTGAGCGAGATGATGTAGTAGCTACTACGGTGAAGGGAATGATAAAAGAGTATCAGATTATGTATGGTTGCGCCGGGAAAATAGTTGAATACATAGAAAAAGCCAAGAAGGAAATAACAAGAATAAATAATACGGGTGTCAGAAAGAGCTTTACAGAAATATGTGACTATACTTTGGCAAATTCTACAGAGACTTTCAGTAGAGCAAATAAGCTATAAGAATTCGGCGCAATAGAAAAAAATTGTTAACAGGAGGAATAAAATGTTTGGAGCGGTGAAAACAAGGCGGAAGGAGAGAAATTCTGAGAACCCGGGAGGAAGAATGGAGGATAAGAAGGACCAACTGAAAAAGTTACTGAACGATGAACTGACCGATTTGGAAAAGTTATTGTCCGAGGAAGCGAAGCTAAAACAACTGGCAGAAGAAAAAAGACAAGAAATCAGTAAAGCAATAGAACGATGGGAAGGCAAAATGACTCTGTTTAAAGAAGAGGTGGAAAAAATACAACTCCAGTTCAGGCATATACTGGAGAACAAGGAAATGGCGAAGAAGGAAACAGAAAGTGAGCTAATTATAGGAGGGGGAGAGTTACAACAGATGGAAGGAGGAGAAGAATGTAGAGTTGGACCCGAACAGGCAGAGCTGGAACTGAGACTGCAAAGCAAAGAAGAAGAAAACAATTTACTCAAGAAGCAGATGGCGGAACTGGAAGAACAATTCCGCATTGAAAGAGAACAAAAAGAGCAAGAAATACAGGAATTGAAGAAGCGGCTGGAAGAAATATCCGGAGGGCAAGAATCAGGTTAATCTTTTCCTTTCTCCATTACCCCGTATAATACCCGACCTGCAAGCAGTGCAAGTAAATTTTGCGTTCCCCAAGCATCGCTTTCCTCACACTTCTTCTGCAGTAATTTTTACACTTGTCTTATTCCTTAAAAAATTGTATACTTAAATTTCGTAATTAGGGAAATTTTGGAGACTTAAATGAACATTGTGTTGACAGGGATGATGGGCACGGGCAAGACGATTGTGGGCAAAAAGTTAGCCCAAAAATTAAGCATGAAATATATCAGTACTGATGAGATGATTGAAAAAGATGTGGGGATGTCGATACCTAAGATTTTCCAGAGAAACGGCGAACCCTACTTCCGGGAGTTGGAAACGAAAGCCGTTAAGTGTGTGGCAATGCTGGATAATTTCGTAATAGACACCGGTGGGGGAGTGGTCCAGAAAAGTGAGAATATGGAAGAGCTGGAAAGAAATGGGGCGATTATATGCTTAACCGCTACCCCGGAAGTGATTCTGAAACGGACAAGTAAAACGAATTATCGGCCGCTACTGAATGTGGATAATCCGGTAAAGGAAATAGAAAAACTCTTAAGGAAGAGAAAAAAGTTCTATAAAAGATGTAACAGGATGATAGATACTTCCCGTAAAGGAATAGAAGAAGTTGTGGACGAGATCATAAAATTTGTGTCCGAGAGAGACAACAGATGAGAACAGTAAAAGTAAGGATGGGTGAAAAGAGTTACCATATTCTTATAGGTTATCCCCTGGAAGCGATGGGTGAAGTGCTCAAGAAATACACGAAAGGGACTAAGAGCCTTATTGTCACCAATCCCACGATCGCGGAATACTACCTGGAGACGGTGAAGAGGAGTTTGCTGCAGTCCGGATTTCAAGTCTTTGTGGCCCGGGTTCCCGACGGCGAAGAGCATAAATCACAGACCGAGGCAAGTAGACTTTACGCAAAGTGCGTGGAATACAGGTTGGAGAGGCAATCTATCATAGTGGGACTGGGAGGCGGAGTGATTGGCGATCTGGCGGGATACGTTGCGGCGACCTTTATGCGGGGTCTCCCCATAGTTCAGGTTCCCACTACTCTACTGGCTCAGGTGGACAGTTCCGTCGGGGGTAAAGTGGCAGTCAATCTTCCGGAAGGTAAAAACCTGGTGGGCTCTTTCTATCAGCCGTTTCTCGTTTATATCGACCTCGCCGTTTTGAAAACGCTGCCGGTTGAGGAGATGGAAGTGGGAATGGCTGAGGTGATTAAATACGGTATTATTCTTGATAAGAAGTTCTTTGAATATCTGGAAAAGAAGATGGGAAAGTTGAAGGAACTCGATATGGGAGTGTTGGAGAAGGTTGTGGGTCGCTGTTGCGAGCTCAAAGCGGGAGTGGTGGAAAAAGATGAAAAGGAAAAAGGGCTGAGGTCGATTCTCAATTTTGGTCATACCCTGGGCCATGCGCTGGAAGCTCTTACCGACTATAAGAAGTACAAGCATGGTCAGGCTGTGGCAATTGGCATGGTTGGCGCGTGCAGGATTGCGGAGAAGATGGGGATGTTGAAAAAAGAGGAAAGAGATAGAATCGAACATTTGATCGAAAAAGCTGGCTTGCCGGTGAGAATAGAAGCTCGGTTAAGCGTGGATAGTATCGTACAAGCCCTCTCTCTGGATAAGAAAGTGCGTGCAGGAAAGGTTAGGTTCGTTTTGCCGGAGAAGATAGGAAAAGTCATAGTGAGGAACGATGTGTCGGAAGATATTGTGAGAGAAGTAGTTACAGGGCTGAGGGAATAGTTTATATAATTGTCGGGAGGACAAATGAAGGTTTTAGTAATTAATGGTCCCAATCTTGACCTTCTGGGTAAGAGGCAACCGGAAGTGTATGGCAGGCTTACTCTAAAGGAAATTAACGAGAAAATGGTTAAGTTAGCTAAAGAACTGCAATGCGAGGTGGAGTTCTTCCAATCTAACCATGAGGGCGAGATTGTGGATACTATCGGAAAAGCCAAAGGTAAATTCGACTTTTTAATCATTAATCCCGCTGCTTATACCCATACGAGTGTGGCTGTCAGGGACGCTATTGTGGCTACGGGGATTCCCACTATCGAGGTTCATCTATCAAATATTTATGCGCGCGAGGAGTTTCGCCGCAAGTCTTTGATTGCGCCGGTGGCTGTCGGGCAGATTTGCGGTTTCGGTCCGGAAGGGTATCTTATGGCATTGAGAGCAGCAGTGGGGATGAAGGGATAGTTATCGGAGTCGCTCGGTCAGCAAAACCTCGCTCTAAAATCCGCCAGCGCTCACGCCAAACCTGGCGGATTTGAAGCTCCTGCAACTATCCCTTCATCCCTGGGGTGTTGAGAGGTGGGGATAGTTATCGCAGTCGCTCGGTAATGATTAGAATTTGGTTCGCTCGCTGACAATTTTTTGCTCTTTGAGCACCGCCAAAAATCTCAGGGGTTTACCGAAATTCCCTTCGGTCAGTTTCGGATAAACCCTGATTTTCGATTCTTGGCTAAAAATTCTAATGCTCGCTACACCAAATCTCTTCGCATTAGGGGAATCAGCCGTCCTGGTTTTTTGGCTGAAAATTCCAAGAGTTCTTCGCGAACTATCTTTCGAATTTCAGGGTTTTAAAATGATGAAGAATGATATGGTTGATAGACTGGGAAAGTTAAGAGAGATTATAAGACAGAAGAGGGTGGGGGGATTCTTAATCAGTAGTCCTTCCAACCTTTTCTATTTGGGCGGTTTTAGAGCGGAAGGTAGCTTAGCCCTGGTGACTCAAAGAAGGGCAATAATTCTTGTTCCCCGGTTATTGTACGAGCAGGCTAAGCAGGCGGTAAGAAACCTGGAAGTGGTAGGCTGCGGGAATAGACTTTTGCCCGAGCTGGAGAAATTTCTCAGTCAAGAGAAAATAAGAAGGTTGGGTTTCGAAGCAGGAGGAATTTCAATTAAAAGACATAAGGAGATGGAAAGGGCTTTGAAGGGAGTCACGTTAGCGCCTTTGAATGACCTGGTAGAGGGAATGCGGCAAATCAAAACAGAAGAAGAAGTGCGCCTCATAAGAAAGAGTGCCCGTATCTGCGCGGCGGCTTTTCGGTTCATAAGAGAAAGGATTAGAATAGGAATGAAAGAAAGAGTCATTGCTTGTCAACTCGAATCTTTCATGAAAAAGAGAGGAGCCGAGAGGACTTCTTTTGAAGTTATAGTCGCTTCCGGGGAGAATACTGCCTATCCCCACTACAGGACAGGGGAGAGGAAGATAGGGCCGGGTGATTGCCTTCTTATTGATATGGGATGTGTCTACAAAGGTTACTGTTCCGACTTGACAAGGTCACTATTTTTGAATATAATTACAGATAACAAACGGGAAGGTCTCGCGGAAAGATTGTCCTTTGAATTCAAAGGCAAATACGGAGAAATCTACCAGGTAGTACGCCAGGCCCAGAGAGCTGCCATAGGAAAGATAAGGCCCGGAGTCAGGTGTTCGAGTATCGATTCTGCGGCCAGGGAGGTAATTGCCCGCGCTGGTCTGGGCAACTATTTCATTCACAGGACTGGCCACGGGATCGGGGCGGATGTCCATGAATTCCCCTGGGTGGAAGAAAACAACAAGGAGGTTTTGAGAGCCGGGATGGTGTTGACCGTTGAGCCGGGAGTCTATATTCCGGGCTTTGGCGGAATAAGAATAGAAGATATGGTTTTGGTTACGAAAAAAGGCAGTGAAGTATTAACGTAGTGAAAAAGGATATAGCATATGATTTCAGCCAGGGATTTTAAGAACGGTATTAATATTGAACACAACGGCCAAATATTCACTATTATATGGTTTCAGCACCATAAACCTGGAAAGGGCGGGGCTATGGTGCGGACAAAATTGAAGAACCTCACCACAGGGCGGATTATGGAAAAGACTTTTCGTCCTGAAGACAGGTTTGAACAGGCCTTCCTGGAAAGGAGAAAAAAACAGTATTTATACAGGGATGGAAATAATTACAATTTTATGGACATGGAAACTTTTGAACAGATTCCTTTTACTCAAAAAGAGTTAGGCGAGGGCACACAGTTTTTGAAGGAGAATATGGAAGTAGAAGTTCTTATCTACAAGGGGCGGGTGATCGGGGTAGAAATGCCAAACTCCGTGAAACTTAAGGTTACCTATACGGAACCGGGAAAGAAAGGCAATACCGTCACTAATGTGACCAAGCCGGCGCAAGTGGAAACAGGGGCAAAAGTCCAGGTCCCTCTATTTATTAATACCGGTGATACAATCCGAGTGGACACGCAGACGGGAAAATATATCGAAAGAGTATAGTTTCAGACAGAATCTTTGGCCACTGGTAGAAGTGGCCTCTTTATTTGTTAGCCCTTTGATGGATAAGGAATCAAAAAGTTTCTGAGGGGGTAAGATGATATGAAAAAGAAGAAGAGCAAAAGTAACAGTAATAAGAAAACGAAAGAATTATTGCAAATAAGGGAATTTGTTAATCTTATAAAAGAAGCCGATATCACAGAGCTTCTATGGGAAAAGGACGGAACGAGAATAAGTTTTAAGAGGGGAGCGCCCAATTTGGAAGAACAAAAAGAATTACCCGAAAAAGAAGTAGACACTTATGCGACTCTTCCTCCTGGCCGCCAGTTAGAGGAAGAGACTCC
>CAYFRM010000093.1:0-16020 GCA_964345635.1 uncultured Clostridia bacterium
GCCATAAGGGAAGGCGGGATCAAGACTATTGAAATAACAATGACCGTTCCCAATGCTATCGGAGTGATGGAGAAAGTGGCGGGGAAGTTCGGAAAGGAAGTGCTTTTAGGAGCGGGCACCGTTCTCGACGGCGAAACAGCCAGGGCGTCCATCCTTGCCGGAGGGGAGTTTGTCGTGGCGCCCTCGTTAAACGAAGAGGTAATCAAGATATGCAAGAGGTATACCAAGATTGCAATTCCGGGGGCGATGACCCCCACGGAGGTTGTCCATGCCTGGGAGATGGGAGCGGACATTGTGAAAATATTTCCCGCAGGGCAGTTGGGGGGTCCGAAGTATATTAAGGCGCTTAAAGGTCCCCTGCCGCAAATTCTCCTCTTGCCTACAGGGGGAGTAAATTTAGAGAACGCCGGCGAATTCATTAAAGCCGGCTCGTGCGCCATTGCCGTGGGAACAGCGTTAGTGGACAAGAAGGCAGTGGCTGAGGGAAAGTTTGAAGTTCTGACCCAGAAAGCAAAACAATTTCTGGAGGAAGTAAAGAAAGCAAGGGGATAAGAGTTCATTAAATTAACCCCTGTTATGTAAAATATTGACAGGGGTTAACTTTTTAGCATAATATTCTGCGTCGGTTGGCATATTTGATTTACAAATAGTTTTATGCTATAATTCAAATCAGGGTAACTTATATGTTGTTGAAAAAAATACTGGTAATTCTTCTTCTACTGTTTGTTTTTTCCACAGATAGTGTTTCCGGTCAGGTTGCTTCTCGCGAAGAAGAGGACTTATACAATTTTGGTATGAGTCTCTATAGCGACGGGATGTATAAACTGGCAGCGGAGCAACTGGATAAGTTTGAGAGAAATTACCCGGAAAGCAAGAAACTTCCCGAGGCGAGATTCTACAAGGCGGAAGCCTTATTCAAGGACGGAGATTATGCGGGAGCATTCGTCGGGTATGGCAAGGTGATAAGTTCGCATCCGGGAACAGAGTTTGCTCTCAGAAGCGCCATTCGCCTGGCTGACTGTAAGTACATGGCGAAAAATTATTCCGAAGCAATCAGGCTCTATCAGGATTTCATCCGCAGGTATCCCAAGAGCGACCTGGTGGCGGAAGCGAAATATTATACTGCCGAGTCTTATTTCAATCAGGAAAAGTATAGAGAGGCTATTTCAGGTTATGACGAGATTATCAAGAAATATCCCCGGTTCAAACATATGGACTATGTCCACTATTCCAAAGGTTTCTCTTTCTTCAAGCAAGAGAAATATTCTCAGGCTTTGCTTGAATTCTCCAAAGTGGTTAAATCTTTTCCCCAAAGTAGTATTGCCGATGCGAGCCAATTTTTTATGGGAGAGTGTCGGTTTTACCATAGGAATTATAAGTTAGCCATACCCGAATACGAGAAACTGTTCAAAAAGTATCCCCAATCAACATATCTTCCTCAAGCCCAGTTTAAGATGGGAGAATCTTTCCTGGAACAGAAAAAGTACTCTCTGGCCAGACAAGCGTATCAGAAAGTATTGACTATTACCGAATCCGGCGACCTGCGAGGAGCGGCGCTGTATCAAATCGGCGAGGCGTTCTACCGGGAAGGAGACTACCCGAAAGCAATTGTTGCTTATCAGGAAGTCATTAAAGTCTATCCTCGTTCCGGCCAGGCAGAAAAGGCGCAGCAGTCTATTGGCTGGAGCTACCTGAAGCAGGGAAAGCTTGCTGAGGCGAGGAAGGCTTTTTCCGAGATGATAACCGGGTATCCCAAATCGGGATTGGTTCCCTCAGCGCTCTATATGATCGGGAATCTTTTCTATTATGAAAAGAAATACGACGACGCAACCGAGCAATACCGATTATTGATAGAAAATTTTCCCAAAAGTAATCTGGCTGATGACGCTTTCTACTGGAAGGGCTGGTGTTTCTATAAGAAAGGGCAATACGATGACGCCATCTACGCTTTCCGGGAAATGGAAAGGAAGTACCCCGATAGCAAGTTGAGAGCGGAAGCGAAGTTCCAGATTGCTGAATCTTTGTTTCGAAAGAGAGATTTTGATTTTGCCGGGAAGGTTTACCGGGAAGTTATTGACCGTTATCCCCGCAGCGGTTTGGCTGATGATGCCTATTTTGGCTGGGGCAGGTCTTCTTACGAAAAGGGCGATTTCGTTTCCGCTATCAAGGCTTACGGGGCAATCGTTACCACCTATGCGAAAAGCGAGTTGGCTCCCCGGGCGCAGTTGGAAATAGGGAACTGTCTGGTGAGCCAGAAGAAGTACGGTGAAGCGCATAACGCCTACAACCTCGCTCTCAAGAACTATCCCCAGAGCGGTATCGAAGACCGCATAAGATTCCACATCGGTCTGGCTTATTATAAAGAAGATAAATACGAGAAGGCAATCGAAGCTCTCGACAGTTTGAGAGAGAAATTCGAAAACAGCGATGTCATTGACCGAGCCATCTATTACATTGGCTGGTCATACTTCAAGCAGAAAAAATACGACGAGGCAGTTCTCCACTTTAACACTGTAGTAGCCAAATATCCTGACAGCGCCATTGCCGCAGACTCCCTGTTTAGAATTGGAGACGCACTTTATAACCAAAAACGATACGAGCAGGCGATAAAGAATTATCGGAAAGTCATCGATCAGTATCCGCAAAAGGAGATAGCGGAGTTTGCCTATTACGCTATTGGCTGGAGTTACCACGCTCAGGGAAAAGAAGATGAGGCAGTCAAGGTATACAGGGATTTTATCGAGAAGTATCCGAAGAGCCGGTTGAACGTAGAAGCGAGGTATCGCCTGGGAGAATACTATTACAGCCGGGATAATTTTGGCGAAGCGGCAAGGATTTACCGCTCTATAGCGGAGAATTTTCCCGACTCCCCTCTCGCCGACGATTCCCGCTACTGGTTGGCCTGGAGTCAGTACAGGGCGGGCAACTATGACGAAGCAGCCGACACTTACCGGACGCTAATAACCAGCTATCCCGATAGCGACCTCGCCGGTGAAGCCAAATTCCGCATCGGCGAATGCTATTTTGTGCAAGGGAAATATGTTGAGGCAATAGCGGAATACGAGAAAAAACTCGCCAGTTTCCCGGAAGATACTTTCTCCAGTGAGTCCCAGTACAGGATTGCACAGAGTTATGAGAAGTTGGGCAATAAGGAGCTGGCGGTAGAGGCTTTTCA
Source organism: uncultured Clostridia bacterium (assembly GCA_964345635.1). GTDB lineage: Bacteria > UBA6262 > WVXT01 > WVXT01 > WVXT01 > WVXT01. The sequence goes on from CAYFRM010000093.1 coordinate 3,176, forward strand.
GAAGACGCTCCGGGAGTATCCGCAGTCAATAGCTGCGGCCAGAATACACCTGAGAGAGGGGATTTCTTACGAGGAAAAGAAAGACTATAAAAAGGCGATAGAAAAATACAGATTGGCTACGAATTTAGCGCGTAACGAAGTAGGGGCTGAGGCGCAGAAGAGGATAGGTGACTGTTACTATTTCCGTAAAGATTACCACAATGCCGTGGTTGAATATTTGAAGGTGGTCTATCTTTATAACAAATACCCGTATTTTGCCGCTCCCGCGCAGTATATGGCCGGGGAATCTAACGGGAAACAAAGGTTCTGGGAAGAGGCGAGAAAAGCATATAAGAAAGTCATAGAAAATTATCCGGAAAGCGAGTGGGCGAAGAAAGCAAGGACGGAGCTGGAGCTAATAGCCGATAAATAGTATGCCGATAAGAAAAACTATCTTTTTCATAGGAATTTCAATCTTTCTTTTTTTGTGGGAACCATCAGCAGGGGCTGAGGAGGAGAAGCCGACCGAGGAGAAGCCTGCTTTCGAGTTACCGGAGGTGGTAATTATCGGGGAAGACCAGTCCCGGGTCACCATAGGCGCGGAAAGGCAGCCACTCATCGATCAGCCATTTTTGAAAAAAGTGGAACTTAGCCCGGAGCCAATGGCAAAAATCTCTCCCCTATCCCTTCCTCCTCAAAGGAAGGAAGGAATTATTGAATTCGGTTTTGCCTACGGGAGTTTTGACGCTCTGAGGGCTAGCCTCAGTTACGGCAGACAGATCAGCGACAAGACTTATTATCTTCTGGGTATAGGAAAATATAAGACAGACGGAGAATTTCCCGGCAGACGGTATAATCATGACAATGCGTTTTTGGAATTTGGATTCAAGCCTCGCGAAAAGCTCGATTTGAAAATTGCAACTTCCGGTCTCCGGAAAGATTATCGCCTGTCCAATTCTGCCATTACTCAGAAGGCAGACCTGTACAACCTGGAATTCGGAGCGGAGGGAAAAATAAGAGAAGGAAGCAGTCTGGGGTGTCAGTTCTTCGGTCAAGTGGCAAATCTGGAGAACGACGATAAGGCAAAAAGTGAAATAGGAGGAGTCAGGTTACAGGCGAGGATTGGTTTTACGGAAAGGAACTTGCTGAACCTGGAAGCGCAACTATATCAGGAGAGGATTAGATTAGGTGACAATAGCAGGCGTTACTCAATCAGTTACGTTTCTTTCAGTGACGAGTTTCTCCTCTTTGACAAACTCTGGGCCAATCTGGGGGTGGAATATAAAGAGAAGAGTAAGCCCTTTACTTCCCTTTTCTATCCCCGGGGCGGAATCTCTTACGAGTTGATTCCTAATTTCAACCTCTGGGTGAAATATCGACCGGAAATGGCAGTTCCTCTCTTTGATGAACTCTACATAGATAGCGACTATACTGGCGTCAATCTGGACCTTATTCCCCAGAAAAGGAAATTTTCCCTGGAAGAAGGTATGGAGTACAAATTCAACGAGAACCTGTACGGCAACATCTCCTTCTTTCAGAGGAAATTCAGGAATTTGATTGCTCTTTCCGATAACGGGAGTACAGGAAGCTGGCAAAATATCGCCAACGTGTTCTCGCAAGGCGTGGAAGCGTCCTTTGTTTATGACTTTGGAGAGAATTTTAGTCAAGGAGTAGCGGACTTTAGTCTGCGTTTGAAATACGTATACGAGAAAACAGAAGACGAAGACCGACCGGACGAGAAAGTGCCGTACCGACCGGTACATTCGGTTAAAATTTCGTCACTCTATTCCTATAAAGCGTTAAGCGTAGTTCTATCGGTCCTGATGCAGAGCGAAAGATATTACAATCGCACTGATTCTTTACCTTTCTACTGGACGGTGGAAACGGAAATCTCGTACCGGGTGGCAAAGCAGCTTCTTGTTTTTGTTCAGGGAGAGAATCTATTGCAGGAGAAGTATGCTGACAGGTTCGGGTATCCACTGGACCATAGCAAATTCTTCGGAGGACTTAAACTAAAATTCTAAAGAAAAGGGGACAGGCTACTTTTTCCAAAGGGAGGCTAAAATGCTTAACTATTTTTTACGCGGGGGGATAATGATGTATCCTCTTTTTCTCGCTTCGGTATTGGCTCTGGCGATAATCATCAACAGGCTTCGGGTCCTTTCACGAGCAAGAACTGGCGAGAGGGAACTAATGAGTAGAATCAAGGGGCTGGCTGATCAAAAGAGGGTCGAGCAAGCAGTAGCTGTATGCAATAATTCCAGGGGACCGGTTGCTTCCATATTGAAGGCAGGTCTCTCCCAGTATGACAAGGGGCAGAAAGCGATGGAAGATGCGTTTGAGGCGCAAGCTTCAGAGGAGGTTCCTTTCCTGGAGAGCTATCTGCCTGCTCTGGCGACCATTGCCGCAGTATCTACTTTGATGGGGTTCACGGGAACGGTTATAGGAATGATTCGCGCTTTCGATTCGATTGCCGCTGCCAGCGCCACTTCTCCGGCGATTGTAGCTTCGGGCATTTCCGAAGCGTTGATTACCACGGCAACCGGGTTACTCATTGCTATTCCCACGCTTCTCTTCTATAGATATTTTGTCCATCGCGTTGATAAGTTTGTCTCTGAGATTGAGAGATATTGTAAAGAATTGATTAGAATTCTGGTGGCCACATAAGGAGGCAAAGAAAATGCAATTTAGAAAACCAAAACCTCTTAGCACGCGTCTCGATATCGCACCCATGGCCGATGTCGTCTTTCTACTCCTGATTTTCTTCATGTTATCTACTTCTTTCGTTGTCCAGCCGGGCATCCAGGTTAGACTACCCAAGGCAGTTACTTCTGAGATTCAGTTGAAGAAAGACCTTATTTTAACGATCACCGCCGAGAACATACTTTTTTTGAACGAAGAGCCGGTTGCCCTGGACGAACTGGGGGAAGCGTTACAGGCTGCTTTTGCCCGGAGGAAAGATAGATTACTAATTATTAAAGCCGACCAGGAAGTTAAACACGGCCTCGTAGTGCACGCAATGGATATCGCAAAACTGAACGGAGCCAATAGATTAGCAATTGCCACAGAACCAAAATTGCTATAGACTTACGGAGAGAGGAATGTTTGCAGACCGCAATTTCCGGCTTTCACTACTTATTTCTTTTGTCTTTCATTTGATAATGCTGATATATATTCCCATCACCCAGCGCCACAGACCTCCGGTCAGATTTGTGGAAGTCTCTTTAGTTTCATTTCCGGCGGCAAGGCCCAGTGAGCCCGGTTACCCAAAGTCTTTGGCGCTTGCCAGGCCCAGAACCGACGTTCGTCCTGCTCCCGGAGTCGATGTCTGGACACCGGGAGAGGGAGAGCCCCTGGCAATTCTGGGACCGGAAACGAAGATTACCCTGACAGAAGTTCCGGCCCCTGAGCCCGAATGGGGAGAGAAAATATCGATGCTTCCGGGTGAAGATAGGTTCACCATGGAAGGAGTCAAGATTGCGCCCGGAGTCCGCGATAGAGGATCTATTTTTGTAGGAAAGGGTGAGGCCGAAGAGTTTGCCATAACCGGTCCTGTATCGCGCAGGGGAATCGTCCGGCGGGTCTACCCACAATATCCGAAGTGGGCAGAAGAGGCAGGAGTGAGCGGAGAGGTTCGCTTAAAGTTCTGGGTCCTGCCTGATGGATTAGTCAACAGAGTAGAGGTAACTCAGACTACAGGATATCCCGACCTGGACCAGATTGCCGGCCAGGCGATGAAGAAATGGCTTTTTGAGCCTCTTTCCGCCAAGGAGAAGCAGATAGTCCAGTGGGGAACAATCACCCTAAAATTCAAACTGGAATAATTGGAGTGTGAAACGAGAGTTTTGCTCGGTCAAGCTTTCGCTTGACACTCCATCCGAACGTCCGGGAAGGAACATCTTATGATTGAAGGAAGAATATTATTACTTGGCGATGACCCCAAGACCGCTTCCGGGTTAAGAAAGACTCTGGAGAAGCGTGCTTTTGCACTTTACCAGGTTAAGGGAAAATCGAGTTTTAAGGAGAAAATTCTGGGGGTCGAGCCAGAACTGATAATTCTAAATTATGGTTTTTCTCTCGAAGATAATTTAAAAATGTGTAAACGGATAAAACAGGAAAGAAGGCTCAGGGACATTCCCGTGGTTATTATCAGCAATAGTTCCCAAAAGAAAGACCTTATTAGAGCTCTGGAAATCGGTGCCGATGACTGCCTGTCGAAACCTGTCGATTTCGATATTTTCTTAGCCAGATTAAGAGCCATTTTGCGTAGAATAAGCTACAGAGAAGAGCCTGAGGAAATCCTGAAATGCAAGAATATCGTAATCAATTTGACCACCAGGACTCTTACGGTAAGGAATAAACCGGTCAAATTGGCTCCCAAGGAGTTTGCCCTTCTTTATGTCTTGATGAAGAAGAGAGGAAGGGCTTTAGACAGAAAATACCTAATGAAGAGTGTCTGGGAAGAGAAGTATCTGGGAGACCCCCGCACAATCAACAAGCATATTGAAACCCTCCGTAAGAAGTTGGGCCCTGGAGCAAAGGGACAGATAGAAACCGTGACAGGAATAGGCTATATGCTCAGGGCCTAAAATCCCCAATTCCAACCGGCCAAAACGCCCACCCTTATGATTAATCGCCCGTTTGTAGCATCAAAGCGTAAGCTTTGCCTTCCTTTTGGCAGAGCTTCGCTTTGCCGCTACCATACCCTCCGAAATTTCGCCAGAAATTCGCTTTAATTTCCGTATATTTAGGGTAACCTTATAGTGGGTCTTATGGCGACAAAAGACCCATTTATTTACGGGTCCTTTGGCTAGCGGGAAAGATAGACCAATAAAACAGGAGCTGTATCATATTGAATTCTGTCATTGTGACAATTTTAAATAACTATAATTAATTTGAAATTTTAAGCCGGGTCGACAGACCCGGCTTTTTTTGTCCAAAAGCGAGAAGTGGCACTACTCGCTTTTCGAAACCAAACGAAAGGAGATGAGAAAAAATGTGCAAGCGAGAAAGACTAAGGATGGGTTTGCTCAAGATCGGAGAAATGGCCAGGGAGGCGGGAGTGCTCCGTTCCACTATTCGTTACTATACGGATATGGGGCTCCTGCCAGTAGCTGAAAAGCTATCCCCGGGGGGCTACAGGCTCTATCACCGGGAAGAGACCTTAGCCAGAATTCAGCGGATTAAATCTATTGCTGAAAAGAACCGCACTCTGCAGGACATCAGAGAAGACTTAGCAAAATCCATAGCCGGATGACATAACGGAATCTGTAGGGGCGAAGTGAAAAAAAGAGGTTATTTGATAATGGACCGCAAGGGTAAGAAAATCATTCTCATAGGGTTACTATTTCTGGTTATCAACTTCCTCTTTTCTGTATTGCCAGGAGAAGTTGGAGCGGGTACTACCCCGCCGGGAGCGATTACTAATTTGAGTGCGCTTACAGGAAGTAATGTAGGAGAGATAAATCTCTCCTGGTCAGCGCCGGGAGATAACGGCTATCAAGACCCTATTGTCGGCGGGAAATACAGGATTGATTATTCTACTGACCCATTATATAACTTCACCACTTATTATTACAAGATTGAGTTTTCTACCAGCACCTCACCAGGAGACCCACAATCCTATACTCTCAACAGTCTCAATCAGACTACCTATTACATCCGGGTTTACACTGCTGATGAAGTGCCTAACTGGTCGCCCTTGTCCAATGGAGCAACTGCATTTCCAGGAGCGCCCAGCACAGGGACAGTGACTCTAAGTGCATCAACAATCGAGGGATATATTAACGCTAAAGATACAGGTGGTTCGCCTGCTCCAGATGAGTATAACAGGAAAGTATCCAACGTAGATATAGTTATGCAATATGGTAAAGTTACCGTGCCTGAGACTGTTGAATGGTACGATCGCGGCTTTATAGAATGGGATATTTCTTCAATACCCGATGATGCCACTATTACTGATGTGGTATTTAAGTATCAGGGAGAGCGCAATGATGCATCCTCTGATTGCTCCATCTACCAGATGGAAAATCAACCTTCCGCTCAGCCTGACCAAACTGCTCCCGGGGGTGGGAATAATACCATCTGGGACGATGCTGCTGATGGGAATGGATATGTATTGAGTCATTCTACATTCCCTGAAGTAGGTGAAAGTAAACAGATAGATTTGGGTTCTACCGCTGTTTCTGATTTACAGTCCAACCTGACCACTAACTGGTTTGCCATTGGATTGAAAAACGACGAGGGAACTCTCAATGAAGCGGATAAGATTTATTCTTCAAGATATGGAACAGTTAATCCTGCACCCACTCTTTATGTTACCTTCACCTATGCTGAGGATACTACTCCTCCAGCATCAATTACTAATCTTTCCGCCTTAACCGGTGATATTGGCGGAACAGTAAAACTCATCTGGACTGCGCCAGGAGATGATGGGACAAGTGGGGATATTCTTGGTGGAAAATATCGGATTAAATATAGCCAAGACTCTAATTATAACTGGAATGTTAGCGATTATGATATTGAATGGACAACATGTACAACACCTGGTGCAAGCCAGAGCCGAGTAGTTGAAAATTTGACTCCCGGAGCTACTTACTATTTCCGTATCTGGACAGGAGATGAGATACCCAATTGGTCCACGGTCTCCAATCCTGCTAATGCCTGGGCATACATTGAGGATATTGACCCTTCAACAATAACTGATTTAGAGGCAAAAACAGCAGTCCAGATACTCCTAACCTGGACAGCGCCCGGAGATAACGGCACGCAAGGTCAGGCGAGTTTTTATAACATAAGATATAGTGCCACCTCGCCTTTTGAGTGGGATACAGCAACAGTATGGAAGAGTAGCCGCGCCACCACAGGTCCTTATGGGACTCCGGAAACGGAGACAATAACCGGACTTAATCCAGAGACGACCTATTATTTCCGCATAAAAGCACACGACCCTTGTTTAAACTGGAGCCTCTCCAACCAGACTACAGCTCAGGCAGGGACTTTTCAGATTGTCGGGGAACCGATGGGGACGGAAAAAGGAGTAAGGTATAGTTCCATAGCCTTTGGTGACTATGACAATGATGGCGATTTAGACCTGGCAGTAAGTGGATATGATGGCACAAATAGAAGGCTGATTCTATTCAAAAACGACAATGGCAATTTCACCAGTGACCAGAATCCAATGGGAGGGACGAATAAGGGGGTATATCAAAGTTACCTGGCCTTTGGAGACTATGACAATGATGGCGATTTAGACCTGGCAGTAAGTGGATATGATGACTTAAGCAATAGAAGGCTAATTCTATTCAAGAACAACAATGGGAATTTCACTGAGGACCAGAATCCAATGGGAGGGACGGATAAAGGGGTATATTATAGTTCCATAGCCTTTGGAGACTATGACAATGATGGCGATTTAGATTTGGCTGTCGGGGGATGGGATGACTTAGGTAATAAAAGGCTGATTCTATTCAAGAACGACAACGGCAATTTCACTGAAGCCCAGAATCCCATGGGAGGCACGGATGGAGTAAGATACAGTTCCATAGCCTTTGGGGACTATGACAATGATGGCGATTTAGACCTGGCTGTTAGTGGAGAAGATGACTTAGGTAATAGGAGACTGATTATCTATAAGAACATGGAGGCAGAATGCGACAATGCCAACACACTACCGGGACTGCCTCAAAATTTAACCGGTATTTATAACGAAGGAATAATTAAATTATCATGGAGTTCAGCAACTGACGGAGGCACTAATCCCACTCCGCAAGCCGGGTTGTACTACAATATCAGGGTAGGCACAGGAACGGAAGTTTCTGCTTCCAGCAGTGTGGTCACGGGAATATATGGCTCTCCCATGATGGGTAACTATTTAAGGCCAAAACTGACTAATTCTGTGTATGGAGTAAGGATTTCGTCAATAGGATTAACAGCCGACACCACGTACTACTGGACAGTGCAGGCAATAGATACTTCATTGAATGCTGGCGGGTGGGCTTCTGTGGAGAGCGTATATGTGTCCACAGTTGGCACTCCCCAGGCGCCATCAGCAATCACCAATCTTTCCGGACTAACTGGAGATAATCAAGGTGAAGTGAAACTGTCCTGGAGCGCTCCCGGCGACGATGGATGGACAGGCGATATCATTGATGGCAGATACGGGATAAAATATGCCACCTACACCACATATGATTTCAATGGACCTTCTGGCTTTGACCTGGAATGGTCAACCTCAACTTCACCAGGGAATAGCGAGAGTAAAGTTATCACTGGCTTAACTGGAGGAACGACCTACTATTTCCGCATCTGGACTGCAGATGAAGTTCTCAACTGGAGTGGTATCTCCAATGGAGCCACCGCCTGGGCGCAGACCAGTGGGGATACGACCTCTCCGGCAGCGATAACCAATTTAACCGGGCTATGCGATAGCGACACTGGCGATGTGACTCTTTCCTGGTCCACTCCCGGAGACGACGGATGGAATAATACCCTTACCGATGGAAGTAAATACAGGATTGATTATTCAACTTATGTTATCGCCTGGAGCACGAATACTTATGACGTGGATATTCCTACCCATAGCGTAACCCCCTACACTGAGGTTTCCCACACAATTACCGGTCTTACCGGCAACTGCACCTACTATTTCCGCATCTGGACAGCCGACGAAATCCCCAACTGGTCGGGACTATCCAACGGCGCCACGGTCTGGGTCAACCCCATAATCAGCGTCTCTATCTCTACTGACACTATCAATCTGGGAGTCGTGGAACCCGACTCCTATGCTTTGACAGTAAGTTCGGTTGTTGTGACCAATAATGGAAACATAAAACAGAAGTTTAAGCTTAAGATTGTATCCGAACCGAACGCTACCTGGGAATCGGTAACAGCAACTTCCCCGGGCGCTGAACAATATAGGTATTCAGGAATCTTCTGCTCCACCCAACCCGTCACATCCGATTTCCTGTCCGAAGACTCATTCTCGGTTTCTACAGAGAGAACATCTTCCTCGGCAGCTTTAGCTCGTGATAGTGACCCTGATGACCAAAAAGGATTCAATGTGCCCGTGGATAGCACAAGGAATCTGTGGTTCAAATTTGAAGCGCCGACGTCTACAGATATATCTACTACACAAGCAATTCCATTGACGATTACCGCTGAGCCTTATCCGTAATAGGAGGCAAAAATGAAGAAGATTGCATTTTTGAATGAAGAAAAGGTTATCACTGTGGGTATGCTGGTCTTATTCTTTCTATTACCTCTGGTATTTCAGCCTTTCCTGAGTGACCCGTTCGCATTGCCCAAGGTGACGGTTTTGAGGATTGTGACTTTATTTATTTTTGCTGCATGGTTGATGAAAGTATTGAGAGAAGGGAAAATTGGCTGGCAAAAAACACCGCTTAATTTGCCAATAATTATATTTTTGTTCATCGGTGGATTATCGACAATCTTTTCCGTTTCTCCCCGCTTGAGTCTCTGGGGCATGCACGGCTTCTATTTCGAGGGATTTTTAAGTTTTCTCTGTTATGGAATGATCTATTTCATTACTGTTAATTACGTTACAGATAAAAGAAAAATCTTGAAACCTCTCCTCATTGCGAGTGTTATCGTTTCTGTTTATGCTCTTTTGCAAGCTGCGGGAATTACTTTCTTCGTCTGGCGGGGGACTCAGCCGTATCCGCGCGTCTGGTCCACTCTTGGTAACCCGAGTTTTCTGGGCCCGTATTTGATTATGGTTATTCCCATTTATCTGATCTTTCTAATTAAAGCAGAGACACTAAATAAAAAAATTACTTATAGTTTTCTCACTCTAATCTCTGTTCTCGCTCTTATCTTTACCTATTCCCGGGCCGCCTGGCTGGGTATGGCGGTAGGGCTTATGGTTTTTGCTTCGATGGTGAATAAGAAACGACTCAAGGCAAATTCATTCTTTCTTATGGGAATCATAGGCTTAAGTATCGTTTTGACTTCTATCTATCCGAGGTTATATCTCCGTCGAGAAGAGAGAGCTACCGCGATGAAACCGATTATGGAGCGTGCAGTTTCCACGGTAGATTTCACGGAACCAGGCGTTACGGCGCGACTTTCTGCATGGGAGACGACAATAAAGATGACTTTAAAGCGTCCGATTCTTGGATTTGGTCTGGATACTCTGGGCGTCGGTTTTCGCAGGTTTATGTCCAGGGATTATGAAAAGTTGGCCGGTCGGTTTAGCACTGCTGGTTATGCTCACAATGAATTCCTCCAATACGCTGCAACTATGGGAGTAGGCGGCTTAGCCGCTTACCTCTTTTTGTTATTAACGTTCTTTAGAATCTTATTGAACGTCGCAAGACAAGACAAAAGCCCCCTCACCCAAACCGTCTCCCCTGAGGGGAGAGGAATGGAAGGTGAGGGGAAAGATAAGAATCTATTAGCGAGTGGATTATGTGCGTCTTGTGTTGCCCTTCTGATTAATAACCAGTTTAGTTTCAGCACGCTTGTTCCGGCAACATTGTTGTGGTTCTTCTTTGGCCTGGGAGCGAGTCTTTCTGAGAGCGAAAAGAGAGAATTCCATTTTTCTATTCCCGTAAGGGCAAAATATTCTATCTCAATAGCAGTGGTCGTGGCCACGGGATTGTTATGGCTCTTTTGTTTTCGATTTCTCGCAGCCAGCAGATTTGACCGCCTGGCTCAGGATTCCCAGGCAGATAGAGATTGGGAACAGGCGATAGTTCTACAGGAAAAATCAGTGCGGTTCAATCCCTTTGAGGGTCTTTATCGTATGCATTTAGCCAAAATTTATCAGCAAATGATCGGTAATGCAAGAAAAATAGAAGAAAAAGAGAAGTTTTTCCGGAAGTCTCGCGACGAATATCAAAAAGAGATTGCTGCTTATCCTTATCACGCTTTAGCCTATAACGGTCTGGGGGTTACCAATATTTATGCAGATACATTTCTTAACAGAAGAACTTCACTGGAAGCAATCAAAAGCTTTGAAAAAGCAATTGAGTTTGACCCATATTTCGTCGAGGCCTATTCAAATCTGGCAGCCGTCATCTATCAACAGGGGGAGGTAAAAAAAGCGATTGAGCTTTACGAGAAGACGATTGAACTGCGTCCCGGGGTGGCTCTCAGTTACTACAATCTTGGCAATCTTTACGCTCAGGAGGGAGACTATTCGCAAGCAATACGGAACTGGCAGAAGACTTTGAGAGTAGACCCTGATTTCAAAGAGGCTGAACAGAGGCTACTCCAGGTATGGCAGGAGATGGAGAAATGAGAGAGAAATTATTGATTAAAAAGTTATCAGGAGGTGTACAGATGAAAAGATCGATTCTAATCTTGTCTTTGCTCTTAGGTTTGGCTTTTCCGGGAAATGTCAAGGCTGGCGGACTTTCCACTTCGTTCGGCGACATCTTCATCGAAAATCTTGAAATTGACGAGACCTACAGCACCAAAGAACTAATTAACCTTCCTTTGAGAATTAAGAACGATAGCCCATACGAGATGGACATCAATGTAGAAGTGATGTTACCCAGTAAAAGCGACCTGAAGGAAGGTTTTGAGCCACTCCCCGATCCCCACTGGATCATATTTGAGCGGAGTACTTTTACCGTCACGCCCGGTGGAATGGCGGAGACAGACGTTCTTATTAACATTCCCAAAGATAAGAAGTTGCGAGGGAAACAATTTCAGGTCTATCTCCATTCTTACACTCTTCCCAGACCCGAAAAACCACTCCAGATTTCTGTGGGGTTAGCCAGCCGGTTGCTATTTACTGTTGCGGAAAGAGAAGGCGTGAGGAGGAAAGGTGACGAAGTGGGAGTGTTTCAGGTAATGCCCGATGACCTTTTCCTGGTAGATGTTCCGCTGGGTAAAAGAGTAAATGTCTGGGAGCAGTTCGGGAAAGCTCTCACAGTCCATAATCCGAACAAAGTGGAATGTCGATATCAGATAGAGAGTATTGCTCTTAAAGAAGGGGATTGCCCTGTAAGGAGGGGATTTGAGGAGACACCGGACCCAAAATATCTTGCCTTCGATAATATGACCATTAGAGTGGCACCGATGAGTTCTGAACGCGTCATGCTCTATCTAAACGTGCCGGACAGACCGGAAAACCGAGAAAAGAATCTGATGTTCTTGGTCAGGGTAAAACAGCTGACAGGAAGGATTAGAGTCGCTGTCAATTCGCGAATTTATGTAATGACCAGATAAATGGGTAGCTGCAGAGCGATAGCTCTGCTAAGAGCAAAGCTCACGCTTTGCTGCTACAAGAAGAAAGGACTAGATATGAGAGGGAAAAAGCCAGGAAAGAAGGGAGGTGATTTAGATGAGGTACTTATTAGCAGTACTTTTAGTTTTAGGCCTGGTGGGATTGGTATCGCAAGCTTATGCTGCTGAGAGCGCAGACATCACGATAACGGTGAAGATTCAGAAATTATCAGTAGCAGTGGCTCCCACATCTTACGATTTCGGGAGTATAGCGGCTGGGGGAAACGCGGTAGCGAGCTCCTACATTGCAGTGACCAATGACGGGAACGTTACGGAGAAGTTCAAGTTAGGGATACCGTCAGAGCCGAATGGCAGCTGGACATCGGTTACAGCTGGAGCTCCCGTGTCAGAGCAGTATCGTCTATCGGCGATATTCAGGGATACCGCGCCAACGACCGGGCAGTATGGTCCTGAAGATTCCTTTTCCGTAACCGCTGAGAGGACAGCTACGGCAGACGATTTAGCCATAACCGGTGATGCTGCGGGAGTGAAGGGCTACAACGTAAGTGAGAATGACTGGAGGAAACTCTGGTTCAAGTTTGAAGCGCCTTCAACGACAAGTATCACCACTCAGCAGTCGATTACTGCCAGGGTAACAGCACTGGCTCAGT
>CAYFRM010000094.1:0-4166 GCA_964345635.1 uncultured Clostridia bacterium
AAGGGACGTGCCGATGAATAAATTCTTGACAGAGACGGTCAGATTTGATATAAAAAAGCCGGGTAGATTTAATTGAGAAATTATTAAAATAGGCCTGTAGCTCAATTGGCTAGAGTAGCGGTCTCCAAAACCGTTGGTTGGGGGTTCGAGTCCCTCCAGGCCTGCCAAGCCCTGGGGGCGAGTCCCTCCAGGCCTGCCAATAAATTTTTACAGCACACCGAAAAGGTGTGCTTTTTTAAATGGGAAAGCTTAATTGAAATCTGTCGCTAATTATATTACTCTAATATTGACTATTCTTCTTTTGACTACTTCTTGCGCCCATATACCCTACAAAGGGATAAGAGGAGAGTCCAAAATGGCTCAAGAGATTAAAGACGTCTCTCCTTTCAATTATGCGAAGGAGGACTTTCCGGTAGAGGTTAAGCTGGTTAGAAGAAAGAAAGGATACGTGGTTAAGAGGGTAACTTTTCCGTCGGCGCTTCCCGCTCCGGGAGAGAATAACACGGTAAGATGCTACTATTATCAAACGGAAAAAGAAGGAAGCTCGCCGGCAGTTATTATCTTGCCTATAGCGGGAGGTAACTATTTCTTTTCCAAGAAGATGGCAAAATATCTCGTCCGTCGGGGAATAAACTGTTTGCGGCTGGAGAGGGGAGAGAGACTTTTGAACCGCGAGGGAGATCTGGAGATTGTCAGAAGAAGATTCATAAAGACTATTATTGATTATCGCCGGAGTATTGACTGGCTGGTCAGTCAAAAGGAGATAGATTCAGAAAGGATGGGAGTGACGGGAGCGAGCCTGGGCGCTTTCTTAAGTTCTCTTGTGGCTGAGACTGACCGGAGGATAAAGAGTTATGTGTTTATCCTGGGCGGGGGTAATCTGGCGAAACTCTTTTCTGAGTCGAGGGAGAGGACTATTCGGTCTTTTAGAAAAAGAGTTATGAAAAAGAAAGGAATTACGCAGGATGAGTTTTCGCGGTTGATTTCCGAGAAATTGAAAGATATTGACCCGCTAACCTATGTGGGGAACCTTTCTCCGGAAAATATTTTGATGATTAATACGGTGAACGACGTCGTTGTTCCTCGCGACTGCACCATAGAATTCTGGTCGAGCGCGGGTGAGCCGGAGTTAATCTGGCTGCCGTTTACGCATACCGGTTCGTTTTTTGCCTTCCGGTATGCGCGGGGGAAGGCTCTGGAGCATTTTCAGAGGACTCTTGGCGTGAAGGAATAAGAGGCGTATGGTTGAATTTTTGTGGGGGATGTGGTATAATCAGTTCGGCGAATTTTGGCGAGGCAGAGAATGGTGCAAATAAAATTTGGCACGGCCGGCTGGCGGGCAGTTATTTCCGACGAGTTCACTACTGGCAACGTAAAATTAGTAACTCAGGCCATAGCCAACTATCTCAAAGAGCAAGCGACAGGCGATAAGCGAGAGATTGTCGTCGGTTATGACACGCGGTTTATGTCGGAGAATTTCGCTAAAGTCTCATCAACGGTTCTGGCAGCTAATGGCATAAAGGCGCTGGTTACGAAGCGGGACGTTCCTACTCCGGCTCTTGCTTATGAGATTTTAAGAAGGCGCGCCCTGGGAGGGATTAATTTTACCGCTTCCCACAATCCTGCCGAGTATAACGGGATAAAGTTCTCTCCTTCGTGGGGCGGCCCGGCGCTCCCGGAGACAACGAATGCTATTGAGAAGAATTGCGCTTTGCTTATGGGAGGCGAGTCTTCCGTGAGGGATATCTCCTGGGAAAGGGGAAGAGAAAAAGGGCTGATTGATTACGTAGACCCGCGGGAAGAATACATAAAAAGAATTAATCAACTTGTTAATCTGGAAGTAATAAAAAAAGCGACGCTAAAAATTGCCGTTGATTTACTTTACGGGACGGCGCGGGATTATCTGGACGCTATCCTTAAACAGGCGGGCGGTGAAGTCAAGGTGCTTCATAACTGGAGGGACGTTCTCTTTGGCGGCTCTCCGCCGGAGCCTTCTTCTCTTTACCTGGGAGATTTGCTGAAAACGGTCAAGGAAGAAAAGTGCGATTTGGGGCTGGCGACGGATGGTGACGCTGACAGGTTTGGCATTGTGGACAGGGACGGCGCGTTCATTTCTCCCAATCAGGTTTTAGCTCTTCTTTTGCATCACCTGGTGAAGACGAGAAACTGGAAAGGCGTGGTTGCCCGTTCGGTTATGACTACCTCTTTTGTCGACGCTGTTGCCAGGATGCACGATATCCGGGTGGAAGAGACCCCGGTTGGTTTTAAATATATTGCCCAGGTGATGAGCCAGAATGGCATGGTTATCGGAGGAGAGGAGAGCGGAGGCCTGACAATTCAAGGACACGTGCCGGAGAAGGATGGCATCCTCGCCTGTCTGTTAATTGCCGAGATGGTGGCTTTTGAGGGGAAATCTATGGGAGAGATTCTCGGCGATTTGTACAAGAAAGTGGGGCTTTTCTTAAGCGAGAGAATAAATTTCCATCTTGAGGAAGAGGAGATGGAAAATTTGAAAGGGAAACTTAGGAAAGATTTACCGCAGGAGATTGCCGGGGGGAAAGTGGAGAAGACGGTTAGACTGGACGGGTGGAAGTTCATACTGGCTGATGGGAGCTGGCTGGGAATCAGATTATCCGGCACGGAGCCCGTGGTGCGGCTCTACGTTGAAGCCCACGAAGATAGTAACTTTGAGAAACTGAAGGAAGCAGGAAAGAGACTGATTAAGGGAAAATGAAAATTATTATCTGCCCCGATTCTTTCAAAGAGAGTCTTTCGGCGATAGAAGTATGCGATTGCATAGAGCGTGGACTGAAAAAAGCAAATTGTAAATTTAAAATAGAGAAAATCCCCCTGGCTGACGGCGGGGAAGGTACTGTTAAGGCGCTGGTTCTGGCAACAGGGGGTCGTTCTTTGAAGTGCAGAGTAAAAAATCCCCTGGGCAGGAGAATCCGGGCGGGATACGGAATCCTTGGCGATGGAAAGACGGCAATAATTGAGATGGCGGCTGCTTCGGGGCTGGCTTTGGTTCCGCGGAAGAGAAGGAATCCTCTGTTGACGACCACTTACGGCACGGGTGAGATAATAGGGAGCGCTTTGAATCAAGGCTGCCGGAGAATCATTATTGGAATCGGCGGCTCGGCAACGGTGGACGGTGGATGCGGGATGGCGCAGGCGCTGGGAGCGAAATTACTGGATGGCGCGGGGAGAGAGATAGGTTTTGGCGGGGGAGAGATAGGAAAGATTGAAAAGATTGACCTCAGATTTATGGATAAGAGGATTCATAGAACGAAATTTATAATTGCCTCTGACGTGAAAAATCGCCTTTTAGGGCCTAAAGGAGCTGCCCGCGTTTACGGGCCCCAGAAGGGGGCAACGCCAGGGATGGTAGAGAAGCTGGAGAGGGGACTTTCGCATCTGGCCAGAGTGATAAGAAAAGAATTGTCCGTTTCGGTGGAGAATATTCCCGGCGCGGGCGCAGCCGGTGGTTTGGGAGCGGGGCTCTACGCTTTCCTGGGGGCAAAGATGGAGAGCGGGGTGGAGCTGGTAATGAGAATGGCGAGATTGGAAGAGCGAATCAGGAAGGCGGATACGGTCATTACCGGCGAAGGGCAACTGGATCGTCAGACGCTCTACGGGAAAACGGTAATGGGAGTTATAAGGATAGCTAAAAAGCACAGGGTTCCTGTTTTCTGCATTGCCGGGTCTATTATGCCGGAAGCCAGAAGATTGTACAGGTTGGGAGTAAAAGGAATAATTAGCACTACCACAATGCCGATGAGTCTGCAAGAAGCTATGAAAAGAAGCAGGAGCCTGCTGATTGATGCTGCGGAGAACCTGGGACATACATTAAGTCTAATAATGAAATTTCCGAAAAAATCTAAAGTTTGATAGAGGACCCCCTCACCCTGACCCTCTCCCCCGAGGGGAGAGGATAAAGGTGAGGGGATAAGAAGTGATGAAAAGAAAATTCTGGATTATCCTGGGCGCGGTAACGGTTATTCATGGTTTGATAAACATATATATGGGCCTGGGTGACGACGAGGTTTACCACTGGGTGTGGAGTAACCATTTAGCGCTCAGTTATTATGACCATCCTCCAATGGTAGCTTACGTCATCTGGTTTTTTACGCGTATTTTTGGTAGCAGTTTCTTTACGGTTCACCTGG
>CAYFRM010000095.1:0-26954 GCA_964345635.1 uncultured Clostridia bacterium
GCTATCCAGGAAGTCATCGATAATAGCGCCTTTATTATGGGAGAAAATGTTGAAGGATTTGAGAATGAATTCGCAAGTTTTTGTGGAGTCAAATACGGAGTGGGGACGAGTTCGGGAACTACCGCCCTTCACCTGGCACTGGTAGCTTGCGGAATAAAGGAAGGCGTCGAAGTGATTACCGTTCCCTATACATTTATTGCCACAACGGAAGCAATATCTCAAACTGGCGCGAAAGTCGTTTTCGTGGACATTGACCAGAGAAGTTATAATATGGATGCGGAGAAGATTGAACAGGCGATTACGGAAAAAACCAGAGCGATTATCCCCGTTCATCTATTTGGTCAACCTGCCGATATGGATAAGATTAGCGAGATTTCCAAGAAACACAATCTCATTGTAATTGAAGATGCCTGCCAGGCTCACGGCGCTGAGTACAAAGGGAAGAAGGTGGGGAGTCTGGGAGATATTGCCTGTTTCAGTTTTTATCCCGGGAAAAATCTGGGTGCCTACGGAGATGCGGGCATGGCAATCACGGGTAATAAAGAACTGGCAGAAAAGATGGAATTATTGAGGAATCATGGTTACGAGAAAAAATATTACCACAAGATAGAAGGTTATAATTATCGGCTGGACGCAATACAGGCTGCGATACTGCGGGTAAAGTTGAGACATCTTGAGGAATGGACAGAAAAGAGAAGAAAAAACGCCAAATTGTATGATGAATTACTCAAAGGGAGCGGAGTTAAAACTCCACGGGAAATGGAATATGCCAGGCACGTTTACCATCTTTATGTTGTTGGCACGGATAAGAGAGAAGGGCTATATTCAAAACTAAAGGAGAACGGGATTTCTACTGCTATCCATTATCCTCTTCCGTTACACCTACAGGAGGCATATAGATACCTTGGTTATAAAGAGGGAGATTTTCCCGTCTCCGAAGCCTGCACGGAAAGATTGCTTTCTCTTCCTATGTTTCCTGAATTGACGCGAGACGAGATTAGGAAAATTGTTAACGTGATAAGGAAAGATAATTGAAACAAAAAACGGAAAATGTTTTGAAAGTTCCAATTATTATCCTTGCGGGTTTTTATGTTTTTTGGACCTATTTTTTCTATCGCAACTATTTTATTGAACCTGGCTTTCTAATTTCCCTCAACCGGACAGTTCGCATCTTTTCCCGCCTCCAATATCCACACAATTTCAGCTTGAGTAGATTCCTTACGTCAACAGGTTATCACCTTTTGTTATTCTTGGGCCTGGGAATAATCTGTATGGTTGCTTTTGGGCTCGGCAGGAAGATTTTGAAGTTATTGAAGATTGAGGGAGAATCCATATTAGAAAGCGCTATTTTTGCTCTGGGCCTGGGATTCGGTTCTTTGTCATTAATAATGTTCGGCCTGGGTATCTTGAACTTATACTATACGTGGGTAGTCTATTCTGTGTTGGGAATATTGAGTATTTTTTCATTTTTTGAAGTCAGAAAGTTTAGACTACAGACATCCCAATTATCCTTACCCAAACGAAAACCCACAATGTTCACTTCGTTTTTTTGGGGAATGCTGGGATTGGCGGCAATAATAAATTTGGCCGGAGCTCTGGTTCCAGAATCATTCTATGACTCCTTGGTATTTCATTTGTCCGTTCCCGCCTTGTACAAGATAAATCATGGAATAAAGTATATTGAGACAATTTTCACTTCCGGTTTCCCACAGAATATGCAAATGTTATATACCTTGGGTCTCTTATTGGGAACAGATATTTTGGCAAAACTTACGCACTGGGTAATGGGGATATTTGTAGTTTTACTTGTCTACGCGCTGGGCCGTAAGTATTTTAACCATCGGGCAGGACTGGTGGCAGCAGCTATATTCTATACTATTCCTATGGTTGCTATGCAATCCCGGGTTACAGGAGTTGACCTTGCGCTAACTTTTTTCGAGCTCCTGGCGGTCTTTGCCCTGGTGAATTGGTTTGTCAGAAACGGAAGAGATAAGAAACCAGAGTTGGTCAAAAATGGTTGGCTAATCGCGGCTGGCATATTTAGTGGTCTGGCTATGGGAGTAAAATATACAGGAATATATAGCTTTGTGGTGTTTGCCGTTGCTGTTTTCCTGGTAGGGATAATAGTGTATAAAGAGAAAATTAGAAGCTGCTTTAAGAGGACTTTTCTATTTTGTGTGGTAGCCATAGCTCTATTTTCTCCCTGGTTAATAAAGAATACCATTTATACGAACAATCCATTTCACCCATTCTTGAGTAGCGTGATCAAAAGTAAAGATTTCTATTTAGGCCCCGAATATACTTCTATAGATAACAGAACCTTTACCAGGAAGTCTAAGAAATGGGCCGTGTATCCTACACGGAATATAAAAGAATGGTTATTATTTCCCTGGACTCTTACGAAGAAAGGCAATGATTCCAATTCTTTCGTGGGACCCATATTTTTGTATCTTCTTCCTTTGTTGTTCTTTTTAAGAAAAGACAGGCGGGTTAAATTTCTGATTTTTTTGGCTGTATCCTGGTTTTTCGCCTGGAGTTTGATTGCCCCCAGAAATTTGAGATATTTTATTTCCGGACTTACTCTATTTGGAATAATAGTTTCTTTTCTTCTGTTTAAAGTTGAAAAAGAGAATAGATACTTTACAAAAGTATTGATTTTTCTTGTTTTCCTTATGGCGATGAATAATATCGGTTGGAGTTTAATTATACTTACCACAAATAAAGACCCCTGGGGCGTGGTTTTGGGCAGGGAATCGAGAGAGGAATATTTATATAGGGATAGCATAGGCAGGAATTTGATGCCCTACTATTATCCCGTGGTCAAGTATATCAATAGAAATCTACCGCTGGATGCAAAAGTCTTGTTTATAGGAGAAGCGAGAGGTTATTATTGTGATAGAGAATTTGTGACCAGTCTGGCTGAGGACCCCCACAGTATTGTTATCAGGTTAGTGAGATTCTGTAAGGATACTGATAAGTTGTTGGAAAAGCTTAAAGATTTGGGTATTACCCATGTTCTATATAATCGGAGAGAAGGGTATCGTCTAAAAGGTTATAAGGTTTTCGATTGGCAAGGAAACGATTTTCCGATTTTCCATAAGTTCTGGAGGAACAACCTGAAGTTAATCTGCGTGGAGAAAGATGTTTATCTTTTTGAAGTTAAATATGAAGGAAATGAGCGCATCAATTATGTTGAAATATACGAAAACACCGAGGTGGATGGCTATATAATGGAAGCGAGAAACCGAATTGCTCGAAACGAGATCAATCAGGCCTTCAATCTCCTGCAAAAGGCCAATAAGATAATACCCGATTCAGCAGTAATTCATTTCAATCTTGGCTTCGTATACATGAAGAACGGAAACCTCAAGCAAGCCATAAAAGAGTGCAACCGCTCTCTTGCTCTCAATCCCTATGACTCTGAGACCTACTCGCTTCTGGGGTATTTATATTTTCAGAGGAAAGATTTGGTCAACGCTTCTGAGAATTTCAAAAGAGTGATAGAATTAGATCCAAATTCAGCTCACGGTCACGGAAATTTGGGAATTGTTTATGCTCAGATGAGAAGAAACGAAGAAGCAATAAAAGAATTGAAGATGGCGGTAAAATTGGCTCCCAAGAATAAAAATTTCCGAAATCTACTGACGAATCTGCAACAAGCATCCGCAGTTGAAGAAAGGAGAAGATAATGAACGTAGCACTTATAGGCGCGGGCTACTGGGGACCCAACCTGGCCAGGGTCTTTTTTGAACTACCGGGCTGTAATCTTCATACAATTTGCGACAAGAAAAGAGAGCGTCTTGATTCTCTCAAAGGGTCTTTTCCCAACATAAATACAACCCAGGAGTATAAATCCTTACTGGGAAGTCCTGAGTTAGAAGCAATTGCCATAGCAACCGAGGCGCAATATCATTATGAGATTGCGAAGGAATTTCTGCTCGCTGGTAAACACGTATTAGTAGAGAAGCCGTTAGCGCTCAATAGCAAGGAATGTGAAGACTTGATTGACACGGCCAAAGCTAAAAATCGCATCCTTATGGTTGGACACTTACTTGAGTACCATCCTGCAGTTGGTAAATTGAAGGAGCTCATAAATAAAGGAGATTTGGGAAAACTCTACTACATTTACTCCCAGAGAGTAAACTTAGGGGAAATAAGGCGTTACGAAAATGCGCTATGGAGTTTTGGCCCTCATGATAT
Organism: uncultured Clostridia bacterium; assembly: GCA_964345635.1. Lineage (GTDB taxonomy): Bacteria > UBA6262 > WVXT01 > WVXT01 > WVXT01 > WVXT01. The sequence continues at coordinate 4,201 of CAYFRM010000095.1, forward strand.
ATCGGTTGTACTCTATCTTTTAGGAGAAGAACCGGAAAGTGTGAATGCTCTGGGGCAATCTTATCTGCAAGAAAATATACAGGACGTTGTCTTTGTAAACCTACATTTTAAAGATAAAAGAATGGCTCAGGTTCACATTAGCTGGCTTGACCCACATAAAATCAGGAAGTTCACGATTGTAGGAAGTAAGAAGATGGCCGTATTTGATGATATGGAAAGTTCTGAAAAGATTAAGATATATGATAAAGGAGCCGAATCTCCGGGAAAATACGCTACTTACGGAGAGTCTATTACACTGAGGATTGGCGATATCAACATACCCAAAATAGAGATGAAAGAGCCTCTCAAGATCGAATGCCAGCACTTCCTGGAATGCATCAGGGAGAATAAATGCCCCTTGAGTGACGGAGCGGATGGCTTACGTGTAGTGCGTGTGCTGGAGGCAGCACAGAAATCGATGGAGAATTACGGAGTTTCAATGAAATTGGAGGAATAGATGGGTAAAAAAGAGAAAAAAGATTATTTTGTACACGAATCTGCATACGTGGATGAATCGGTTCGGATAGGAAAGGGCACCAGGATATGGCATTTTTCTCACGTTATGAAGGGAGCTCAGATTGGCGAAAATTGCAAGATCGGTCAAAATGTATATATAGACAGTGACGTAAAAGTTGGAAATAGGGTTAAAATCCAAAACAATGTCTCTGTGTATAAGAACGTCACTTTAGAAGACACCGTTTTTTGCGGCCCATCGATGGTATTTACCAATGTGATTAATCCTCGTTCTGACTACCCTCGTAGATTAGATGAATACGGAAAAACCTTAGTCAAACAAGGAGCAACCATTGGAGCCAATGCAACACTACTGTGCGGTATTACCATAGGAACATATGCATTCATTGGAGCAGGCGCGGTAGTAACAAAAGATGTTCCAGATTACGGATTGGTTTATGGGAATCCGGCAAGGATTCAGGGTTGGATGTGTGAATGTGGGACAAAATTACAATTTACTAATGATAAGGCAGAATGTCAAAGCTGTCAAAAACTATATGAAAAAAGAGGACAACAAGTAAACAGAGTGAAGTGATCTGTTCCGGTACAAAAAAGGATTATAAAAGGAGAAACTATGTACAGAGAAAAGAGAGTTGCTGTAGTTGTGCCAGCTTATAACGAAGAAAAACTTATCGGCAGGGTTCTGGAGACGATGCCAGAGTGGGTGGATAAGGTAGTAGTTGTAGATGATGCGAGCAGAGACAATACGGTGGAAGAAGTAAAAAAAATTGAGCAGACATTGAGTGGACGGTTAGTTTTATTAAAGCATGACAAGAACCAGGGCGTGGGCAAAGCAATAATTACTGGTTATAAATGGGCCAGAGATAACAATATTGATGTTACCGCGGTTATGGCCGGCGATGCTCAAATGGATCCCGCAGACCTTCCGCAGTTACTTGACCCTGTGGTTTGTGGCGAGGCAGATTACACAAAAGGGAACAGGCTGATTACCGGCGGTACGTGGCAGATGATGCCCAAGACGAGATATCTGGGGAACGCTTTTATTTCGCTACTTACTAAAGTTGTCTCCGGATATTGGCACGTAGCAGATTTCCAATGCGGTTATACTGCCATTTCTCTTAAAGCTCTTAAGGTTATGAACCTGGATAAAATCTATAAGAGATTTGGCATGCCCAACGATTTTCTGGTCAGGTTGAACGTCCATTATTTTCGTGTGAAAGATGTGCCGGTCAGAGCTATTTACAACATTGGCGAAAAATCTGGCGTGAAAATATGGAAAATTGCTTTCACGCTTACCTTTTTGTTAATAAAATTGTTCTTCTGGAGAATGAAAGAAAAGTATATTATTAGAGATTTTCACCCTTTGGTATTCTTTTATCTTTTGGGGATCCCCTGTACTATAGGGGGGACATTGTTTGGATTTTATATGTTCTTTTATAGGATTTTTGTCGGTCGTGTTGCAGCAACTAGCGTTCTTTTTGCGGCTTTGTTGATTATCGCAGGACTGCAATTTCTTTTGTTTGCTATGTGGTTCGACATGGAGTATAATAAGGACCTCAAGTGAATGGGCAGAAGTTTTTTCACAGACCGAATATTCTATGGAATATGTTTAATTTACCGTCAAACTGCAGGGCCGAGAGTTTGTGGGCCCAAACCCATTATTGGTGCAATTCTGCTAATTATAGGCATCCAGTTCCTTCTAAGTGTTTATGAATGAATATTGGTAAAAAAAACTACAAGTTCAAGATTTGCATCTTAACTAGCGGATTTCCACGATATGAAGGAGATTTATCCGGTAATTTTATTCTATTTTTAACTAAAGAATTAATAAAACGAGGGTTAGGAGTATTTGTTCTCGCCCCGCACGCTACGAAAACTAAAAGATTCGAAAAATCAGATGGAATTATAGTTTATAGGTTTTCATATTTTCTCCCTTCCATATTACAAAAAGTCTGCTACGGTTCTGGAGTGGCCTCCAATATCCGGCATAGTTTATTGGCCAGGCTACAACTGCCTTTGTTTTCCTTCTTACAATTATTTTATCTAATCTGGCTCATAAAAAAAGAAAAGATAGATATCGTTAATTCACACTGGATGGTCACTCAGGGATTAAATGGCGCGTTGGCAAGAAAAATTTTCGGAATACGCCATATAGCCACTGTACATTCTGCTGGCTTATTCGCTCTGAAGAGGTTTCCTTTTGGAAAATACATTGCACGATTTATCGTAAGTAATAGCGACCGCGTTATCACGGTAAGTTCATTCATAAAGTCAAATTTGGATGAATTGGTGGGTTATGATACGAAAGCGGCAGTCTGTCCTATGGGCACAGATACGAATGCTTTCGTTTCTGAAGACCAGGTAGAATTGAAGGAAAAATACGGCATAGGATTGAAGCATGTTTTACTCTTCGTGGGAAGATTAATTGAAGTAAAAGGCATTGAATATTTAATCGAAGCGATGAAGATTGTCAGTAATGAAATTCAGGACTTAAAATTGTTAATTGCCGGGAGAGGAATTTTGGAAAGACGGCTGAAAGAGAAAGTGAAAAAGTCAAACCTTTCTTCATATGTCTCGTTTTTAGGTGACGTGAAGCACCAGAATCTAGTCGATTACTACAATATCTGCGATTTGGTAATCTTGCCGTCTATTATTGATAAATACGGACAGACAGAAAGTTTAGGGGTTGTAGTATTGGAAGCAATGTCTTGTGGGAAGCCGGTAATCGCCAGTAATGTGGGAGCTTTACCGGAAATAGTGAAGGATGGATATAATGGAGCATTAGTAATTCCTAAAAACCCTATGGATATCGCTGATAAAATTATAAAAATGCTCAAGAGAACCGATAGAAATCTATTAGAAAAGAATGCTCGCAAAACCGCAGAGGGATATAGCTGGAGCAATATTGGCAAAGAACATTTGGAAATCATTTTAAATGGAAAAACGATTAATAGTAATTATAGGTTGTGATTGCGACCCGGACAGAGCCAAATATGGTGGCGAAAATTTGATGTCTCACCACGGTGAATATGAATGGCAAGGGATAAAAAAAGGTATCCCCCAAATAAAAGAACAATTGTTAGATGTTCAAAGTGGCTTTGATAGTTCATTGAAGTTCACTTGGTGTGTCAGGTCTGATTTACAAATTGAAAAGATTTATGGGAATGCAGGCTGGTGTTTGAAGGAGTTCTCGTCTCTCTGGAGAAAGTTAGAAGAGGAAGGGGATGAGATTGGCTGGCATCCCCATTTAGCGAGGTGGAATTTTGAACGAAAGTTGTGGTTTCAGGAAATAAAAGATGAACAATGGATGAAAGAATGTATTGCTAAGGGATTTACTGCTTTTAAAGAAAATTGGGGAGAATCGCCGACAACTAGCAGAATGGGTTGGATTTTTCATAATAATCTGACTATGGAAGAAATATCGACTTTAGGAATAAAGGTAGATTTTTCCGCTATCCCGGATTTGAGTAAAGCGATTGTTTCCAAAAAAACCACAAGAAACATTTATGATTATGCAGATTGGAAAAACACCCTTTTGCATCCATACCATCCTTCCCGTGCAGATTATCGGGTTACTTCAAAGGATAATAATCTTCCTATATGGGAAATTCCCTGCATGCCATTGCATTCAAGATTTTTAATCTGGCCATATAATCTTGTGACGCTAATACGAGGGAAAGGAAATATTCAGCGCCGGCCAATCTTTTCAACGATGATAACGATATTTCCCTTGCTGTTCAAAAAAGCTTTCCGTCGCTGGTTACGTATGCACAAATATAGGAAGACGATTTTCCTGGCCACCTATTTCCATGCAGATGAACTCTTATCCTCGAAAAAGGAATTTGTTATTAAGAATTTACTGCACATTCAAAAAGTGGCTCGCCTCCAAGAAATGAAACTACATTTTGTCACAGCTTTTGGATCGCTGGATTTTTTGAAAGAAGAGAGTTAGGTACCAATGAAAAATCGCGTACTCATAGCAGGTGGAGAAGGGAGGGTGGGGCTGGCCATTGTAAGGTCGCTGGGTAAAAAAGGATTGAAACCTTCCGTGTTGTCAACGACCCGGTTGGGAGCGGCCTTATATTCAAAATATTGTGGAGAAAGGATTATATGTCCGTCTTCCACAATCAGCGTCTCAAAATATCTTCAATTTCTATCGAATTTGCTTAAAACGAAGAAATATCAAGTATTGATACCTGTTACCGCCTACCATTTTATACCCATAGCGGAGAATTTGGAAAAATTGAGAGATTATACAAGTATATCGGTCCCTTCTATTGAGGTAGTGAATACGGCGCTGGACAAGTATAAAAGCATTACCCTGGCAGAAAACTTAGGACTGCTCGTACCCAAGACTGTTGTGCTAAATTCAAAACAGCAATTGGAAGAACTATTCCATAAGTGGGGCAATCCCATCGTCATAAAACCCAGAAGATCCATAGTTTTTGCCGGGGATCGCCTCGTTTCCGCGGGAAGAGCATCCGTTATTTTTTCTCCCGAAGAAGTGAAGCAATTTGATTTTGCTTCCCGGCTTTACATGGCGCAGGAATACGTGCCCGGGGAAGGCTATGGTTTTTTCGGATTGTTCAAAGATTCCCGCCTGGTGGCGAAATTTTCTCATCACCGACTGCACGAAGTGAGAGCGGAAGGAGGGGTCAGTTCATTAAGAGAAAGTTTTAAGGATGAGCTTCTGGAAGAATTAGGTTCCAGGTTATTACAGAAATTGAATTGGCATGGCGTAGCGATGGTAGAATTCAGAAAGGATTCCAGGGACGGTAAATATAGGTTAATGGAAATAAATTGTCGATTCTGGGGTTCCCTGCAATTGAGCATCATTGCCGGTATAGATTTCCCGTATCTCCTGTACAAAATGTCGCTGGGCGAAGAAATAAGGGAGATTCCGGATTATCGGCAGGGTATATTGTGCAGATGGCTTTTCCCCGGTGAAGTATATCGTCTTTTGGATGTATTCAATCTCATTAATAAAAATAAGGAACCTTTAAAACAAAAATATAACAAAATGAAAGAGTTAGGAGAGTTCTTTAGATATTTTTTCTTCAAGGACGTAAGTTACGACATATTATCTATCACTGACCCTTTCCCGTTCATATTTAATTCTTTAAGATGGATAAGGAGATTCAAAAACATTAGATGATCAAAGGTATATTGCACGTTCACACCATTTTCTCTTACGATGGAAAGATAGAAATAGAAGATTTGCGGGAGAGAGCGAACCAGGAAAATATTTCTTTTATTATTCTTGCTGAGCATGCGGAAACTCTCCTGGAGAGAAAGAACGTAAGAAAGTTTTTGCAGGAAACGGGAAATTACAATTCCCCGCCTTTCGTTATTCCCGGCGTGGAATATACCTGTTCTCCCCGGGTTCATTTATTGGCTATTGGAATAAAGGGAATTATGGAAAATTACAAAGACCCTATTCGCGTGATAGAGAACACTCAGCGCGAAGATGGTTTGGTAATTTGGGGCCATTACGATTTTGAATTGAGAAGGGGGGATATGGAAATCTTAAGAAAAGTAGATGGTGTGGAAATATGGAACCGTAAATATGATGGCAAAATATCCTTTCTGCCACGAAAAGGGAAATTATTCAATATGATAAGAAAAAGATATAACAACAATTTAAAGATGTATAATGGCGCGGACCTACATTCTTTTTCGTCCTGGAGCAGTCTTTTTGTAACGATGCCGGACATTTCTTCCCCGGAAGAAATTATGAAGAACTTACGTGCGGGAAATTTCAAAATCGTGAATAGATATGTTTGCATGCCGGCAGAAAAGTTCTCTCCCTCATTTCGACAATATGTTTTAATGCAATTCACCGGTTTGGTTAGTTTTTTGATTATGAAAATTAGAAATATGATCTACTATCTCTGTAGAAAATTCAGGATTCCCATTTCTTCGGGAATGCGTGAGATGTTTAGGAAAATACCCTAAGTTGAAGAATCGGGAATTCTGCCTGTAGGAAAATAAGATGAACAAAATAAGAAATTTTTACGAAAATTATTATGCAACTGCGAGCGGGAAAAGAAAAAGCAAGATTGAAGAAATGGAACAGAACATCAGAGTAAAGGTGGTTCAGGGATTTTTTACAAAAGGCAAGCGACTATATCAAAGAATACTCATTGTTGGATGTGGGTCGGGGAAAGACCTATCAATTACAACGAGAAAAGTAGTGGCTATAGATATTTCTTCGGTTGCGATTAGAGAAGTAAAAAAGGAATTTCCGCACAACGCATACTCTGTCGCTGATGCCTGCGATTTACCGTTTGCCAGTAACCTCTTTGATTGCATCGTTTGTAGCGAAGTCATAGAACATGTTACGGATTCCGAAAAATTGCTATTTGAATTTCAACGGGTATTGTGTGAGAAGGGAACTCTTGTTATCACGGCTCCCAACTGGTACAGTTCTTATGGAGTAGCCAGAAAATTGGCGGAATTTATAACCAGACGTCCTGTTACTTCAGGAAACCAACCGATTGATAATTGGTATACCCGGGCGAAATTGAGAAAGCAATTGAATCGCTATTTTGAGATTGAAGAGATTCGTGGTATCTGGTATTATCCTCCCATAGGAAGAGGGAAATATATGGTACCTTCCTTTATCGTTTATCCAATTTTTAGATTACTCCAACCAATTGACTGTTTTTTGGGTAGAGTATTGCCGAACAACGGACATCTATATGCAGTGATCTGCATCAGAAAGAAATGAACAAGACGGAACTTAGGTGAAATGAGAGTTCTATTTGTATATCCAAATTTAATGCGTCAGGAAAATGTTTCCCTGGGCATAGCCTATCTATCTGCCTGTTTGAAAGCACGGGGTCACAGGACTTATTTAGTCGATTATACTTGGGGCGGGAGAATAAAAGATACTGCTTTGGCGGTTAAGAAATATGTACCGGATTTGGTTGCCTTCTCGGCAAGAACCGGAGAATTTGTTTTTTGCTTGAAAATCGCAAGAAGATTGAAGAAGCAATTTGGTCCTGAGATAAGAATCATTTTCGGCGGGGTCCATGCAACGATTAACCCGGAAGAAGTGATTAACAAAGACTGTGTGGATTTTATTTGTGTGGGGGAAGGCGAAGGAGCAATGGTGGAACTCTGTCAGAAGATGGAAAAGAAGGAAAGTATCGGCGAAATTAAGAACATCTGGAGTAAAGAAAATGGAATAATCAAAAAGAAAGATGTTCGTGACCTGGTAGAAGATTTGGATGAGATTCCATTTCCTGACCGGGACATCTTTGATATGGAAAGGTATATTTCATCCCGCGACGGAGCTGTTGATATGATGGTCTCCCGGGGATGTCCTTATCAATGCACTTATTGTATCAATCCTGTGCTGCAAAATATGTATGAAAGAAAAGGAAAATTTGTAAGAAAAAGGTCGGTGAATAATGTTATGGAAGAAATAAATATAATTAGTAAAAAATATAAAATAAGACATGTATCTTTTCAAGATGACGTATTCCCATCCTCGCGGGAATGGTTGAATGAATTCAGACGAGAATTTGCGCGCTACTCCAATTTAGATTTTTACTGTAATTTCAGAGCAGAATCCCTGAATCCACAACTGTGCAAGTATTTGAAAGACAGCGGATGCACTTCTATACACATTGGCATTGAGAGTGGTTCGGAATGGATAAGGGAGAATGTGTTGAATAGGAAAATCCCTAACCAGAGACTTATTACTGCGTTTGAGACTTGCCGAAAAGAAGAATTGGCTACTTATTCCTTCAATATGGTGGGTATACCTTATGAGACATTGTCTGATATAAGACAGACGATCGAAATGAATAAAAGGATACAGCCGACATTTTTGCAAGTCTCGATATTTCAACCGTATCCTGGGACTCAATTGAGCCGCTTATGCGTTGAAAATAAATGGTATGATGGTAAAATATTACCTTACTCTCATCAATTCTTTTCCCTATTGAAATATCCTCACATTTCAACAGCTCGAATTTACCGGGAAAAGATACTTTTTCGTTATAACGTTCTAAAAGAAAGAAATTTTAGAAAAGCATTGTTTACTTTGATTTTCGATTGTTGTTTCTACTATCTGACGATGGTAAGAGCTTTGATTCCAGATCCTTTCAAAACGGGAGTAAATAGAATCTTTAGATTCATGCTAAAGAAAGATTGATAATCATTCTGCCGCTTTTTTGGCTCAGTGAAAATTCAACCAAGGGTAAAAGATAGATTTAGATGAATTTCTTGGAGTTACTATTTAGAATAGTGAAAATCAACTATCCCAGTATGTTCAACTATCAAAGGATTTCAAGATTCAAAAAGATAATAGATTATGTGTTTATTTGCACAGAAAAAAAAAGAAGCAGAATACTTGACGCGGGATGTGGGCCGGGGGTTTATACGATTTTTTTAAAAACAATGGGGTTAGATATCGTAGGGATGGATATTCAAAAATCATTACTTGATGGAGCTATTGATCATTGCGTAAACAAGGGAATTGAATCGAATTTTGTTTGCGCTTCTATTGCGCAGCTACCATTTTCTGAGGGATCTTTTAATATGGTTATCTTGTCAGAAGTATTAGAACATTTGGAAGATGATTATAGGGCATTAATGAACATTAAAAATGTTTTGTCAAAAGATGGCCTCTTAATTCTATCCGTGCCACGCAGGCCTTACAGAAGGACTAGCTGGGAAGAGGAAGAGAAACTGCGAGGCAATATTCCATTCAACATACACGTCCGTGAGGGTTATCAATTTGAAGATATTTCAAAACTATTGTCGCAAACGGGTTTCCGCATAATAAAACATTCATATTGTGGTTACAAAATAGAACAGACAATCAAAAGGTTATTTAGAATTAGGCCGTTGAGTACAGAATTCCACAGAGAAGAGATAAAGAAGATTACAAGGCATAAGTTATTCTCGATTTATAAATGTGTAGTTTTCCCAGTTATATTTATTCTATTGATAATAGAATCACTGCCGGGAAAAAAGATTGGAGAGACTTTAATTGCAGTTGCAAAAGCCGTGTAGAAATGAGTGGGTAATTAATAAAGAAAAATAGATGATAAATAGTAAAAAATGAAAAAAATAATAAAGATTGGCATTGTCTTAATAATATTTTATTTTCTAGCGAAAAATCTTTATCAGAATTGGTGGCAAATAGATTTTAAGCAATTACGTTTTAATGTCCCCTTACTGAGTGTTTCTAGCTTATTCCTTTTTATATTTTTTCTTTTGTTTATTTTTGGATGGAAATTAATTTTAAGAGGACTCGGTGTTTCTTTATCGTTTCTTAAGGCTCTTAAGATCATATTTTATTCTCAATTAGGAAAATATTTACCTGGTAAAATATGGGCAATTGTAGGAAGGATGTATTTCTGTCAACAACTGGGTGTATCTGCTAGCAAAGCCTTTATTTCTGTGGTACTGGAAATGGCATTGACCATAATAAGTGGCATGTTTATTTTCTTGGTAGGACTTTCAATTTTTCCCGGGTTCCGAATACATATTAATCCATTTTTATTAATGATTGTTGTTATAATACTTTTTATTGTTATCCACCCGAGGGTTTTCACGAGAATCATAAATATTTTCTTACAGTTAGTGAAGAAAGGGCCCATAAGAATAGATCTGAATTTTTCTCAGATATGTGGCATGATGCTATATTATTGTCTTATGTGGCTCAGTTTGGGTATTGCTTTTTATTTTCTAATAAATTCTACCACATTCATCGCTTTGTCTACCATCCCTATTCTTGCAGGTTCATTCTCCATTTCTACGACTATCGGAGCGATGGCTTTGTTCGTACCCGGGGGATTGGGCGTTAGAGAAAGTGTTCTCGCGCTTTTGCTGAGTAACTTTTTCCCCATATCCTTGGCCATTTTACTTTCCGTTCTGTCCCGAATATGGATTAGTTTTGGGGAGCTTATTCTGGTGGGAATTTCTACCAGGATTAAATTATGATTCTCCTCACCCGGTCTGTGTTGAGTCTTTCGACGAACTTTTTCCCGGGGTTAGTGTGCTTGACAAAATGAAGTTTTTTATGTTATATTTGGGTGTTAGCACTCAGTCTCAAGAGTGCTAATTTTGGGGTGAGCGATGAATATGAGAGATTTTGGCGAGCGAAAAAAGAAGATATTACAGGTAGTGATTAGCCATTACGTGCGGACAGCAAGACCTGCGGCTTCGGGGATGATTGTCCGGGATTACGATTTTCCTTTCAGCTCCGCTACTATTCGCAATGTTCTGGCGGAGCTGGAAGAGGAAGGGTATTTGACTCATCCGTATACTTCGGCGGGTCGCATTCCCACAGATAAGGGTTACCGTTTTTATGTGGATTGCTTGATGGAGGCGCAAGAGTTGACCCGGGAAGAGGAGAAACGCATTGAGATGGAATATCGAGCCAAAAAAAGGGAGCTGGATGAAGTTATGCGGCAGACGAGCAATATGTTATCCCTTGTCGCGCATCACGCTGGCTTCATATTGAGCCCCACGCTGGACAGGAGTTTCCTGAAACACATTGAACTGGTTCCCCTGGAAGGGAAGAGAATACTGGCTATCCTTGTCACTCGTGCCGGCTTGATAAGACATAAAGCTATCCAGCTTAAATATAACCTGAAACGGGCTCAACTATATAGAATTTCCCGGTTATTAACCGAGAAGCTTTCTGGTTTAACTTTGTCTCAAATGAGAGAAGAGATGAATAGTATGATTGAACAGGAATCTAATAGATATCTCGATTTGCTGCGGGCGGCAAAGGGATTGCTGGGTCAAGCTTTCACTTCTGGCGAGACTGAGATATACCTGGAAGGTTCGGCCAATATTTTGGATTCCGTTAGAGAAGATTTATACGACTACGCCGGGGTGGATTCCGTCTTTCGGGCCATAGAGGAGAAAAGGATTATTCTCGATATTGTGAGAAGACTCGTCAAGAGAGAGGGCGTGAAAGTGCTAATTGGAAGGGAGAATCTGCATCCCGAGTTGAAGGATTTTAGTTTAGTCAGTTCTACCTATAAATCGGGAAACAGGGTAGTGGGTGCATTGGGAATAATCGGGCCCAAGAGAATGGAGTATCCCAAGATGGTCGCTTTAGTCGATTTCGTAGCCAAAGTCGTTAATAATATACTGAACTCAGAAGGAGGATAAATATCTAATGAAGTGTGGAGAAAAACCTTCACAACCGGGAATAGATTCCCATTTGGAAAATAAGCTTAGCGAACTGGAGATATTGAGACAGTCTTTTGAAGAGAAGAAAAGATTGGCTGATAGCTACTATGACCAGCTTCTGAGGCTGAAAGCGGAATTCGACAACTATCGAAAGAGGATAGAAAAAGAAAAAGAAGGATTGGTCGCTTTGGGAAAGCAGGAGCTTGTGGTTAAGCTTCTGGACATAGTGGACAGTCTCGACCTCGCTCTCCATTCAACCAAAGATGCGAAAAATGAAGCCAGGTCGATCAAAGAAGGGGTAAAATTAATTCACAAGCAGTTTAAAGAAATGCTGGAAAAAGAAGGATTAAAGAGATTGAAGGTTGAGGGAGAAAAGTTTGACCCAAATTTGCATCACGCGGTTGAGTACCAGGAATCGGATAAACATAAGGATAACGAGATAGTAAAGGAAATACGCCCTGGTTACCTTCTGCACGATAGAGTCATAAGGCCGGCTGTAGTAATAGTGGCCAGGGCTAAAAAACAAGAAACTAGTTGATTTCATAGGGAGGTTGGGAATGGCAAAGATAATAGGTATTGATTTGGGAACTTCCAATTCTGCGGCAGCAGTTATGCTGGGAGGAAAACCTACAATTATTCCCAGCGCTGAAGGTACTACCCTGGGAGGAAAGGCTTTTCCTTCTTATGTCGCTTTTACCAAGGATGGAAATCGACTCGTGGGAGAGCCTGCCAGGAGACAGGCGGTCTCCAATCCCGAGGGAACAGTGATGGCAGCAAAGAGAAAGATGGGTACCGATCATAAGTACAAGATTCTGGGAAAAGAGTATACCCCTCAGGAGATATCCGCGTTCATCCTTCAGAAGATAAGAGAGGACGCAGAAGCATTTGTGGGCGAAAAAATAGATAAGGCCATAATTACCTGCCCTGCCTACTTTAACGATAATCAAAGGCAGGCTACAAAGGATGCAGGGAGAATTGCCGGATTAGAGGTGGAAAGGATTATCAATGAACCGACAGCGGCCTCTTTAGCCTATGGAATAGACAAGGCGGGAAAAGAACAGAAAATAATGGTCTTCGACTTTGGCGGGGGAACTCTCGACGTTACCATTCTGGAAATGTTCTACGATAAAGCAAGAGAGACGAGCGGCTTTGAAGTGAGGGCAACTTCCGGAGATACTCAGCTGGGCGGAACCGATATGGATAATGCTATAATAGACTATTTGGCAGAAGAGTTCAAGAAAGAGACGGGTATAGATGTAAGGAACGACAAGATGGCTTTTCACCGGCTGAGGGAAGCAGCGGAAAAGGCAAAGATTGAACTTTCCACTACCCTTACCACGGAAATTAACCTTCCTTTCATTACTGCCGACGCTAGCGGACCAAAACACCTGATAAAGAGTTTAAGTAGGGCGAAATTAGAGGAGCTGGTCACCCCCACTGTGGAGAAGTGCCGGGACTCAGTGGACCAGGCCCTGCAGGATGCCAAGACAAGTCCTAATGGAATTGACCGCATAATTCTGGTGGGAGGGCCCACAAGGATGCCGATTGTTCAGCGCTACGTGGAGAACCTCGTGGGGAAAAAGGTAGAAAGAGGAATTGACCCTATGGAATGCGTGGCTATGGGCGCTGCCATCCAGGCGGGAGTGGTTACCGGAGATGTCAAGGAAGTCCTTCTCCTGGACGTAACGCCGCTTTCCCTGGGGATAGAAACATTGGGAGGAATATTTACAAAACTAATAGATAGGAACACGACTATACCCACTAGGAGAAGTCAAATCTTCTCCACGGCAGCAGATAATCAGCCGGCAGTAGACGTCCATGTCCTGCAAGGAGAGCGACCCATGGCCAGGGATAATACTGAACTGGGGACGTTTCAGCTCGTAGGTATACCCCCTGCTCCGCGCGGGGTACCGCGGATTGAGGTGACTTTTGACATAGATACAAATGGCATCCTTCATGTAACCGCAAAAGATCTGGGAACGGGCAAGGAACAGAGCATGAAGATTACCGCTCCCATGAAACTCGCTGAGGAAGAGATAGAAAAGATGGTTAAGGAAGCGGAGAAATTTGCCAGTGAGGATAAGAAACGAAAAGAGGAAGCTGAGCTGAGAAATCAGGCGGACACAGTAATATATTCCACAGAAAAATCATTGAAGGAGTACGGGGATAAAGTTTCCCGGGAAGAGAAAGAGAAAATAGAGAAAGCCCTGAAAGCAGCAAAGGAGGCCCTGGCAGGGAACGACCTTTATAAAATAAAGAAGACCCAGGAAGAACTTAGCCAGGCTTCCCATAAACTGGCTGAGCAGGTCTATAAAGAGGCAGCCAAGAAGAGGGAAACAAAGCCAAAAGAAGAGAAAGAGCCAGAGAAAGAGGAGAAAAAAGAAGAAAAAAAGAAAGAGAAGGAAGACGTAATTGAGGCGGAATACGAGGAGAAAGACGAAGGCGAGGAGAAAAAGTAGACTTCGGCAAGAATTGTTATAGGGGTAGAAGATTTTGGCTAAGAAAGATTATTATGAGGTCCTAGGCATAAACAGGGATGCTTCTCCTGATGAGATAAAGAGGGCGTATCGCAGTTTAGCCCTGCAGTACCATCCTGATAAAGTTGCCCCGGAAAAGAAGAAAGAGGCAGAAGAGAAATTCAAGGAGATATCCGAGGCATACGCTGTGCTCTCTGACTCCAAGAAGAGAGTCCAGTACGACCAGTTCGGCCACGCGGGAATCGACGCCACTTACTCTTATGAAGATATTTTCCGCGGAGCAGATTTTAGTGGCTTTGAAGATATTTTGCGCGGTTTCGGCTTTGGAGAATCGATCTTTGGCGACCTTTTCGATTTCTTTGGGACGGGCAGGGGGAGAAGGAGAAGAGCAACCAGAGGCGCGGATCTTCAGTATACTCAAAGCATAACCCTGGAAGAGGCAGCCTCCGGCACGGAAAAAGATATCAGGATTTTCCATACGGTCACCTGTTCCAAATGCGGGGGAACCGGTGCCAGGCCGGGAACTGCTAAAAAGACCTGTCCCCAGTGCCGGGGAACAGGGCAGGTCAGTTACGGCAGGGGAGGATTTTTTACTTTCAATTTTTCCCGGACCTGTGATCGCTGCGGTGGCTCAGGCGAAGTCATTGAGACGCCCTGCGCGGTGTGTAACGGCAGAGGTAAAGTTAAGAAGAGTTCTTCTATTTCTTTAAAGATTCCTCCGGGAGTCGATACGGGAACAAGCGTAAGGGTGAGGGCAAAAGGCGAGGCGGGAGAACTGGGTGGTCCCAGCGGAGACCTCTATGTGGTAATCCATGTCAAGCCCCATAAGATTTTTGAGCGCGAAGGAGACGATCTGTATACAGAGGTTCCCATACTTTTCACCACAGCTTGCCTGGGGGGAGAGATGGAAGTTCCCACTCTAAAAAGTAGCGTAAAAATGCGTATCCCTGCGGGTACGCCTACGGACAAAGTATTCAAACTTAAGGGAAAAGGGATGCCCAGCCTTCACGGTAGAAGTCAGGGGGATGAGTACGTAAAAGTGGTTGTCCAGGTGCCCACCAGGCTCACCTCTGGAGAGAAAAAACTGCTGGAAGAGTTACGGCGTCTGGGACGCGAACGGAGTAAGGGAATTTTCAAAAAAATGTTCGGGTAATGAATGTCCCGGAGTAATAAAGCCCGAATTTTCAAATTTACCACTTTTTAACGGGGTGTTTGGCGATGCCCCATTTTTTTGTATCTGCAAAAGACATAAAGGGCAATGAAGTTTTAATAACCGGCGGTGAAGCCAGGCATATTACGACTGTTCTCAGGAAGAGGGAAGGGGATAGGATAGACGTATTTGACGGATCTGGCAGGGAATTCAAAGCGAGGATTTTGGAGATAGATAGACACCGCGGGCTCCCCAGAGTAAAAGCAGAGATAATTACCGAAGAAAGAAGGGAAACAGAGCCGAAACTCAGAATAACTCTTTTCCAGGCGATTCCCAAAGGGAATAGGCTGGAGTTTATTATTCAAAAGTCTACGGAGATTGGTGTTTCAGAAATAGTTCCCATAACTACAGAAAGAACGATAGTAAGACTCGATCATAGGAAAATCAAACAGAAGACTCTGCGCTGGCAGAAGATTGCCCGGGAAGCGGCAAAACAATCGCGGAGAAACGCCATACCCCGGGTGGGCCCTGTTCTGGATTTCTCCCGGGCATTGCAGGAATTTTCCGCGAGAAAGCCACATACGGGCATAATTGCCTGGGAAATGGAAGAGAAGAACCGCTTAAGAGAGGCGCTGAGAAATATTGTGGGGCGGGGGACTACTAAATTGCCTCTGGCTATATTTATCGGCCCGGAAGGCGGGTTTACGGCGGAGGAGGTGGAGGAGGCAAGAAAGAGGGGATTGGTCCCGGTCACCCTGGGTTCCGGGATACTGCGCACGGAAACTGCGGCACTGGTAGTTGCCGTAGCGGCCCTTTATGAATCAGGAGACCTTGGCTGATTGGGGAGGATTTCTGTTCGCTTCACACATATTTAAAGTATTTTCTTAAGTTTCATTTATGACGAAAAATGTATACTGCAGTTAAGATTTTAGCATATTATTAAAGTAATTAATTAACTTTGAGAGGGGCGTTTTGAAAGGAGAAAAGAATGGTCAAGTTGCAAAAGAAACCTAAATTGAATAATCCTTGTCTGGTTGCCGCATGGCCGGGCATGGGTAATGTGGCTCTAAGAGCAGCCACTTATCTGAAGGAGCAGTTGCAGGCAGAGGAATTCGGAGAGATTGAAGCCGGTGGCTTTTTCCACCCTGTGGGTGCCTCTATCAAAGGCAGTGTAGTGGAGGTGCCGAAGTTTCCCAAAAGCAAATTCTATTATTGGCAAAATAGTAAGTCCGCCCATGACCTGGTAATTTTTTTGGGCGAAGCCCAACCTTCCCTGGAAAAAGAGTACGAATTTGCCTGCGAAATCCTGGATCTGGCGGGAAAGTTGGGAGTAAAGACGGTATATACTTTTGCAGCTATGCCTTCGGTTATGGAACATACTGGCGAACCCAAAATTTGGGGAGTGGTAACCCATCCATCCCTGGCGAAGGACTTAACAGGATACGGGGTCTCTTTGATGAACGAAGGGCAAATTAGTGGCATGAACGGGTTGTTGCTGGCAGTGGCAAAGGAAAAGGGATTTCAAGGCATCTGTTTATTGGGAGAGCTTCCCTATTATACTATCCAGATAGAGAATCCTAAATCCTCCCGGGCAGTTCTGGAAATCCTAAATAAAATCCTAGGAATCGAGGTAGACACCTCGGAGCTCGATTCCCAGGCAAAGCAAATAGAGGGAGAAATCGAAAAATTTGTCGATTATTTCAAGATCCACGGAGCGCATGAGCCCAAGAAGCCGATAAGCAATCAGGAAATTGAGAAAATAAGAGAGGATCTTAGCGCCCACACCAAGATTCCCGATTCTGCCAAAGAGAAGATACAAAGACTTTTCCGGGAAGCAAAAAAAGATATTTCCCGGGCGAGAGAATTGAAAGCAGAACTGGATAGATGGGACATATACAAGCAATATGAGGATAAATTCCTCGACCTGTTCAGGAAAGGCCACCATTAAACAAAAAAGTGACAGGTACTTTTTCGGTTCGGGAGTACTCCGGGTAAACATGGAAAACAAGAGTGTTGCAACATATACTGTGGGATGCAAGGTTAACCAGTACGAGACAGCCCTTATTGAAGAAGAGCTGGCAGAGAGAGGATTTGGCATAGTTCCCTTTTCGCAGACTGCCGATTACTATCTGATTAACACCTGCACCGTTACCCTGAGGACCGACCAGAAGTGCCGCGAGTATATCCGCTCCGCTCTCAAGAAGAATCGCCGGGCAAAAATAGTGGTTACGGGATGTTATGCCCAGAGAAGCCCTGAGGAGCTAAAGAAGATTTCTCCTCAATGTCGGGTCTTTGATAATTCCCGGAAGGAGTATATTGCAGAGTATTTGGCAAAAGAAGCTTTTGCAATAAAAGATACCGGAGAGTTGCCCGGAAAGCTCAAATTGATAAGCAGATTTCCTCAGCACACCCGCGCCTTTGTGAAGATTCAGGATGGCTGCAGGTCTTTCTGTTCCTACTGCATCATTCCTTACGTGAGAAAGGAAGTCTCCTCCCGACCCATTGGTGAGGTATCAAGTGAAGTCAACGGGCTGGTAAACTCCGGGTATAAAGAGATTGTTCTTTGCGGCATCAATTTGGGGAACTATCCCCGGCTCATTCCTCTTCTGGAGAAGCTCAATTCTTTGGAAGGGCTTGAGAGGATAAGAATTAGTTCAATTGAGCCTTTGCACGTTAACCGGGAGCTCATTGCAGCAATGAAATCTCTTTCCAGGATATGCCACCATTTCCATATCCCCCTGCAGAGTGGCGATGACCATATATTGAAACTGATGAATCGGAAATATACGACCCGGGATTACCAGAAGATTGTGGAAATGGTGCGCAAGAGCTTCCCGGATGCGGGGATTTCCACCGATTTGATTGTGGGATTTCCTGGTGAAACGGAGCGGAGATTTCACAATACTTACGATTTTGTGAACAGGATAGGTTTCTCTAAAATGCATATATTCAGGTTCTCCCCCAGACCGGGGACTGTTGCCAGCAGGTTGGCCGGCAGAGTCTCTGCCTGCGAGATGAGACGCCGCAGCAGGATACTCGATAACTTAGAAAAAGACCTGAGGGAAAAATTCTACCGGCAGTATATAAATAAGAAACTAATGGTCCTCCTGGAAAGAAAAATACAGGGAAAAGGAGAGAACGGAAAAGTCTTCCATTCCGGTTTCTCCGGTAACTACATCAGAGTCCTCGCTCCGGCAAGCGAGTATGAGTTGAATAGATTGATTCCTGTCAGGATTAACAGCGTAAACCGTGGATTTGCCATAGGAGAGATACTGCATTGAGGGACGACATAAGAAACTTTTCCATTATTGCCCATATAGACCATGGAAAGTCTACTCTTGCCGACAGGCTTTTAGAGTTTACCCAGGCGGTAAGTTCGAGGGAAATGAGGGAGCAGGTTCTGGACGATATGGATCTGGAGAGAGAGAAGGGGATTACCATAAAGGCAAAAGCGATAAGGTTAAATTATGTTGCCGATAATGGTAAAAAATACACTCTGAATCTAATCGATACTCCGGGACATGTCGATTTCACCTATGAAGTGGCACGGAGCCTCGTTGCCTGTGAAGGGACTCTCCTGGTTGTTGACGCCGCGCAAGGGGTTGAAGCCCAGACCCTGGCAAATGCTTATCTGGCCAGGGAAAATAATCTAAAGATTATCCCGGTGATAAATAAGATAGATTTACAAAATGCAGATATAATAAGCGTGAAAAATCAAATTACGGAGATTATGGATGTGGATGAAGGTGCAATTCTCCAGACAAGCGCCAAGCTGGGAAAAGGGATAAAGGAAGTCCTGGAGGCGATTGTACACCGGATTCCTCCCCCTCGGGGTTCTCCTGATGCACCACTTTCGGCGCTGGTCTTTGACTCGGTCTTCGACCCTTACCGGGGAGCGGTTATCTACGTGAGGGTATTCGACGGTATCCTGCGAAAGGGAATGAGAATAAAGATGGTCTCCACGGGGAAAGTCTTTGAAGTTAGTGAACTGGGCGTGTTCCATCTAAAAATGGTATCTGCTCCCAGCCTTGAGGCCGGCGAAGTGGGGTATCTGGTTGCCGGCATAAAAGATATACATAGTGTGAAAATTGGAGACACAATAATTAATCCGTCAAAGCCAACGGCAAGGCCATACGGCAGGTTGAGAGAAGTGAAGCCTTTTGTCTTTTGTGGCCTCTATCCAGTTAATACCGGAGACTATGAACACTTGAAAAAAGCTCTGGAAAGGCTAAGGCTAAACGACGCCTCGTTCGAGTACCAGGCGGAGGAATCGGTTCTGGGCTATGGTTTTCGTTGTGGATTCCTGGGACTTCTGCACATGGAGATAATCAGGGAGCGCCTGGAGAGAGAATATGACCTGGAGCTGGTTATCACTGCCCCTAACGTTATCTACCGGATAAATAAAGTAAAAGGAGGAAAGAAAAAGAAAAAGGCCTCTCAGGAGGAAGAAGGGGAAATAATCTATATAAACAATCCCGCCGACCTCCCGCCGGAAAACGAGATTGCCGAGATTGCCGAACCTTTCGTGAAGGTGACCATTATTCTGCCCGGTGAATTTCTGGGAGGAGTAATGAAACTTATGGAGAAAAGAAGGTCAAAATTCATTTCTATGAAATATATAAATCCGCAAAGAGTAATTCTGACTTACGAATTGCCCCTGGCGGAGATGATAGCCGGTTTCTACGACAGGTTGAAGTCAGTAAGCCATGGATTTGCTTCTCTCGATTATCAGCATATCGGTTATAAAGCAGGAGATCTGGCGAAACTGGTGATACTGATAAATTACCAACCGGTGGAAGCTCTCTCCGTAATTATTCCGCGGGAAAAGGCATTCTATCGAGCACAGAAAATCGCCAAGGAGTTAAAGGAAGTGATTCCCAGACAACAGATTCCCGTCCCCATTCAGGCCAAAATCGAAAACAGAATCATTGCCCGGGAGACTATCAGAGCTTTCCGCAAGGATGTAACGGCAAAGCTATACGGGGGAGATGTTACCCGCAAGAGGAAACTTCTGGAGAAGCAGAAGGAAGGCAAGAAAAAAATGAAGAGACTGGGAAAAGTAGACGTTCCCCAGGAGGCCTTTCTAACTTTCTTAAAATTTAGCGAGGAGGAGTAAAGAAATGGCGCAAATTTTGTATTATTTAAGCACTGGCATTACAGTCGCAGCCGTACTTTTTATCTTCTTCAAATTACCGGAAATGCAGACCGAGCTCAAGATGGTTATCGTTGCCGGTATTCTGGGCGTGGAGGCGTTATTGCTCAGGTTGATTGCCAAAGAGGCAAAGGAAAAGTTCCTTAAGAGAGTCAACGTCGCCAGAGAGTGGGTAAATACAGGGCTTGTGGCAGTGGTATTGGCGTGGGTAATAATGTCTTTTATCATTCAGGCATTTAAGATACCCTCTGGCTCAATGATGAATACATTTAAAATCGGGGACCACATTTTTGTAGCTAAATTTATTTACGGAGTGCATATCCCTTTCAGCAAGAAATATATCTTTCCCCTCCAGGAACCGAAGCGGGGGGAGATAATCGTATTTCAGTTTCCCCTTGACCCCAAGAAAGATTTCATCAAGAGATGTATCGGGGTCCCGGGAGATACAATAGAGATAAAAGACAAGAAACTCTACGTTAATGGAGAACTGCAGGAGGAAGGGTACGCTATTTACGAAGACGAAAAAATCTATCCCAACTCCCGGCAGTTACCTGTGATGTACAGGAATCGCGACAATCTTGCCTCTGTCGTTGTGCCGGAAAAATCTTACTTTGTGATGGGTGACAACCGCGATCATAGTTATGATAGTCGTTTCTGGGGGCCTCTGGATAGGGGAAGTATCAAGGGGAAAGCACTTTTCTTATATTGGCCACCAAAGAGAATCAGAATAATCAGGTAATTTTAATACGTAGAAAGATGCGAGAGATATACAGGGAAAAGTGGTCTATGATAATATAATAGAAATTGACCATTCAGGACAGAAATAAATTTTTTTAAGATTATACTTGACAAATAAAGTCGTATATATTATAATCTAGCCGAACATTCTTAACCAAAAAAGTCAGGCTATTTTAAAATATTAAAGCTCGGGGATTGAACAGCAGCCTGACAAGTGGGGTTAGTTCGTCGCCACAAGTCGGGACACTCCGGGAATTTCAGAATTTTTGAGAATTGGTGAGAGATGAAGAAGCTAAGCGGTTTAAAATGCAGGGAATGTGGAAGGAAATATCAGGCAAAGGCAATTTACGTCTGTGAGTTCTGCTTTGGTCCTTTGGAAGTAGACTACAATTATAAGGAGATTAAATTGCATATTTCCAAAGAGAAGATAGAAACAGGCCCAAACTCCGAGTGGCGCTACTGGGATTTACTACCTGTAGAAACAGAAAATGTTATCAGCCTGGGGGAAGGATTCACTCCCCTTTTACCTGCCAGGAATTTAGGGAAATTGTTAGGTTTAGAAAAGTTATATGTAAAAAATGATGCGGTAAATCCCACCTATTCTTTTAAGGATAGGGTAGTTTCAGTAGCCATAACCAGAGCCAAAGAGCTAGGGTTCGATACTATAGCCTGCGCGTCCACAGGGAATTTAGCCTGTTCTGTATCAGCTTATAGCGCTTATGCAGGGATAAAGTCTTTCGTGTTTATTCCTGTAGATCTGGAAAAAGGTAAAATCATAGGAGCGGGCATATATCAACCTAACTTAATTGGCGTAGAAGGAAACTACGACCAGGTAAATCGGCTGTGCAGTGAAATTGCAGATAGTTTCCCCTGGGCTTTTGTCAACATAAACATCAGACCTTATTATGCGGAAGGCTCGAAGACTTTGGGTTTTGAAGTTGCTGAACAGCTTGGCTGGAAGGCTCCTGACCATGTGGTTATTCCTCTGGCTTCCGGCTGCCTGATGACAAAAATATATAAAGGGTTGAAAGAATTCGATATGCTGGGACTGATTGGAAAAGTTAGAACGAAATTTTCCGGAGCTCAACCAGAAGGTTGTTCGCCGATTGTCACTGCATATAAGGAAAATTCAGAGATTGTTAAGCCAGTCAAGCCGAACACCATTGCCAAGTCTTTAGCCATCGGGAATCCGGCTGACGGCTACTATGCCTGGAAGACAATGAAGGAGACCGGTGGTTTTGCGGAAACGGTAAATGATGAAGAGATTATAGAGGGAATTAAGCTTCTGGCGGAGACTGAGGGAATATTTACTGAAACTGCTGGCGGCGTGACTGTGGGAGTTTTGAAAAAGTTGGCTCAGACAGGAAGAATCAAGAAGGATGAGTTAACTGTTGCTTTCATAACGGGTAATGGCCTTAAAACTCAAGAAGCAGTCTCGGAAGCAGTGAGTAGACCGAAAAAGATTGCCCCCACTCTCAAAGCATTTACCGAAGAGTTTAAGCAGATGTAGTAAGTAGATTCACAAAAGATAGTTTTTCATCGTGAGAGGAATTTCCTAACG
>CAYFRM010000096.1:0-5002 GCA_964345635.1 uncultured Clostridia bacterium
ATTTCGTAACGCCAAAAAACTTCGGACTTTCTGGGGCGCAAAGCGAAACTCCTCGCCCCCCGATTTGATCGGGGGACTCGTCAAACAACGATTTGCTTTTGTGGCGAAGTAGCCGTCCTCGTTTTCTGGCTAAAATTCCTTAAGGCTCTTCAAAACTATCTTTTGCTGATATATTTTAGCACAAGCTGATTCATCCAGCTGCTAAGAACCTGATTTTTTCAGGGGCTTGATTCATATAAGGAAAGGAGGAAAAGATGACTACGAATGTTAAGATTCCTGCACCTTTAAGGAAACTGACTGGAAACCAGGCAGTGGTAGAAACAGAGGCAGAGACATTAATCGATTTAATCTCCGACCTGGATAGGAAATATCCGGGTATAAAGGAGAAAATTTACGATGGTAAAGCGATTCGTCGCTTCATTAACATCTTTGTTAATGGAGAAGATGTCCGTTTTAAAGAGGGGATTAAAACTAAAATCACCAAGGGCAGTGATGTTTCCATAGTTCCCGCAATAGCTGGAGGATGAGAGCTTGTAATATAATTGGAGGAGGCAATGTCTAAAAAACAACTCGATTTGATTTTTCCAGAAGATTTGGTTAAGGAGCCGGTTATCTGGGAAATGTCCAAGAAATTTGATGTTATCTTTAACATTAGACGTGCAAGAGTCACTGAAACTACAGGAGAATTGGTTATCCAACTGGATGGCGATGATGAGACTTTGGATAAGGCGGTAGAGTGGCTCAGGAAGAAAGGCATAAAAGTTAAGCCGGTTACTCATGACGTATTAGAGTAAAAGATTATTGGGAGTAGAAAGAGATGCAGGAAAATTTAAACCGCTATTCAAGACAGATTCTATTTTCTGAAATTGGCGAACAAGGCCAAAGGAAGCTCAAGGATAGCAGGGTCGTTCTCATCGGCTGTGGCGCTCTGGGAACAGTGATTGCCAATAACCTGGTGCGCGCAGGAATAGGAGAATTGAAAATAATCGATCGAGACTTTGTGGAATTGAACAATTTGCAGCGTCAGATTCTCTTCGATGAAGAGGATGTAAAAAGAAATATTCCTAAGGCAATTGCTGCAGTAGAGAAATTGAAAAAAATTAATTCCCAGGTTAAATTGGAAGCTGTGGTTGCTGATGTTAATTTTACTAATGTTGAGAATCTTGTCAAAGGTGCTAAACTCTTGGTAGATGGAACGGATAATTTTGAAGTGAGATTCCTGTTGAATGATGCCTGTGTAAAAGCCAACATTCCCTGGATTTATGGTTCCTGTGTAGGCTCCTATGGGCTGACGATGAATATCATTCCCGGTAAGACTCCCTGTTTCCGTTGCCTTTTCGAGACTGCTCCTCTGCCGGGAATGGCTCCTACCTGTGACACAGCAGGAGTAATAAGCCCGATTGTTAATGTTATTGCTGCAATTGAAACAGCAGAAGCAATTAAATATCTGACGGGTAAATTTAAAGCGTTAAACAAGGATTTGATGACAATTGATATCTGGGAAGGTTCTTTTGAGAAGTTTGACATTGATGGTAGAAAGGACAAATCCGACTGCCCTTGTTGTAAAGAGAGAAAGTTCGAATTTTTAGAAGCTAAACAAGGCTCATCGATAACTTCTCTTTGCGGAAGAAATGCAGTACAGATAAGTCAGAAATCGTTTGCCTGGGTCGATTTTAAAGAACTCGCAGAGAGATTAAAAAAGTTGGGGAAGGTTACTTTCAATAAGTATATTTTGAAGTTTTCTATCGATCAATATGAAATCAGTCTTTTTGCTGATAGCCGTGCGATAATAAAAGGGACCAATGATTTTTCTGTGGCCAGAGGACTTTACGCAAAATATATAGGAACATAAGATGAAAAGAATTATATACTTCGATAACGCAGCTACTTCCTGGCCAAAACCAGTAAGTGTCTATAGGAAGATGGATGAGTTCATACGGAAATGGGGAGCCAATCCTGGCCGTGCTGGACATCGCATGGCAGTGGGTGCTGAGAGAATAATTGAGGAGACCCGCTACCAGATAGCTCAATTTTTCGGCATAAAAGACTATCGGAGAATTATTTTCACGCTCAACTGCACTGACTCCCTGAATATAGGAATCAAAGGGTTGTTGAAAACAGGAGACGATGTAATTACTACTTGGCTGGAACACAATTCTGTCACCAGACCCTTAGAAGGTTTAGTCAAAAAGGGGATAATTACTGTAACCAGAATTAACCACTCTGAGGATGGATTTATCGATTTAGAAGAACTCCATAATGCTTTCACGCCTAAGACAAGGCTGGTTGTGGTTGTACATGGCTCTAATGTCATCGGTACTCTACAGCCTATTAGAGAAATTGGAAAGATTTGTAAGGAGAAAGGTATCATTTTTATGGTTGATGCGGCACAAACCGCGGGAGTAATTCCCATTGATGTAGAGAGAGATAATATAGATCTTTTGGCTTTTCCCGGCCATAAGGCTCTGTTTGGTCCTACTGGAACAGGTGGCTTATATGTGGGACGGAGAGTAAATCTGGAACCGTGGCGGGAGGGGGGAAGTGGTGTGGATTCCGAATCCGAGTTACAACCAAGAGAGTTACCCTTTAGACTCGAAGGAGGTACAATTAATACTGTTGGGGTTGCTGGTTTGGGAGCAGGCATAAGTTTTATTCAGAAAGAGGGAATTGAAAAAATTAGACAGCATGAAATGGAGCTCACGAAGTATCTTTTACAAAAATTGGGCCATATTAAAAAGATAAGAGTTTACGGCTCTCAGAATGGAGAAAAAAGAATAGGTACTATTTCTTTTAACATAAAGGACCTAAACCCCGCCGAGGTAGGAGCAATCCTGGACGAGTCTTTTGGGATCGCCTGTCGCACGGGCTTGCACTGCGCTCCCTCTACCCATAAGAAATTGGGAACTTTCCCCGAAGGAGCAGTTAGGTTCAGTCTGGGCTACTTTAATACCATAGAGGAGGTTGATTTCGCCATAGATAGTCTAAGTCAGATTTCCGCATAAGCATAAAATTTTTTAAAAAGATACCCGATAAGAATGGTAACATAAATCAAAAATAATTTCTACTAAATTACTAAACTATAAATAAAGAAAGGAGGTTGCAAATGAGAAAGATTTATGAGAACATCACTGAGACGATTGGTAACACGCCCCTGGTGAAGTTGAATAGAGTCACCAAGGGTTTAGGGGCAACAGTAGTAGCTAAACTAGAATCTTTCAATCCCCTGTCGAGCGTGAAGGACAGAATTGGTGTAGCAATGATCGATGCTGCTGAGAAAGAAGGGATGATTGAACAGGGAAAGACCACTATTATTGAGCCCACAAGCGGAAACACTGGCATTGCCTTAGCCTTTGTATGTGCAGCCAGAGGTTATAAACTGATACTTACTATGCCGGATACAATGAGCTTGGAGAGGAGAGCTCTCCTGAAAGCTTTTGGAGCCGAATTAGTTCTGACTCCAGGTGCCGAAGGAATGAAAGGGGCAGTAAAGAAAGCAGAAGAGTTAGTAGAGAAGACTTCCAATTCTTTTATGCCTCAACAGTTTAAAAATCCTGCCAATCCTGAGATTCACCGGAAGACTACTGCGGAAGAGATATGGAGAGATACCGGGGGAAAGGTAGATATACTGGTTTCCGGAGTAGGTACTGGCGGGACAATTACTGGTGTAGCTGAAGTTATAAGAAAGAGAAAGCCTGCGTTTAAGGCAATTGCTGTTGAGCCTGCTAATTCTCCAGTGCTATCTGGAGGTAAGCCGGGTCCCCATAAGATTCAGGGAATCGGAGCGGGCTTCATTCCCGAAGTTCTAAATGCAAATATTATTGACGAGGTTTTCAAAGTAACCGATGAACAGGCTATGAGAATTTCGCGAAGATTGGCTCAAGAAGAAGGCATCTTCTCTGGAATCTCCTCAGGGGCAGCAGCTTATGCAGCTCTGGAAGTGGCTAAACGCTCGGAGAATAAGAACAAGCTGATTGTGGTTATCCTGCCAGATTTTGGCGAGCGCTATTTAAGCACACCCCTTTTTCAGGAGAAGTAGCTGTTTCCAGACATTGGTCGGCCGGTGAGGACAATGTAATAAAAAGGTTAGTTCTCGTTAACCAAAGGTCGGCCTTTAAGATAAGGAATCCGGTTAGAGTGGCGGAAGATATTTTTAAAAATTCTGCGTAACTTTTTGGGCTGTACATCGTCTTTACATTTGGAAGGGAGGAGAAGAACGATGAAAAAGATATTACTTATCAGTTTGGCACTGGCTGTGGCTATTGGATTAGCCACGACAGTCGTGTTGAATGCACATACCCCGCGCTATTATGGCGACGAGGGCGTCAAAGTCGATATTAAAAACATCCACAAGGGTATACAGATTATAGTAACCTCAGACGACCCTGAGATAACCAGAGATATCCAGGATAATGCCAGATGGTATAGTAATATCTCCCGGTATGGTGACCACCATTATCCACATTCATACGGTCAACACCGGTATGGTTACAACCATGGATGCGGTGATTGGTATCGGTAAACTACGTATAGGATAGACAATGGAGGGAAGGGTTGAATCCTTGGGCATTGTGGAAAGAAATTTTTATTTTTAATTGCCATACCATAGGGGGGTATGGTATACCTTGATTGCAGGTTAACCATTTATCCAAGGAGGTGTAAAATGAACGCGCAGTGGCCAGCACATGTTGAGGAATTAAATCGGCTAAGGAGGATTGAAGGTTAGATTCGGGGAATCCAGAAGATGATTGAAGACAGGAGGTACTGCATAGACGTCCTTACCCAAATTTCCTCGGTAGTAGGAGCCATTGCGGAGGTGGAGAATAATATCTTGAACCGACACTTGAGAAGCTGTGTCTACGAGGTATTAAGAAAAGGAAGTCGTGAAGAAAAAGTGAAGAAGATGGAGGAAATTATAGAAATCTTAAGAAAATTCAGGAAATATTAGAGAGCAAAATGAGGTGATTGGTGATGGCTAAAGATATAATTTGTGGAATGGAAGTAG
>CAYFRM010000097.1:0-15091 GCA_964345635.1 uncultured Clostridia bacterium
CACAGTCGGGGGCGTAGTTCAGTTGGGAGAACGCATCCTTGGCAGGGATGAGGTCGCCGGTTCGACTCCGGTCGCCTCCACCATTTTCAAAGCGCAAAAGAGAAAAGCAATGCGGATTAGTGCGGGTAGCCTTAGAGGCAAGAAAATAAAGAGTTTGCCCGGGTTGGCTACCCGTCCACTTTTGGGAAGAGTAAAGAAGTCTCTTTTTGATATCCTGGGGGACAGGGTAGTGGGTGCGAGTTTCCTGGACCTGTATGCCGGCACGGGAAGCGTGGGAATAGAGGCACTCTCGCGGGGAGCGAAGTATGTCCTTTTTGTAGAAAAAGATGCTCGCTTGACGAGATTGATTAAGGAAAATTTGAGAAAGTGTGAACTGGAGGAGAGAACAGAGGTCGTGGAAATAGATATTTTGAGCTATATTAAAGGAGGGAGGAAATTTTCTCTGCCCGAACAATTCGATTTGATTTTCGCTGGTCCTCCTTACAGATTGAATTTGACCAGAGATACTTTGGATATAATACTCAAATTGAATCTATTGAGGAAAAATGGCTGGGTTATCTGCCAGCACCACTTTAAGGAAAAGGTGCCGGAAAAAAAGGGATTCCTATCTCTTTTTCGCAAAGAGCGGTACGGGAAAACGGTAATCAGTTTTTATAAGGCGGGCAACGATCTTTCAGGGGGCAAATAGAATGAAGAATTTTGCGATAATCGCGGATTTAAAAAGAAATAAGGTAAAATCTGCTGTCCACAAATTGACTTCTCGTCTGGAGAAAAAGAAGGCAAAAGTTCTGGTGAACGAGATTTCCCGGAAGACCGACCTGGTTATCGCTTTGGGCGGCGACGGAATCATATTGAAGGCAGCTCGCCAGGTGAGCAAACTTAAACTGCCTGTGTTAGGCGTTAACGTCGGTGGATTCGGCTTCCTGGCAGGAGCGAGGCTTGCGGATTTGTATCCCACAGTGGACTCGATTTTGCAAAAGAGATTTAGAACTGTGCAGAGAATGCTATTACGCGCCCGGGTAGTTCGTAAAGGTAAGACCGTAGGAGAATTCCTGGCTTTGAATGATGTGGTGGTAAAGAACGGAGTTACGGCGAGAGTCATAAAATTAAGACTGGAAGTAAATAACCAGTATGTTGCCACGTACGTGGGAGATGGGATAATTATTTCCACTCCTACAGGTTCCACAGCCTATTCCCTGGCTGCCAGTGGCCCCATAGTTCACCCGGATTTGTCGCTTATCATCCTCTCGCCCATTTGTCCCCATACTCTGGCTTTGCGCCCGTTGATTATCTCTTCCCGGGATGCGATTAAGATTAGGGTTGAGGCTGATCATGATGAAGTTGTTCTCACTATGGACGGGCAGGAAAACATACCGTTGAAGTTGGGAGATTCGGTGCAGGTAAGGAAAGCTAAAGAAAGATTAAGACTGGTTGTGCCGGAAAAGAAAAGTTATTACCAGGTGTTGCGGGCGAAGTTGAAGTGGGGGGAGAGGTAGCAAAGGAAAGCATGATGTTGCGGGAACTATCGATAAAGAATTTTGCTTTGATTGAAGAATTGCAGATATCTTTCGATAAGGGCCTGAATATCTTGACAGGCGAGACAGGGGCGGGAAAATCCATAATTATCGGAGCGATCGGGCTAATCCTGGGCGAGCGAGCCTCTTCCGAGGTGATCAGGAAAGGGAGTGATCTCTGTGAGGTGAGGGGGCTATTTGACATTAAGGAGAAAGTCGGGTTGAAAAAAATGCTTGCTGAGAAAGGCCTGTTGAGTGGCGGGGAAGAAGAGTTCACCCTGAAAAGGGAACTGAGTCGACAAGGGAGGGGTCGCTGTTTCCTGAATGGACAGATTGTTACCCTGGGGATGTTGGAAGAGATCGGCAACTATTTAGTGGATGTGCACGGGCAGCATGAACACCAGGCCCTGCTCAAGCCCAGCGTGGCCAGGGACCTCCTGGATGAATTTGGCGTATTGATGAAGCTCAGAAAGAAAACCGAACAGACCTATCGTAAGTTTCGCGAGAAGTCAGGTGAACTGGAAGAATTGCGCGCCTCGGAGAAAGAACGGGAACGGCAGATGGACCTTTATCGATTCCAGATAGAAGAGATTGAGCAGGCTAATCTCAATGTCGAGGAAGAAGAAGTTCTGGAAAAAGAATACAAAGTCTTGAGTAATGCGGAAAAGCTGGACCAGTTGAGCCAGGAGCTTTATCACCATCTTTACGAAGGGGCGGGCTCGGTTACGGAGAAGATGGCCCTGGCGGAGAAAGGACTGGAAAAGATTGTTGCTGTCGATCAAACGCTGAAGGATGAGTTAAAGGAGTTGAGCGAGGTAAAGTATCGAATAGATGAAACGGCTATAGCGATAAGAGATTATAGAAGAAAAATAGAGTTTACTCCCCAGAGACTGGAAGAGATAATAGAAAGAAAAGAGCTGATTAATAAACTCAAGAGAAAATACGGAAATACGATAAGAGAAATTCTAAACTACAAAAAAGAGACGCGGATTAAATTGGACAAACTGGCTAACAGTGCCAGAAGTATGGAAGAGATCACGGTTGAGGTAGAGAGACTGCAGGAAGAACTTGCCCGGGAGGCGAGAAAGCTTTCCGGCGAAAGAAAAATAGCCGGGGACAAGTTAAAGAAGAAAGTGGAACGGGAACTCAAGGAACTGGGAATGGGAAGAGCGAGATTCGATGTGGAGATTACTCAAGGGGAAATAAAGTCGAGCGGAATGGATGAAGTCAGGTTTCTGGTTGCTCCCAATGTGGGAGAGGATTTAAAGCCTATAAATCAGATTGCTTCCGGTGGCGAAATATCGCGCATAATGTTGGCGCTGAAGACCATTCTGGCACAAGCGGATCAGATAGCGACCCTGATATTTGATGAGATCGACGTAGCCATCGGGGGAAGAATTGCCCAGGTTGTGGGTAAAAAGATGAGAGCCCTGTTTCCCAATCATCAGGTTATCTGCGTTACCCACCTTCCACAAATTGCGGTTTTCGCATCGAACCATTATCACGTGGGGAAAAT
Organism: uncultured Clostridia bacterium; assembly: GCA_964345635.1. Lineage (GTDB taxonomy): Bacteria > UBA6262 > WVXT01 > WVXT01 > WVXT01 > WVXT01. Next base: position 3,031 of record CAYFRM010000097.1, read on the forward strand.
GGTTAGTGGTGGACGCACCAGGACAATGATTTCTCTTCTGGACAGGAAGGGAAAAGAAAGCGAGATTGCGCGCATGCTGGGTGGGGAGCGCTTAACGGAGATAACTTTGAAACACGCCAGAGAAATGATAAGAGAAGGACAGGCCTGAGAATGGGTAAGATTATAATAGACATTGAGCAATGCAAAGGTTGCAGGTTATGCGTAATATCCTGCCCCAGGCAGCTCATAAAGTTATCAGAAAAATTGAACCCGGCCGGTTACCATCCGGCTGAGTTTATTGATAATGGGGAATGTAACAGTTGCGGTTTGTGCTATCAGATGTGTCCCGATGTGGCAATTGAGGTTTGGAAAGAGTGAAAAGTCTGGATGAAGGGATAGTCTTCGGAGTCGCTCGGTAAGATGCACAGATTGAATCTGTGCCTCCTGTCATCCTGAACTTGTTTCAGGATCTCTTTCCCGTCGCAAGAGATGCCGAAACGAGTTCGGCATGACATTACTTTACCGGTGAAACTTTAGTTTCCCACTCCTACTTGACATTTGTAGGCATGGTTTTCCCGATTGAAAATCGGGATGCGTAAATTGATTTTTTTGGGGTTATTGAGAGATGGAAGATAGGGTTTTGATGAAGGGGAATCACGCCGTGGGTGAGGGAGGGATACAGGCAGGCTGCCAGGCCTATTTCGGCTATCCTATCACTCCCCAGAACGAGCTAACCCAGTATATGGCCGAAAGAATGATAGAAGAGGGGCGGGTATTTATCCAGGCGGAAAGCGAGATAGCGGCAATTAATATGGTCTTTGGCGCTTCTCTGGCAGGGGCGAGGGCAATGACTTCCTCTTCTTCTCCCGGAATAAGCTTGAAACAGGAAGGCATCTCCTATATGGCGGGTTGCGAACTGCCCGGGGTAATAGTAAACGTGCAAAGGGGCGGGCCCGGTCTGGGTAATATCGCAGGAGCCCAGAGTGACTATTTTCAGGCGACAAAAGGAGGCGGGCACGGAGATTACCACTTGATTGTGCTTGCTCCTGCGTCGGTTCAGGAAATGTACGATTTGACCGGGGAAGCTTTCAATTTGGCTGACAAATACAGAAATCCCGTAATCGTCCTTGCCGACGGTATACTGGGGCAGATGCTCGAACCGGTGCAGATTACTAACAAGGGTGCGAAATCGAATTTGAATGTTAAGAAAGATTGGATTCTGGATGGTTGTAAAGGGAGAAGGCCCCGTATGATTCGTTCCTTATTGATGGATGAAGGAGTACTGGAAGAGCACAACATGAAACTGAATAAGAAATATGAAATGATGAAGAAAACGGAAGTAAGAGTGGAGACGAATGATCTCCGGGATGCTCAAGTGGCGCTGGTGGGCTATGGCACTTCTGCCCGGATATGTAAGGAGGCTGTGGATATCGCCCGGCGGAAAGGAATAAGAGCGGGGCTGCTCAGGCCGATCACGCTGTGGCCTTTTCCCGAAAAAGTTATTGCGGAAAATGCAGATAGATTAAAAGCATTTCTGGTTGTAGAAATGAGCCTGGGACAGATGGTTGAGGACGTGCGCCTGGCGGCTAACGGCAGATGCCCGGTATATTTTTACGGAAAGCCCGGAGGGGGCATTCCGGAAGTGGACGTGATCGTAGAAAGGATTGAGAAAATATTAGAATGAAGAAAATATTTTCGCGACCACAAAGTCTGACAGCAAAAAGAAATCTTTATTGTTCCGGTTGCGGGCACGGGATTGTCCATCGGCTGATTGCCGAAGTTGTCGATGAGCTGGGGATAAGAGAGAAGACAATTGGCATTGCGCCGGTAGGATGCGCTGTATTTGCTTATGATTATTGGAATTTCGACGTTACCGAGGCAGCTCACGGAAGACCTCCTGCTGTGGCTACGGGAATCAAGAGAGTCCTTCCCGATAGAATTGTTTTTACCTATCAGGGCGACGGAGACCTGGCTGCAATCGGCACCGCGGAAACGGTCCACGCTGCCAACCGGGGAGAGAATATTACCGTCATATTCATCAATAATGCCGTCTATGGTATGACCGGCGGTCAAATGGCTCCCACGACGGTTATTGCTCAGAAGACCACCACCACTCCCCGGGGAAGAGACCCCAAGATTGCCGGCTATCCCATCAGGATTTCGGAAGCCCTGGCACAGCTGGAGGGCTCTGTCTACGTTGAAAGAGTAACCGTCAATAGCCCCAAGAATACCATTAAGGCAAAAAGAGCCATTAAGAAGGCATTTCAGAACCAGATAGAGAATAAAGGGTTTTCCCTGGTGGAAGTACTCTCTATGTGTCCCACGGGATGGGGAGTCAACCCCACGGAAGCAGTGAAGTGGATTGAAGAGAACCTGATACCTGCTTTTCCCCTGGGAGTAATAAAAGACAAAAACTCAACAGCAAAGGGAGATTTATGAAGGAAGAGATAATTGTGGCTGGCTACGGTGGGCAGGGAATAATGTTTGCCGGAACTCTTCTCGCCCACGCGGCAATGGAAGAAGGACTCAATGTAACTTACTTTCCTTCTTACGGAGCGGAAATGCGCGGGGGCACGGCTAATTGCAAAGTGATTATTTCCGATAAGATCATAGGTTCTCCCATAGTGAGCAATCCCTCCACTCTTCTGGCAATGAACGAGGTTTCTCTGGAAAAGTTTGCTTCCCGGGTTAGAAAAGGAGGATTGATAGTAGTAAATTCGTCCTTATTGAAGAAAGAAATAAAAGCCGATGACGTCGAAATCTTAAATGTTCCGGCCACGGAGCTGGCAGAGAAGTTGGGGAACGGTAGAGTGGCTAATATGGTGATTTTGGGAGCGTACGTAAACAGAAAAAAATTAGTTTCTCTGGAGCGAACTATGGACTCTTTAAGTAAAGTGCTGGGCGAGGGTAAAAAGGACCTGCTTAAACTGAATAGAAAAGCGCTCAGGAAAGGAGAAGAATACAGATGATTCGAAAGGCCAAAATTTCCGACATCAAAGAGATACAGAAATTGATAAATTTTTATGCCCAGCGGGAAGAGATGTTACCCAGGGCGTTAAACGAACTCTATGAAAACCTGAGGGATTTTTTGGTTTTTGAGGAGGGAGGAGAAATTTTAGGTTGTTGTGCTCTACACGTGTCCTGGGAAGACCTTGGTGAAATCAAATCTCTGGCGGTTAAGTCGGGAAATACGGGGAAGGGAATTGGCAGAAAACTTATGGAGGAATGTCTCAAGGAGACAAAGGAACTGGGAATAAATAGGGTTTTTGCCCTGACCTATAAGCCGGAATATTTTGAGAAAGCGGGTTTCAAAAAGATAGAAAAAGACGAGTTACCACATAAGATTTGGAGCGAGTGTATTAATTGTCCGAAATTTCCTGATTGCGACGAAGTAGCCATGCTAAAAGAAACAAAATAAAAAAGTGACAGGTACTTTTTTGCGTGCACCAGCCACAACCGGGGCGAGGGAGAAGATTTTGCGAAGAAAAAGTTTGTTGCTTTTATTAATTTTATTATTCGTTTGCTCTACAGCCGCGCCAGTTCCGGGCAAGACGCATCTAGAGTTGGCGAACGAGTACGCCCGGCAAAGCGAGCGATATTTTCAAGAAGCGGTAAATGAGTACAATTTGGCATTAAAGGATGCTGAGTCCGACCCCAATGAGGTGCGCTTTCTCCTGGGCAGGCTTTATTACCAGCACGGCAAATATGTGGAAGCGATTAAGCAGTTATCCCGGGTTTACGAAAAGGATAAAGAAAATTTTGCCGCTGCAAAACTTCTTGCCCTCTCGCATTTTATTCAGGGAGATTATACGGAGGCTCTGGCCATTTTCGACAAATGGGAAAAACCCGGGGATGACGAATTCCTGTATTTCTATGGACAGACTTGTGAAAAGCAGAATCTCTTTGACCAGGCGATTAAGGTTTATGGAAAGGTCGGGGGCGGAGAATACAAACTTCTTGCTGCGCGGCGAATTGCAGCAATTAATGCTGAGATTGGCGTCTCGAGAGTAGATGAAATAGAAGATAAATTCGTACGAGATTTAATTATGAACGCTCCCGGGCAGGAAGATTATCCCAATGCCGGAGCAATAATTCTTTTGGACAAAGGAAAATTTGAAATTTTGCCTGATTTTACCGCCAGGGATGAGGTTCATTTCATAGTGAAGATATTGAACGACCGGGGAAAGCATTACGGAGAAGTGGAATTGAATTACGATTCCACATACGAGAAGGTGGAGCTGGAATACGCGCGGACGATACGGCCCGACGGCACCATTGTGCCGGTTGGCGATAAGCATATCCGCGATGTTTCCAGGTATCTGAACTATCCTTTATATAGTAATGCCCGGGTTAAGATTCTCTCCATGCCGGAAGTCGCTGAAGGCTCAATTATTGAATATAAGGCAAAATGGCACATCAACAAGCTGGTTAATAAAAAAGATTTTTCTCACCACTATGGCATTCAGGGATACGAGCCCTATCTTAATCAGAATCTCACCGTGATAGTTCCCGAAGATTATAAATTCAATTTTAAAGCTTATAATCCGGGTTATACAAACTACAAGGTGGATTTCTCTCCGGAAATTAAGGAAGCAGGCGATAAGAGAATCTACACCTGGGAATTCAAGGATGCGCCGGAAATCATTGTGGAGCCATCAATGCCTCCCTGGCAGGAAATTGTGCCCAGCCTTTCTCTCTCTTCATTTGACAGATGGGAGGATATATACGATTGGTGGTGGAACGTGGCAAAGGATAAGGTGGATGTCGATAAAGAAATAAAGAGAAAAGTGAAAGAACTGATTGAGGGCAAGAAGAGCGAAGAAGAGAAGGCCAGGGCAATCTATCACTGGGTAGCCTCTAAAGTCAGGTATGTGGCTGTAGAATACGGTGAGGCGGGGTTCGAGCCCCACTCTGCCATTGAAATTTTCAAAAACAAGTATGGCGATTGCAAGGATCAAGCTATTCTGCTAATTGCCATGTTAAAATTTGCCGGAATTTCGGCTCATCCGGTGCTGATTGGCACCAGAGGCTGCTGGGTTCTGGATGAAGAGTTTCCGGTATTGACTTTTAACCATGCTATAGCGGCGGCAGAAGTCAACGGAAAGACGGTCTTCCTGGACCCCACGGCGGAAACAGCCTCTTTTGGAGATTTTCCTCCCTCGGATCAGGATAGAAAAGTCCTGGTGTTTTATGAAAAAGGAGGAAGAATCGAGAAGACTCCCCTTTTGCCTGCGGAACATAACAAGGTCTCCCGAACGATGGAAATCAAAATTCTTGATGACGAAACCATATCTGCCACCCGCGAGGTCAGGACTTGCGGGATGTACGACCAGGGTCAAAGAGCCTGGCTTAAGTATACCAAGCCTGTTCTGATCCGGGAGCAGTTCAAGGAGAGAATAAATACAATTACTCCGGGAGGAGAACTTCTGAATTACGCGGTAAGCGAGGTGGAGAATCTCAACCAGCCAGTGGAAATCAGAATGGAGTTTAAGGGGCCTAAATTTCTGACCAGAGCGGGAAAGAATAGACTCCTTCCGAAATTGGGAAGCCTGTCAGCGTCTTTAGTATCCAGGGATAGAAGGAATTTTCCCCTGGATTTTAGAGCGCTTAACGAAAATGTGAGGGAAATTAGAGTAGAATTACCCGCTCACCTGAATGTAAAGTTTCTTCCCCCGCCGGTTATTAAGGATACTCCATGGTTTAGCTATCTTAATAGGTATACTTTTTCTAACGGGTTAATAAACTTCGAAGAAAGATTGATAGACAAGAAGACCAGGGTCTTCGTGGAGGACTACCCGGAATTCAAGGAAATTTTCGAAGAACTCGCCAGGCAAACTGATAAGCAAGTAATTTTGGAGGAGCTTACCCGATAGATTCCCCCCTAAATCGCTTAATCTATCCTAAAGCCGTTCAAAATCGTTTAAATTTACTTGACAGCAACTGGCCAATTTTGTATACTCTTCCTGAAAACGGGGAATATTCCGAAAAGGCAATCTATTCCGAGAGGGTAGAGCGCAAAGCTCGGGGACCAATGTTCTAGTGGTGGTTCCCATTCAGTCTGCCGAGTTGCCGAAAAAAAAGGTAACTCGGCTTTTGTTATGATAGCTGCCATTGACAGTGGAAGATATTAACAGCTTCTCCCACAAGGAGGTCGCGGATGGCATATACTTTACGCAATAACGACGAATTCCTGACAGCGAAAGAGGCAGCGAAACTCCTCAAGGTAACTGTGGGTACGATTAAGAATTACATTTACCGGGGAGAGCTAAAATCTTTCAAAACTCCCGGTGGTCAGCACCGCATCTCAAAATTGAATCTGTTTGAAGTAATGGGTCATAGAATAAAAGAGGTCAAAAGAGAACCACGCTTTAAGGAGACGAAGAAATTTCCTGACCAGTTTTACACAGATTCTCTTGGGGTCATAAGGGTTCTGCTGGGGGCCATAGAAATTATAGATACTTATACACAGGGCCATTCGGCCAGAGTTGCCAAGTATTCCTTATCTATCGCTAAGAAACTCGGCCTTTCGCCGAAAGAGATCAGGAATATAGAATTATCGGCTCTTCTTCACGATGTGGGCAAGATTGCCGTGGGAAGTGCGATTCTGGGAAAACCGGGAAGGTTGAATGAGAGGGAATCCTTTATGGTGCGAAAGCACGCAGTCGTGGGAGAAGGCATTGTGGAACAGATAGAATTTCTACAGGGAACCAGATCCTTGATTCGGCACCACCATGAGAGATACGATGGTCGGGGATACCCTGATGGTTTGTCGGGGAAAGAGATTCCTTTGGGAGCACGGATAATCTCGGTAGCCGAAGCATACGATTCCATCACTTCCGGATGTCCCTACCGCGAGGCCTTGCCTTCCAAAGAAGCGGTAAAGGAATTGAAGAGAAGCGCTGGTAGCCAGTTTGACCCGGCGATCGTTGAGACTTTTGTCGCAGCTTTGACTGTCTGACCATACATCACCGTACGATAGACCAAAAACAGGGCTTTTTTGGAGACCTGAAGAAAGTGCTTGACTTTTTTGGGAAAATAGTATAATATTAAAAATGAGGTAAAAATAAGTTAGCGGTTGGAGAAGGTTGAAGCAAAAGGATATCGACAGTTTATTGAGTGACTATTCGTCTTTTGAAAGAAGAGTGTGGAAGGTCACATCTACAATTCCCGCCGGACAAACCCGCACGTATCAGTGGGTTGCTCGTCGAATTGGAAATCCTCAAGCAGCAAGGGCCGTAGGTAAAGCCTTATCCAGAAATCCCCTTCCCGTTGTAATTCCCTGTCATCGGGTAATTCGCAAGGATGGAAGTCTGGGGGGATACTCTCTGGGAGAAAGAAAGAAGCAGGCGTTGTTAAGGAAGGAAGCTCTGAAGTCGAAGAGCTAGTTTAGAAAGAAAGGAAGGTAAAAATGAAAGGGAAAGTAAAGTGGTTCAATGAATCTAAAGGTTATGGGTTCATTGAGAAGGAAGACGGTTCAGGCGATGTGTTCGTGCATTTTTCAGCCATTCAGTCAGAAGGGTTTAAAACCCTCCACGAAGGTGAAGTGGTTGAATTTGACATCGTTGATTCAGACAAAGGTCCCAAAGCAGTGAATGTAACGAAATCGTAAGATACATTTGCCAAATAACCGAAAAACCAAAAAACCCTGGCTTTTTTAAGCCAGGGTTTTTTATTTTTGTAGACATTTTTTTATTGATAATTTCAGGAAATTATGTTATAAGATACTAAAAACTTACCGGGTAATAGAAATGGCAAAAGACCTAGAGATAATAAGCAGGGGAACAGTAGAGATTATTTCTCCTGAGGAACTGAAACAGAGATTGAACAGGGGAAAGCCTATGAGGGTGAAATTCGGCGCTGACCCCACGGCTCCCGATATTCATTTGGGCCATACTGTGGTCCTGCAAAAATTGAAGCAGTTTCAGGACCTGGGCCATAAGATCGTTTTCATAATAGGCGATTTTACCGCGCGCATAGGAGACCCTTCAGGGAGGTCCGAGGCGAGGAAGCCACTTAGTGACGAGGAAATAAAAAAAAATGCAAAGACTTATCAAGAACAAGTATTTAAGATTCTGGATAAAAAGAAGACAGAGGTGGTTTTTAATAGTGAATGGCTGGATAGGATGAGTTCGGCGGATGTTCTGGAACTTTCTTCCCATTCCACGGTTGCCCAGATGTTGGCCAGAGCAGATTTTAAGGAAAGATTCAATCGCGAAATAGATGTAAGCATTCTGGAATTTCTTTATCCTCTGCTTCAAGCATACGATTCGATTCAGGTGAAAGCTGACGTGGAAATCGGAGGAACGGACCAAAAATTTAATCTGTTGATGGGGCGTCAGCTACAGAGAGATTTCAATCAGAACCCCCAGGTGATAATAACTATGCCCCTTCTGGAAGGCACGGACGGCGTGAGGAAAATGAGCAAAAGTTACGATAATTATATTGGCATAACCGAGCCTCCCGGGGAGATTTATGGAAAGATTATGAGTATCTCCGACGAATCGATGCTCAGGTACTATGAATTATTGACAGGGGAAAATTTGGAAGATGTCAAGAGAATGCATCCGCGACAGGCAAAAGCTAACCTGGCAAAAGGAATCGTGGAAACATATTATGGAGAAACTAAAGCAGAAAAAGCTAAAGAAGAATTTGAAAGAGTCTTTGTGGAGAGGGAATTGCCCGAAGAGATAAAACAAATTAGAATTCGCGGGAAGAAAATATGGGTTGTAGATTTATTGGGAAAGGCTGACCTGGGTACAAGTAAAAACGAGGCGAAAAGACTTATCAGCCAGGGGAGCGTAAGAATAAACAGGAAAAGGATAAAAGATTCCGATATGGATTTAGTGGTAGATAAGGAGTATATAATACAGGTGGGAAAAAGGAAATTTAGAAAAATAATACAGGGATAATTTTGCCAAAAGGAGATGGAAAATGCCTAAAGGAAGAAGACGCAAATTACAGAAAATCCGCACTCACAAGCGGAAAAAATACCTGAGAAAAATGCGTCATAAGAAGAAAAGGTAGTTTGACAGAACTGACTCAGTTTACTACAATTGAAGAGGAGAATGGTTTGGTCGGAGTCCTCCCGAAAGGGAGGAAAAGCGTCATTATGGAATATCTCGAGAAAAAGGAGAAAGGATAAATGAAAGAGGAAATACATCCTAAATATTTCGAAACGACAATTACCTGTGCCTGCGGAAACGTGATTCATACTCGCTCAACAGTGAAGAATATTCGCGTGGAGATCTGTTCTGCTTGCCACCCGTTTTTCACCGGTAAGCAAAAATTGGTGGATACGGCAGGGCGGGTGGAAAAGTTCAAACAGAGATATACTAAGACAGCCGGAAAAACGGTGCGCAGAAAACCAAAAGCCAAGAAGGCAGCTGTCAAAAAGAAAAAAAAGAAGAAGTCCGCATAGCCAGAATACGGTGAATCCGGGCGAGAATCCGGAAGGATATTCTTACCCGGTTGAGAGGAGCCCCGGAAAGCGGGGTATCTTTTTTGGTGGGGTTCTGAGAGAAAGTGGGGAGTGTATATGAATATCGGTGGCCAGGCAGTAATTGAAGGGGTAATGATAAGTTCCCCGCGCTACTTTGCCGTTGCCTTGCGCTCCCAGGACGGAAAGATTATAGTAAAGAAAGAAGCAAAAAGCAAATGGGCTAATAGGCCATTTTTCTCGAAAATCCCTCTCTTGAGAGGAGTATTTGTCCTCTTAGACACATTGGTTATTGGCATAAAAAGTCTGACATTTTCTGCGGGTGTTTTCTCCCGGGAAAAGATAGATGAGGATGGTAACCGGCAGGGGGAAGAGTTCAAGTTTAATCCCTGGATGTTAGCGGGCACGGTAATTTTCTCCTTGGTTGCGGGGCTCTTTATTTTCTTCGTCTTGCCGCTGGGGATTACGGAATACCTGCGACGCAGCGTATTGATGTTTGAAAGTCATTTTCTTTTCAACCTGGTTGACGGGGCAATCAGAATCTCCATTTTTCTTTTATATATTCTGGGGATATCTTTGCTTAAGGATATACAGAGAATATTCCAGTATCATGGCGCAGAACACAAAGTAGCTTATGCTTACGAGGCGGGCAGTGAATTGAAATTAGAAAATGCGAAAAAATATAATATCCTGCATCCTCGCTGTGGCACCAGTTTCTTATTAGTAGTAATGGTGCTGGCAATTCTTGTATTTTCACTTTTCCCAGCGGCGACGATTCTGGCGAAGTTGCTGATGAGATTGGCACTGTTACCTCTGATTGCGGGTATAGCTTATGAAACAATAAAATTGCTTGCCAGATTCAGAACTCGTACACTGGTCAAATTTCTGATCGCTCCCAATTTGTGGCTACAAAGGCTGACTACAAGGGAACCCTCGGAGAGACAGCTTGAGGTGGCTCTGGCAGCCCTGAAGGGAGTTCTGGAAGCTGAAAGAGGGGAATCCGATGCTATACATTAAACTTTTCTTTACTTTTCTAAAGATCGGACTGTTTATGTTTGGCGGCGGTTATGCCGCGATTCCCCTGGTGCAAAAAGAAGTTATCGAGATGCGAAACTGGCTGACGCCAGAGGAGTTCATTGATATCTTGGCCGTCGCTGAAATGACGCCCGGGCCAATCGCCGTAAACTCGGCTACGTTTATCGGGTATAAACTTGCTGGATTTTGGGGAGGATTATTTGCTACCATGGGTGTAGTCTTACCCGCATTCTTGATTATACTGCTTTTGGCTACATTCTTTTATACTTATAGAAGCCATCCCCTGGTGGAGGGAGCCTTCAGAGGAATCAGGCCGGCAGTAATTGGTCTTATTGCTGCAACTCTGTTCGGTTTGGCCAAAGGGGGAATGATTGTTGACTGGAAAGCCGGCATCACTGCCACCTTGGTATTTCTTGCCGTGCTTTATTTAAGGATACATCCCATATGGTTGATCATTCTTTGTGGAATGCTGGGAGTGTTGATATACTGAGAACGGAGGGTTAAGGTGATAAAGAAACTGCAAATCATTGAGACGCGCTTTGCGGAGTTGGAGAGATTGCTCAGTAACCCTGAAATAATTTCTAATAAAGAAATTTTTCAAAAATACGCGAAGGAACTCGCAGAGAAACAAGCAATTGTCAACAAATTTAGAGAATTTAAAAATATTGAAGAAAAAATCTCTTCCACCCAGGAAGTTCTGATGAGCGAAGATGAAGAACTTGTGAAACTGGCAAAGAAGGAACTGACAGACCTTGCGATAAAAAGGAAGGAAGTGGAAAAGGAACTGAAATTATTACTTGTCGCTCCCGGCGTGGATAGAGAAAAGAATATCATCATGGAGATCCGGGCGGGAACAGGGGGGCAGGAGGCAGCTCTATTTGCCGGTGACCTGCTTCGAATGTACAGTCGGTACGCTCAAAAAAGAGGTTTTAAGGTAGAAATTTTGGACTCTCACCCAACGGAACTGGGCGGCTTTAAAGAGGTGGTTTTTGGCATAGAGGGAAAAGGCGCTTACGGCGATTTTCAATATGAGGGTGGGGTACACAGGGTGCAACGGGTGCCAATAACAGAGGCCAGCGGTAGAATTCATACCTCGACAGTGACCGTAGCCGTCATGCCGGAAGCGAAAGAAGTGGAAGTCAAGATAGACCCCGAGGACTTGAGAATAGATACATTCTGTTCTTCCGGAAAAGGAGGTCAGAGTGTAAATACTACTTACTCCGCAGTGAGGGTTACTCATCTTCCCACAGGGCTGGTAGCTCAATGCCAGGACGAGAGGTCTCAGTTAAAGAATAAAGCCAAGGCAATGAAGGTCTTGCGGGCGAGACTCCTGGCAAGAATCAGAGAGGAGGAGGACCGCGCTATGTCGGCCAGGAGAAAGCAGCAGGTTGGTACCGGAGACCGCAGTGAAAAGATAAGGACATACAATTTCCCCCAGGACCGACTAACTGACCATAGAATAGGCTTAACGCAACATAATCTCAACGATATTATGGCCGGAAACCTTAGTAAGGTCATTGAAAAATTGAGAGAAGCTTTTCAGGAGCGGGAATTTAAGGCAAAAACTCGAGGCTAAATTGATTAAGCAATTTACAGTTTCCGAAATTCTGG
>CAYFRM010000098.1:0-12471 GCA_964345635.1 uncultured Clostridia bacterium
TTGAAGAGGAAAAGCCGGAAGTAAAGGACCTCTGGGAGTTGAAAAAGATAAGAGAGGTTTTAGTCAACCTGGAGAATACGGGCCTGGATATTTCCCACTATGGCAAGGAGAGGGCCGCGCAGGCCATAAATAAAATAAGATGTAACGGGGACGAGCTCGATGTGCACAGTTTTGGGGAGATGCTTGAGGTGGTAAAAAATCTGGGAAGAAAAGGGATCAATATCCAGAGATATAAGGGATTGGGCGAGATGAATCCTGTTCAGTTGTGGGAGACGACAATGGATCCCAGGAAGAGGACTCTTCTTCAGGTGCAACTGGAAGATGCTGTGGAAGCGGACAGGATATTCACTGCTCTCATGGGAGATAAAGTGGAACCACGGAAAAATTTCATACAAACCTACGCTCCCGAAGTGAAAAACCTGGATATATAATGGGAAGAGATAGAAAAGTTAGTTTGCTCATCGCTGAAATTTCTTGCTAACAAAATCTATTGCTCGCTACACCAAAATTTCAAAAACTCCCCCGATAAATCGGAGTCGAACAATTGAAATTTTTATTGTTTCGCTCGCAAAGATTTAGTAAAGCAAGAAATTAAAAGCTCCTTGCGAACTAACTTTTTCTAGAAAGAGGGATGAAAGGAAAGGTATTGCCCTCGTTTCCCCGCTAAAATTTCTAATGCTCCTCACGAACTATTATTTCCTTTCGACAAAATTAACTCTTCCCTGAATGGAGATTAAAGGAGAAAATATGGAAGGCCGTGAGAAAATTAGACCGAGAACCATAGAAGACGAGATGAAAGATTCGTATATAGACTACGCCATGAGCGTAATCGTGGGCAGGGCCCTTCCCGACGTAAGGGATGGTTTGAAACCGGTTCACCGGCGTATTCTATATGCTATGCAGGAGCTCGGTTTGGCTCCCAATAAGCCTTATAAAAAGAGTGCCCGGGTGGTGGGAGAAGTTCTGGGGAAATACCATCCCCATGGAGATATGGCCGTATATGATGCCATGGTGAGAATGGTTCAGGATTTCTCCTTAAGGTATCCGCTCATTGACGGGCAGGGAAATTTCGGTAGCGTTGATGGCGATACAGCGGCGGCGATGCGCTACTGCGTTAGGGGAGATTCTTTTATTGTTACAGATAGAGGGTTGCAAAGAATAGAAAAAATACCTCATCACTCAGAAGTATCTTTCCAGGTACTTTCGGCAAACAATGAAATAAATCATGTCTCAAAATGGTTTGATTCCGGGGAGCACCCAACCAAAATAATCGAAACCTACAGGGGCTTTAGTCTGTGCGGGAGCCTTAATCATCCTATTCTTACCTGGCAAAAAGAGGGAGGAAGACCACGGTTTAAGTGGAAATTGCTAAGTGACGTGAAAGAGGGCGACTACGCAGTAATTAGTAGAAGCAATTTATTGTTTCCTGAGAAAGACCCGTCTTTAAGACGATTTTATCCAAAGCCCAAAAATAGATGTGAGATTCACAAACTTCCCCGCTTTATGAATGAAGACCTTGCTTTTATTTTGGGAGCAATAGTTTCCGAAGGAACTATTGGTAAGGAACATATTGGATTTTGTAATAACGACAAAGAATTTGTCGAAAAGTTTAGGACAAGCTTTAAAAGGGTATTCCCGGATTGCCGACTTCATGAATTCGTCAGAAGACCTGTAGGATATACCAGAAAAAGCTACATGTCTTTAGAAATCCATTCCTTACAAATAATAGAATTTTTGAGAAACCTCGGACTCAATCCGGGCAGAGCGAGAGAAAGGGTCGTGCCGGAAATAATATTTCAGTCCTCAAAGAAGTCAATCTCCTCATTTCTGCGCAGTTTTGCAGAAGGAGATGGAACCGTATCCGTATCTTCTTCCTTAAGAAGCTCAGAATTGGCTTTTATCTCGGCCAGCAAGAAACTGATGCAAGAATTACAAATTTTGCTGCTGAGGTTTGGAATAGATTCTTCCTATAGATTTCGGAAGTCAAGAAATATTTTCAAATTGTTTATTAGGAGTAACGAGAATCTCAATTTATTCAAAGGCGAGATAGGATTTGTTACAGAAAGAAAGCGGAAAAAATTAATAGAGATTTCTAGGAGAAATAGTAGCGGCTGGGTTATGTCAAAGATGGATTTTATACCCTATTTATCTGACTATATTCGTAAAAGTGATAAGTATAAGAAGTACAAATATAAAGGATATAAAGGGTGGCTGATTAAGAATAATATCGACAGATATACAAAGATAGAAAAATTCTGGCCAGATTTAAGGAGAATACTCGACAGAGAAGACGCACGCTTATATGAAGAGTTAAAAAGGAACAGATATGTCTTTGATAAAGTTGTTTCTGTTAATGACGGAGGGATGAAAAGAGTTTATTCCATTAGAGTAGATAGTCCCTGCCATTCATTTTTGTCAAATGGATTTATAAGTCACAACACGGAGGTGAGGCTGGCAAACATTGCTTCAGAAGTGCTCGCCGATATCAATAAGAACACAGTCGACTTTGTGCCTAATTTCGACGAGTCTCTGAAAGAGCCCGTGGTTCTGCCCGCCCGGCTTCCCAACCTCCTGGTAAACGGTTCTTCCGGTATCGCCGTGGGCATGGCTACCAATATACCACCGCATAACCTGGAAGAGGTTATTGATGGGATAATAACGATTATCGATAATCCGGGTATTGAAATTACGGAATTGACGAAAGTGATTAAAGGGCCCGACTTCCCCACGGGAGGAATAATATTCGGAAGGAAGGGGATAAAAAATGCCTACCGCACGGGCAGGGGTGCGATTAAGTTGCGGGCCGAGGTGGACACGGAAGAGATTGGTAGCGGCAGACAAGCTATAGTAGTCAAGGAACTTCCCTATCAGGTAAATAAGGCGCAGCTTCTGGAGACAATAGCAAATCTGGTAAGGGATAAGAAGATAGATGGTATCAGCAACCTGCGTGACGAATCTGACCGCAAGGGAATGCGCGTAGTCATTGAACTGAAGCGGGAAGCAAACTCGCAGATTGTCCTTAACCAGTTATTCAATCATACGCAAATGGAGACTACTTTCGGGGTAATTATGCTTGCCCTGGTAAACAATGTTCCCCGCATACTGAATCTCAAAGAAGTGCTAATCCAGTATCTCGAATACCGAAAGGAGATCGTTACCCGGCGCACGAAGTTTGAACTGGAGAAGGCAGAAGAACGAGCCCACATCCTGGAAGGGTTAAAGAAGGCAGTGGAAAATATAAATAAGGTAGTTAACATTATAGAAAAATCGAAAGATGTAGATGCGGCGAGAAAGGCATTAATGGAAAATTTCAAATTCACCAAGGCCCAGGCCCAGGCGATTCTGGATATGAGGTTGCATCAATTGACTGGCCTGGAAAGGGATAAGCTATTGGAAGAATATGTAGAACTGATTAAGAATATAGAGCAGTTCAAAGCGATTCTTGCGACTCCCCAGAAGGTTCTGGAGATTATCAGGAAAGAATTAATAAGCGTAAAGGAAAAATACGGAGAAAAACGGAGAACCAAGATTAAGGCGCAAGCCATAGAAATGGATATAGAAGACCTGATTCCCGAAGAGGACGTAGTGGTCACTATTTCTCACGCCGGTTATGTCAAAAGACTCCCTGTATCCACATATCGCGCTCAGAGGAGGGGAGGCCGGGGGATTACGGGAATGGTGACCAGGGAAGAAGATTTTATAGAGAATATATTTGTCACCACCACGCACAGTTATATGCTATTTTTCACCAATCTGGGCAAAGTCTACTGGTTGAAAGTCTATGAGATTCCCGAGGCGGGTCGGACTGCCAAGGGGAAGGCCATCGTGAATCTGGTCAGGCTCTCTTCTATCGGGGAGACGATTACGGCATTGGTAGGCGTGAGAGACTTCGCCAAAGAAGAAGAGAAGCACCTTTTGATGGCAGCTTGCAACGGAGTAGTAAAAATGACTTCCTTGAGGGAATATTCGAATCCCCGGAGAGGCGGCATCATAGCCATAAAACTGGGGAAGAAAGATAGTCTCATCGATGTTAAACTTACTACCGGCAAAGAAGAGGCAATTATCGGCACGAAAAAAGGAAAGGCCATCCGTTTTGCCGAAGAGGAGATTCGTTCTATCGGACGCGCGGCGCAGGGAGTAAGAGGCATAAAGCTGGGGAAAGGGGATGAAGTGGTGGGTATGGAGATAGTGAAAAAAGGTGATACGCTACTGACCGCCACGTCCAAAGGTTTTGGGAAGAGGACGGATGTGGATAAATACAGACTGCAGGGACGGGGGGGCAAGGGCGTAATTAACATAGTAGCTAACGAGAGAAACGGTGAAGTAGTAGGAATAAAGAGTGTCTCTGATGGGGACGATGTGGTGTTAGTTACCTCCCGCGGTCTATTCATCCGCCAACGCGTAAAAGGCATTCGACTGATCGGGAGAAGCACTAAAGGCGTAAGGCTAATCAGACTGGAAGAAGGGGACAGACTGGTGGCCATTGCCAGTGTAGTCAAAGAGAACGAGGAAAAAGGGTGAAGAGGTTTGAAGTAATTGAGCATACCGCGGACATGGGGATTAGAGCATATGGCAAGGATATGGCTGAGCTATTTGCCAATGCCGCCTATGGGATGGCAAGTTCGGTTACAGACTTAGAGAAGGTAAATCCCAAAGAATCAGAGGATATCTCGCTGGAGGCAGAGAATAAAGAAGAGCTTCTGGTCTCCTGGCTGAACGAAATAATCTATCTTTCTGCTTCCCAAAGTATGCTCTTTTCCCGTTTTGAGGTCTCCGAGATAGATGATAGGCATATAAAGGCAAAGATATTCGGAGAAGAATTCGATATTGACAGGCACAAGATTGAGACAGAATTTAAGGCCGCTACTTACCACCGGCTGAAAATCTCAAATTCTAGTCTCCCGGAAGGAGTTTTGCAGGCAGAGATAATATTCGACATTTAAAAATGGAATACTATGGCAGGAGAGGGAAAAGGGATGTTTAAAAAGATTGATGACTACAGGTGGCTGATTCCCAAAAAAGAAGGGATGAGGGTGCCGGGATTAATATATGCCAACGAAAGGATGCTAAAACACATCGAGACGGATAGAACTGCTGTCCAGGTAGCCAATGTAGCCTATCTTCCGGGAATTGTGGGTAAATCGATGGCTATGCCCGATATACACTGGGGCTACGGTTTTCCTATCGGTGGAGTGGCAGCTGTAGATATCGAAGCCGGAGGTGTAATCTCGCCCGGAGGAATCGGCTACGATATCAATTGTGGGGTGAGGCTTCTCAGGACTAATTTGCAGGAGAAGGATGTTCGCCCCAGACTTAGAGATTTGATCTCTGCATTGTTCGTAAACATTCCTTCGGGAGTCGGCTCCAAGGGAAGAATAAAAATCTCTTCCCAGGAGGTAAGGGAAGTTCTGGAAAAAGGTAGCCAGTGGGCAATAAAGAAGGGTTACGGGCTCACCGAAGACGCTTTGCATACTGAGGAGAAGGGCTCAATGGAGGGCGCTGATGCCACCAAGGTGGGTCAGAGGGCTTTGGAAAGAGGAAGGCCGCAGCTGGGCACACTGGGGGCAGGAAACCATTTCCTGGAGATTCAGATTGTAGAGGAGATATACGACGAAGCAGTGGCCAAAGTTTTTGATATATTTCCGGGACAGATCACAGTGATGATTCATACCGGCTCGCGAGGGCTCGGTTATCAGATTTGCGACGATTACTTGAGAGTAATGGGCAATGCTGTGAGAAAATATAACATCAGTCTTCCCGACCGACAACTGGCCTGCGCGCCGGTAAAGTCAGAGGAGGGTCAGAATTACCTGAAAGCAATGAGATGCGCAGCCAATTACGCCTGGGCAAACAGGCAGTGCATAATGCACTGGACAAGAGAGACTTTCGAAAGGGTTCTCAAGACGAGTCCCCAAGACCTGGGGATGGTTCTCATATACGACGTAGCGCACAATATCGGAAAAATTGAAGAGCACCCGGTAGAGGGAAAGAGGAAAACGCTCTGTATTCATAGAAAGGGGGCAACCAGAGCCTTTCCCGCAGGACATCCTGACGTGCCCGAGGATTACAAAGACGTAGGGCAGCCGGTTATTATTCCCGGGACAATGGGCTCCACATCATATGTTCTGGTGGGCACCGAAAGAGCTATGCAGGAGACATGGGGAAGCACCTGCCACGGCGCGGGGAGAGTGATGTCCAGAACAAAAGCTTTGCATACGGTTCGCGGCGAACAGTTACAGAGGGAGTTAGGAGAGAGAGGAATAGTTATTCAGGCAAAGGGATACAAGACACTGGCAGAAGAAGCGCCCGCAGCCTATAAAGATGTCGATGAAGTGGTCGATGTCTGCCACAATGCGGGCATTTCCAAGAAAGTAGCCAAAATGAGACCGATTGGGGTGATTAAAGGATAAGATGCTCGATTTAAAATTTATCAGGGAGAACATAAAAAAAGTCAACAAAGGTCTAAAAGATAGGGGAGAGAAGCTTTCTCTCGATGAACTTCTCAGATTAGATAGTGAGCGGAGAAAAATTCTGGTGGAAGTGGAAGATTTGAAACATAAGAGGAATAAGGCTTCGGAAGAGATAGGAAAATTGAAGAGGGAAGGCAAGGAAGCAAAAGAAGCGATTGGGGAGATGCGCAGAGTCTCCGAGCGGATAAGAGAGTTAGACGATGAGTTAAAAGAACTTCAGGAGAAGACAAAAAAGCATCTGTTGATGATTCCCAACCTTCCTCACGAATCTGTGCCTGTGGGGAAGACGCCCGGGGATAACAAGGTTGTCAGAGAAGGGAAACCCCGGAAGAAGAAGTTCAATTTTGAGCCCCGTGAACATTGGGAGGTGGGAGAGAGTTTGGGAATCCTCGATTTCCCCCTCGCTTCCCGGATTTCCGGCACCAGGTTTGCTCTTCTCAGAGGAGAGGGAGCGAGGCTGGAAAGGGCGCTGATTAACTTTATGCTCGATCTACATATAAAGAAGGGGTATAAAGAAGTATTGCCGCCTTTTATGGTCAGCGGTGAGAGCATGGCAGGGACAGGACAGTTACCCAAGTTTTCCATAGAACTTTACAAGTGCAAAGACGATGATCTCTATTTAATCCCCACAGGAGAAGTGCCTCTGACCAATCTGCATAAGAATCAAATTCTGAAGGAGAAGGACTTGCCCTTGAATTATGTGGCTTATACGCCATGTTTTCGTAGAGAAGCCGGTTCTTATGGAAAGGACACCAAAGGATTAATCAGAAATCACCAGTTTAACAAGGTGGAACTGGTAAAGTTCACCAGGCCCGAAGATTCTTATGGGGAATTGGAGACTCTGGTCGCCGATGCGGAAAATGTCCTGGAATTATTGGAAATCCCTTATAAAGTAATGGCCCTTTGCACAGGCGATTTGGGTTTCGGAGCAGCCAAGACTTACGACCTGGAAGTGTGGATGCCTGGTGAAAACAGGTGGCGGGAAGTCTCTTCTTGCGGCAACTTTACGGATTTCCAGGCCAGGAGAATGAACATTAAGTACAAGAAGGAAAAAACCGGGGCACTGGAATATGTTCATACATTGAATGGGTCGGGGCTTGCCATTGGCAGAACTTTTGCTGCCATTTTAGAGAATAACCAGACAAAGGAAGGAACAGTAATTATTCCCAGGGTTCTTCAATCCTATATGAATGGACTGGAGATAATTGACAGGGGCTGAAGATGGGCGTTCACGCCTGGAAAGTCAATAGTAAAGTGAAGATAATATTGAGCCGGAACTGGGTTAATGTACCGGGGTTGCTGGTGAACACGGTGAAGGATACGGTTTGCATTAAAGGGGAACTAACATTTACGGGAGATAAGGTAGACGGACATAATGAACTGGCAGTCTCCAGTCAACTGAGAAAGGTGGAGAGGGAGATACTGGCCCTGCGTGATATAAGACACGTGGACTGGAGAATTACCGGGTGGCAGAAAAAGAAGAATAGATGGGAAAGAAAGGGATCTAAACCTTCAGGATCAGAGGAGAAAGAGAAGGAGTAAGTGGAAGGGTGGCCGAGCGGTTGATGGCGCTGGTCTTGAAAACCAGTTTCCGAGTAATCGGAACGTGAGTTCGAATCTCACCCCTTCCGCATGATTCACAGGAAGAATTCGGAGCGAACGAGCGCCGAAGTCATCTGAAGATAAGCGCGGAGCGCGGCAGCGAGTTAGCCGGCTCTGAGGCTCTGGGAGATAAGGTAAGAGCCGAAGAGAGCTCACCCCCTGAGAGCAGTTGATGGCAGAAGAAGAAACAGATGATTTCTGGTTGACAGTATTGAATAGTTGTGGTAACATAAATTTTGCCTGAGAAAAGCGATTGGTTCTTGGGAGAAGAATAATGACCAAGAAGTCTGAACTACTGGATTTGAAGGAATATAGAGTTTCCGTTGAAAGAATGGGAGAAGGTCTATGTGTTCTTAATAGAAAGATGGTGCCAATTTTTGTCAATCGTAAAGTGTGTGAAATTACGGGTTACAAGAAGAATGAAATTCTGGGCAAGAGTTTTGCTCGCTTTCTGATAGGCGAAAGCAAGAATAGAATAAAGACTGAGTTGAAAAAGAGACTCAAGGGTTATCCTTCCCGCTATACCATAAAGGTTAGAACAAAGAGAGGAAAGGAATTATTCCTGTCGGTTAGCGGTGTCCCCCGTTTTGACAGAAAAGGCAAATTCAACGGAACTACCGCAATTATTTCCGATTTTACGGAAAGGAAAAAATTAGAAGATAAGTTAAGAGAACGCACACTGGATCTGGAGAAAGAAATAAATAAGAGAACCAAGTTACTCGTCGATCTGTATAGAGGAGTGGGAGTTACAGAAGAAAGGAATAGATTGGCGCGGGAGATTCACGATTTTTGTTCTCAGGACCTGGCGACGGCGCTTTTGAAGATTGAGATTTGTGAGAAAGTTCTGGACAAAGATCCGGAAAAGGTAAGGGCAGAGCTAGGGGAATTGCGAAAGATGCTCAGGAAAAGCATCAAGTTGAACCGGGATATCGTGTACGGGTTGCAGCTACCGAACTTTCACAGAACGGGCTTTGCCACGGTTCTCAGACAGTATTTCAAAGAGTTTTGCAAGAAGACAGGGATTGTATGTAACTTGATTATTAGATTGGAGAGAAGTCTCCCCACAAATATACAGGTAGGTGCCTATAGAATTATTCGAGAGGCGATGAATAATGTAAGAAAACACGCTATGGCAAAGAATGTGGAGGCGAGATTAAAGACTGATAAGCGCGAGAATCTTCGCCTTATCATAAAAGATGATGGGAAAGGGTTCGACTTAAGGAAGGCTTTGACTAAGAAAAAATATGTCAGGCATTTTGGACTAAAAGGGATGGAAGGACAGGCGGAACTTTTTGGAGGAACGTTCGCTGTTAAGACGGCAAGGGGGAAGGGGACAGAGATAGATGTAAAAATCCCTCTGAAAAAGTAAAATGAGTAAGGTTAACCTTAAGAGAATAATTAGAGTTGTCATAGCAGACGACCACGCGCTGTTCCGGGAAGGTCTGAGAAGAATACTGGAATTTGAAGAGGATATCAAAATAGTGGGAGAAGCCAAGGATGGCGGGGAAACTTTCGAGTTAGCGAGAAGATTGAGGCCGGATGTGATTCTCATGGATATCAGCCTGCCCGGGGCAAACGGGATAAGGATTACGCGCCAGATTAAAAGGAGATACCGAAAGCTTTACGTTATTATGCTGTCTATGTACGAGGACACGGCACATATCACCGACTCATTTCAGGCAGGCGCTTCGGGCTATGTCGTAAAGACTAGCCCTCCTGGTGAATTGCTACAAACCATACGTTCCGTATTCAGAGAGGGTGTTTCCATTCCCCCCTCTATAGAGCATAAACTACTAAAGGGGATAAGGAAACCGGATTTTTCGGGTGGGGCCAAGAAAGTCCATTTGACAAAGAGAGAAGTAAGAGTTCTCAAGTTAGTGGCTTCCGGGAAAACTAATAAAGAGATTGCGAATAAACTCTTCGTGAGTGAAAAGACGGTTAAGAACCACCTTAACCATATGTATAGAAAACTGGGGGTGAAGAACCGAGCCCAGGCAGTAGTAGAAGGCCTGAAGAGGGATTATATTAGCGAGGATTAGGGCATTTTTGTTTTTTGCCTGTAATCCTCTAATAAATTGCCCAAAAGACCCATTTCTTAATGGGTCTTTTTTTTTGACAAAAAATTTAATAAATTTGTTCTTTTGACCCATTGTAAGAATAGTAAAACCGTAGTACAATCAAAAAAATTATTCTCATAGGAGAGAACCAACTTTCTTACGGAAGGAAGCCCCAAGGGTACGGCAAGTACAATTATTGGGGGTATTAAGAAAGGAGAAAAGATGGCCGGGGACGTAGTCCGGGGGAAAAACCTGGAGGAGAAAGATAGAGTATTTTTTGAAAACCTGGGCGAAGGCGTGTGCATTGTGGATAGGAATTTAGTGGTAACTTTTGTAAACGATAAGTTATGCCAGACATCCGGTTACAGCAGGGATGAGCTTTTGGGTAAGGATATTCGTTCTTTTTTCGACGGGGTGAGTAAGGAGATAATTGAGAATCAGTTTAGAAAGAGGGCCAGACTTAAATCATCCCATTATGTATTAACGGGGAGTAGGAAGGATGGAAAAGAGGGCTTCTTTTCTGTATGCAGCGTTCCCCTTGTGGACGGAAACAGGAGGTTTGAGGGAGCAATGTCAATTATCTCTGATGTTACGGAGAAAAAGAAAGCAGAGAATAAGTTGAAAGAACATACGTTGGAACTGGAGAAACAAGTAGAAGAAAGAACCGGACAGCTGGTCGAGTTGTATAAAGGGATTACGGCTGCGGAGGAGAGGAACAGATTGGCCCAGGAGATTCATGATAGTTTAGCCCAGACTTTAACCGGTTTACTTCTGAACATTGAGCTTTGTGAAAGAATTATTGGTCATAATCCGGAAAAGGCAAAGAAAGAACTGGCGAAACTAAAAAGGACGATGGTAAGAAACATTAAAGCGACGCGGAATGTCATATTTGAGTTACGGCTTCCCAGGTTTCACAGAACGGGCTTCCTTGCCGTCCTGAAGCAGTACCGTGAAGAGTTCGGCAAAAAGTCGGGGATTGCCTATAGTCTAAATTCCAAGTTGGCATAGAGCTTGCCCACAAAGATACAGGTAGGTGCTTACCGAATTATTCGCGAGGCGATGAACAACGTGAAGAAACACGCCAGGGCAAAGAGTGTAAGGTTGAAATTAAGGACTGATAAGAGTAGAAAGCTACATATTCTAATAAAGGATGATGGGAATGGATTCGACGTGGGTAAAGTTTTAAGTCAGGGTAGACGTAATGAAAAATTCGGGCTAATAGGAATGGAGGACGAAGTGGAACTTCTGGGAGGGAGGATCGCTGTGGAAAGCGTAAAGAAACAGGGGACGAAAATAAAAGTAAGAATTCCGCTGGGAGAATATGAGCAAAGTCGACCTGAAGAAAAAAATTAGAATTCTCATAGCAGATGACCATACACTTTTTCGGGAAGGTTTGCGCAAGGTATTGGAGCTTGAGAAGGATATGGAAATAGTGGGAGAAGCCAATGACGGCGCCGAGGCTCTCAGGTTGGTAGACAGATTGAAGCCAGATGTGATTCTTATGGACATCAGCTTTCGTGGTCCAAACGGAGTAAGGATTACTCGCCAGACTAAGAGGAGATATCGAAAAATTCACATTATAATGTTATCTATGTATGAGGATATAGCCCACATCACGGAATCGTTCCAATCAGGCGCTTCCGGTTACGTAATAAAAACTTATGCTTCTGACGAGTTAACAAAGACTATCCGTTCTGTAGTTAAAGAAGGGGTTTGCATGCCACCCTTAATCGAGCATAAACTACTAAAAGGCATAAGGAAACCGGACTTTTTGGGCGGCGCAAAACGCGGCAATCTAACGAAGAGAGAAGTAAGAGTCCTGAAGTTAGTGGCCTTTGGGAATACTAATAAAGAGATTGCAAAGAAGCTCTTTGTGAGTGAAAAGACGGTTAAAAACCACCTTAATCATATCTATAGGAAACTGGAAGTGAAAAACCGCGCCCAGGCAGTGGTGGAGGGATTGAAGAGAGATTATATTGGCCGGGAGTAATAAGAAAAGTTATGCTGCAGACAATCCATTAAGAACCTCAGACCTACGGGAGGGCAAAATGGCAGAAGAAGACGCTCAAGCACAAGACTTGAGAAAGAAATATGAAATTATAGTTAAAAACATTGGTGAAGGCCTGGTCATTTATGATAAGAATATGGTGGTAACTTTTGCCAATGATAAGCTGTCCAAGATCCTGGGTTACAATAAAGACGAGATTGTGGGCAGGCGAGTTACCTGGTTTTTTACAGGCAAGAGTAAGAAAAAAGTAGAAAAGGAATTGGAAGGAAGGATGAAGGGCAAAGCGTCTCATTATAATGCAAGGCTGAAAACCAAAAAAGGAAAGGGGCTACTC
>CAYFRM010000099.1:0-11781 GCA_964345635.1 uncultured Clostridia bacterium
GTATTACCGCTGATACCGTGTTCTATTTTGCACGCTTCCTTCTCCGCAGTCTTAGAATCTGTATTCAATATCTCCTTCAAAAACTTAATCAGTATTTTATGGCTATCGTAAATTCTCTCGCCTAGATTCTCCCCTTGTCTAGTCAACTCGATATATCCGTACTTTTCATGATTAACCAGTCCTTTTTTTGAAAGAACTTTTATCGCTGCACATACGCTGGGCATACTTAATCCCATCTTGCGGCTAATATCCCGCACTCTAACCACCCTTTTTTTCTTTTGCAGCATAATTATTGTCTCTAAATAATCTTCAATATGGGAAGTCAATTTCAAAGCCATAATCACACCTCCCGCTAAAAGTTAGGACAGGCAAATAAAGTTAGCCTAACCTAATAATAATACAAAATAAGCACTTTGTCAAGAAAAATTTCAGCGCCTTTTCTCATTTATGGAAAAGATTACTGCCTTCGGGATTTGTGCTTGACAAAAGCTCTTCCTTATGCTATGAATAAGGTTACCTTTTGGAGGTGATTCTTATGAAAAAGTATAATTCTCACAAGTTAGAAAATTTAAGAAAAATATTAAAAGAGATGGACTCTTGCGTAGTTGCCTTTTCCGGTGGGGTGGACAGTAGTTTCCTATTGAAGATGGCCTCAGAGGTACTGGGGAAGAAGAAAGTTTTAGCTGTCTCTGCTATTTCTGAAACTTACCCTAAAGAAGAATTAGAGTGTGCTAAAGAAATAGCTAAGGATTATGGGGTCGAACACCTAACTATCCAGTCTGAAGAGTTAAACATTCCAGAATTTAAAATGAACCCATGGAACAGATGTTACTACTGCAAGGCCGAACTTTTCGGGAAAATGAAAGAAATAGCGAAAAACAAGGGCATAAATTTTGTTGTCGATGGCACTAATTATGGAGATATGTCCGATCACAGACCAGGAATCAAAGCTCTAAGGGAACTGGAAATACGAAGTCCCCTGAAAGAGGCTATGATGACCAAGGAAGATATTCGCTATTTTTCCAGGAAAATGGGTCTTAAGACCTGGGATAAACCATCCTTTGCCTGCCTTGCTTCCCGGTTTCCCTATGGGAAAGAGATCACCAAAGAAAAATTGACTATAGTGGATAAGGCAGAGAATTTTTTGAGGAAATTGAATTTTAGACAGGTGAGGGTAAGACATCATGACCAGATTGCTCGCATTGAACTGGAAAGAAAAGATATAGGAAGTTTCATATCAAAAGGATTGATGGATAAAGTGGTGAAGAAATTTAAAGAATTGGGTTTTATCTATGTAACGCTCGACCTGGAAGGTTATCGGTCGGGGAGCATGAATGAGCCGCTGAAAAAGGATGTCAACAAATGAATATTGAGAGAATAAAGAAGATTTTGCAAGGCGTCAAAAAAGGCTCTATTAGTACGGAAAAGGCACTAAGCAAATTGAGATTTCTTCCCTTTGAAGAACTAGATTTTGCCACAGTAGACAAGCACAGACCTCTGCGCGTAGGCGCTTCCGAAGTAATCTACTGCCCGGGGAAAACATTGGAGCAGATAAGAAAGATTGCCCGTTCTCTGGCTGCCGACGCTGAAAACATCCTGGCTACCCGGGTAACACGGGAAGTATGCCAGGCTATTAAGAAAGAAGGTCTTCCCTGTAAGGAATACCCGGAAGCGCGGATAGTGGTGATTAACCCTAAAAAGGTTCCTCTTGTGGGAAAAATAACGGTCATCAGTGCAGGGACTACTGATATTCCTGTGGCTGAAGAAGCATACGTGACTGGCGAGACTTTGGGAAATAAGATGGAAAAGATGTACGATGTGGGAGTAGCAGGAATACATAGACTCCTGGACAAGCAGGAAAAATTCATTGATGCCAATGTGCTTATTGTTGTGGCAGGCATGGAAGGCGCTTTGCCCAGCGTGGTAGCCGGACTTGTAGATATTCCGGTAATTGCCGTTCCTACCAGTGTGGGATATGGAGCCAGTTTTCGGGGACTAACGGCACTTCTAGCTATGCTTAATAGTTGCGCCTCTGGAGTCTCCGTAGTAAATATAGACAATGGATTTGGCGCAGCTTTTCAGGCGAGTTTGATGAATAAGAAAGTCTATGCTGCATCTTTAAAGAAATCGAGGAAATAAGATGGAAAGAGTCGCCTACTTTGATTGCAATTCTGGCATAAGCGGAGATATGATTCTGGGAGCAGTGATAGACTGTGGTGCAGATTTTAACTACATCAAGAAAGAATTAAAAAAGTTAGATTTAAATTTTAAGATCTCTCACCAACGAGTTAAAAAAGGGGCTATTTCTGCTACAAGAGTTATTATTGGAGAATCGGGAAGTCATCCTCTGAGAAATCTAAGAACCATAAAGGGATTAATCGAAAAGACTTCTTTACCTGAGGAAGTCAAGGAGAAATCGCTATCTATCTTTACCAGGCTGGCAGAGGCAGAAGCAAATGTACACCAGATGGACATTAATCATGTCCATTTCCACGAGATTGGCGCAGTAGATACCATAGTGGATATAGTCGGCTCCCTTCTCGGTTTAAAATCCTTGAAAGTGGAAAGAATCTTTTCCTCTCCCATTCCTTTAGGAAAAGGCGAAGTGGAGACTTCCCATGGAAAAATTCCTATCCCCGCGCCGGCTACAATGAAACTGCTGGAAGGATGCAAAGTCTATGGAAAAGGAATAGAGGAAGAGCTGGTGACGCCAACAGGTGCCGCTATTATCACTTCCCTGGCTGATGATTTTGTAGATTTTCCCACTATGCAGACACTAAAGGTAGGCTATGGTGCGGGGACGAAAGAACTGCCGATGCCAAATGTGTTAAGGTTGGTTTTGGGAGAATTGGAGAAAAAGGAGAAAAAAAACGAGCCTCCCACTTTTCTCATTTCGGCAAATATTGACGACTCCACTCCTGAAGTGATGGGATTTCTTTTCGACAGACTTCTGGAAATGGGAGCGCTCGACGTCTGGGAACATCCCATCCTGATGAAGAAGAACCGCTTGGCTGTCGAGCTGTCAGTACTCTGCTATAAGAATACTATGGAAAAAATTATAGACTGCATCTTCTCAGAGACCACTACCAATGGACTGAGAATTAGCGAAGTAAAAAGATCTGTTCTAGAGAGAAAGATTGTGAAAGTGAAAGTTCTGGGTGAGAGTATTAGGGTGAAGCTGAGTTTTGAAGGGAAGAAAGTTCTTACTATATCTCCAGAATACGAAGATTGTAGGAAGGTAGCGTTAAAGAAAGGAATAAGTCTCAAGAAGGTTCTTCAGATGGCGCAACAGAAAGCCAGTGAAACGACCTCTCACTAATGTGCAACTTTGGCCTTGGCCACCAAGGTTGTCCTTACTAAAGCACATATCTTTTTTTAATCTAAGCCCCCGATAAATTGGGGGCTTTTTAACATACTCTGAACTCGGATATACTCTTACCGGGTTCAATTAAGTGGACCGAACAGGCCAGACAGGGGTCGTAGGACCTGATGACTCTCATTATTTCTATCGGATTCTCCGGGTCAGCTACAGGCGTTCCTATAAGGGCTTTCTCCATCGGGCCAGGCTTACCCTTATCATCTCTCGGGGAACAATTCCAGTTCGATGGTGCAACTATCTGATACCGTTCGATTTTCGAATTGGAAATCTTGATCCAGTGTCCCAGCGACCCTCTGGGCGCCTCGGTCAACCCTATACCTTGTCCACTCTTAGGAACTTTACAGGGGGTGTAGACTCTCCTTCCCGGCCTCAATTGAAGAACCCATTCTTCCATAGCCCGAGCAATCTTCTTTGTCTCCAGTGCTCTGGCTATGTGTCTATCCATCACCGATATCCCTTTCCTATAATCTCCGTTCACCCACATCCTTGCCAGAGGTCCCAACTCGTAGGGTTTGCCTTCATATCTGGGCGCTTTTAGCCAGGAATAGGCACCGGCCTTTCCCGGAGCAGGAAACGTATCACTGTCTCTGGGATTCTTACCAGAAGTTTTCGTCTCATACCAGGAGAAACGCACATCTTCCCCTATTTTCCTGGAATCAACCCTTTCTATCTTT
This sequence comes from uncultured Clostridia bacterium, assembly GCA_964345635.1. GTDB lineage: Bacteria > UBA6262 > WVXT01 > WVXT01 > WVXT01 > WVXT01. Next base: position 4,054 of record CAYFRM010000099.1, read on the forward strand.
CCATCTGTGAAACGACCCCTCTTAAAAAGTTTCCGCTTGCCCATATCGTCTAGCTCAAATCCTCCGTAGGTTAATAAATTTCCATAACCCCTACCAATCTTACCGTAATCTTTATAAACATCAGCAATTCTTAAAACATCGGGTAGATAGATGTTTTCAATAAAATCTATGACTTCTCGCAATCTCCACAGGAAGGAGGCTATTTTATCTACAGTAGGCTTGTCGGTAACTCCACCCGGAACAAAGGTTTGATGGTGGGGAATCTTACCTGCAAAGACTGCTATCATTTCGTGAATTTTTCTTCGAATCTCCAACGCTTTAATATAATGCTCAACATACTCTTTATTCGCCTGCTTTGACAATCTGTAGTCACCTTTCAATTTGGGAATGAATGGTGGGCTTTCCGGGCCGACAAAATAATCCAATGCGTTCAGAAGATAAAAATGTAGAATATGGGACTGGAGGAAGTTTGCGCCGCTAACGAGATTACGGTTAATTCTGGCATTAGACGGAGGCTTCACTCTAAAGGCAGATTCCAGAGTCAAAGAAGCGGCCCTTGCGTGGGCGGCAGAACAGATACCGCAGACCCTCTGCGCGAGATGTTGGACGTCTCTGGGATCCCTCCCTTTAAATATTATCTCGAATCCACGAAAAAGAGTGCCGGAGCTCCTGGCATCGACTACCTTACCTCCTTCTATTTCCAGCTCAACTTTGAGATGTCCTTCAATCCTGCTAATTGGGTCAATAGTTATGATTTTCTTCATTTTCGCTATCTCTTCCTTTCAGGCCAGCTATAGAAAGGAGACATACCATCCGGAAATTTCATTTGTACGCAGCCTATACAAGGTGTCACAGCGCCAATGCACCAGTTAACTCCATTGTGCCACCGGCGCAAAGGACAGTCAGAATAGGTGAGAGGCCCCCTACATCCAAGCTTAATCATACATCCCTCTTCGCTCAGGTTCTTGGCAAATTTCTGGTGAATATAAAACGAGTAATTGGGACAATTCTCATGTAACAGGAAACGGTAAAACAGAGTAGGCCTTCGATTTTCATCAAGTTTGGGAAGACCGTAAAGAATAAGATGAACAAGGGTGCCTACCATCCAATCCGGATTGGGTGGACAGCCAGGAACATTTATCACCTTCTTTCCCAGAATCTCACCCACCCCTCTCGCGCCGGTGGGATCAGGAGCCCCTGCCGGTACCCCTCCGTAAGAAGAACACGTGCCCGCTGCGATTACATATTTCGCATTCCTTCCAAGTTTTTTAGTCCATTCTACCAATGAGATGGGTTTGTTCTTCCTTTCGCCCAAAGTTGCATACACACCGCCCTCTGCGATAGGAATCGACCCTTCAACCATCAGAATGAACTTACCCTTTGCTTCCTCAGCAGTCTTCTCCATAGATAGAACGACTCTATCCCCTGATGTAGACACCAAGTTAGGATGCACCTTGAGGCTTATGATTCTCAAAAGTATTTCGCTGATTTTTGGATGTGTGGTGTTAAGAAGTGAAACCGAACAGCCTGTGCAGCCAGCTCCTTGTAACCATAAAACGGGAGGATTCCCAGCCGCAGCCCTCTCCAGAGCCTCCACCACTTCGGGAATCAAGATTTGAGAAATCCCCAGGCCCACAGCCGAACCGGCACAAATCTTCAGAAATTCTCTTCTGGTCAAATCCATTGGTGGTCTCCTGGATTTATTTCGGTGGCTCTTCTTTCTTTTCTTCTGTTTCTTCTTTAGACTCTTTCTCTTTAGTTGCCTTTTTGAATTCTTTGATTCCTTCTCCTATAGATTTTGCAATTTTGGGTAACTTGCCAGCGCCAAAGATAATTAGAACAATGACCAGGATAATTATTAGTTCCGTTACACCCAGCCCTCCCAGCATAATTGTTCCTCCTTAATTCCTCTTAGCTCTAACTTCCTCGAGGATTAGATTAACCATTTTCCCCATTTTTCTCTCTATCTCGGGAGACAATTCCAGTCCGTAATCCATATCTTTCGGCTCAATCCCGATTATGACTGTGTGGGGAAGCTCACCCATCTTCCGGGCTATGGCCAGTGTCTCCACCACACCAAGCTGGTGCAATGAAGTCATTCCCTTTGTCTCTTTGAGAAGAGAGTCATCCACGCAAATCCTGTAAGTTTTCCCCGGTTTACCTCCCAGCCTAATAGCATCCACAATAATCAATTTGGAAACATCTTCCGCCTGAGGTATAAAATCTAAAATGGAAGTCCCTACATCCACGAGTCTGACTCTTTCTTCGATTTCCATTTCCCTGAGTTTCTGAATAAGGTGGACACCCACTCCTTCATCTCTTAACAATAGGTTACCCACCCCCAGAACAACTACTTTATCCACTTTCACTATCTTTTCCACCTTCTTCCCGAGAAATATTTTCGGACAGTTTCTTTTCTACTTCTTTTCTTATCTCTTCCGGAGGCTCCTGTTCAATAGCGTCCTGAAAATCCTGCGTGGTTCTCCTCAACTGTCTCACAGCCTTTCCAATAGCCCTGCCAATCTCCGGCAATCTGCGAGGACCGAAAAGAATCAACACCAGAATAAGAATAACTATTAATTCCTGCGTTCCCACGCCAAACAAAGAATTTCTCCTGACTTATTTTGTAATCTCAGGTTCCACCGAAGGCAACTATCATACCGATATCAATGTTAGTTTCCTTCCCCTCCTCGACTTTTACCTCTACTTTATTATCAAAGAAACCTTCCTTAGTCACCATAATTGTGTAGATTCCGGTAGAAAGACCGGAAAAAGTAAATTTTCCGGAACTATCCGTAGTGGCTTTAAGTTCTGTCACTTCAGAAGTCAAGGTTACTGCTGCACCCTCAACGCCTCCACCCTGGAACGTATTATTCACTTTTCCTATAATAGTGCCTCCTCCTCTTTCGGCACCACCACATCCCAGTAGTAGACATAAACCAATTATTAATATTGACATGAATAGAAATAACTTCCTCATTCTTTTTAACCTCCCTTACTTACCCTCCCACGAAAAAAGCTTCCAATCGAATATCAAGTTTGTTCATCTTTCCTTGTTTGACCACAAGCTCACTGACCGAATAAGCAAGATATCCCGGCGAGGTAACTGTGACCGCATAATTCCCGGGGTCGAGCTTTGGCAAACTATAATTTCCGGAAATGTCTGTAGTTGCAGTTACAGCCCAAACTGTGGGAGAAGCTTCCGTAACTTGCTGCAGTGCAGTAATAGTTATTGTTACACCTTCAATGGGATTTTTTGTCTCCTTATCGATTACCTTCCCATAAACACCCGTCCCTTGGGGAGCCTTCTCACATCCCAAAATTAGCACTCCTGCTACCAAAAAAACCATACCCAAAATAAGCCACTTTCTCATCTCAACCTCCCTTTATATTCTTGTTAACATCTAAAAGATAGTTTGTGAAAAGCCCTATTCCCCTGATGCGAGGAAATTGGCGTAGCGAGCATTAGAATTTTTAACCAAAAATCGAAGATTGTAGCCGCAAAGCGCAAGCTTTGCTTGTTCTTAGCAGAGCTATCGCTCTGCAGCTACAGAGATTTTTGGCGGTGCTCAAAGAGCAAAAAATTGTTAGCCAGTACCGTTAGAACTCTTAGCCTTTCTCCTCATTTAACAACGGTATGCTATTTCTCTATCTATATTACCCTTGTCCCAAAAGGACCTCTTGTTCTAACGGCACGAGCGAACCAAATCCCGAGCATATTCCTCAAGCGATGAATAGACTATCTTTTAACTCTCTCTCCCTCTACTCCCAGGCAGAAACGCCACCCCAGGCATTAGGCGCCCTCAGTTCTTTAGGAACCGGCTTGAACTTTTTCATAACTTTTTCAACCGGGTCACCGACAACATTTATGTCTTTCATTGTGCCTAGACCAAACTGTTCAGCCAGCTTTATGTGGCCATAATTTTCTGGTTTAAAACCCATTACCATAGTTTCCACCGCATCAACTGCCACGGGGTCTTTACCAGCAATAACCAAATCCATCGATACCGGGTCACCCTTTGTAGGTCCGTGCCCCTCACAACCCCAGATTGCACTAATCACTGCAAAATCAATCTTCTTAATAGAAACGATGTCAACGATTACCTGGGATAGTTGATTGTGGGGCAGTCCAACTTTAGGTATGCCGTAAACTCTGTTGGGAGCAGACCCAATCGCCTGGTTCTTCAGAGTCCCGGTAATCCCTGTGAGATAATGAGTCTTCATTGGCGAAACACTAATAATCTTGTCCGCCTCTTCCATCATTACTACTGGCAAGGCATACTCCTTTAGGGCCAGAGGCCTCTTGGGTTCATACCACTTATAGGGCGCAGAATTAATGTCATAGAGTTCAGCTCCTGTCTCCCTGGCCAGTCCTTCATATCCGTATGTCTTCATATTCGCAATTCCATCAGCATCGGGAGGACCGGCAGCAATGTAGATTTTCTTGGCTCCTTTTTTCTTAGCCATAATTGCTAGTGCCCTCACTATCCTGGGATCCGTATTGTAACTTTGGATCTGCGCATTTGTGGTTTTTCCCGTTCCCAGAAGCAGATTGAAACTTGCCACTGCGTTTGTCTTGATCCATACCACATCACCTTTTTCCACGGGAAGGCCTCCGGCGAGGTTGACTGCTTTACGAACCATCTTTTCAATCTCCCGTTCGCTCTTTTTCGACCAGACGGGATACCAGTATTTGCCTTTTGCCCATGGGGGCCCCTGGGGAAGCATATGCCAGTCTTTGAACTGCCAGGATTTCCCCACCAATTCATGGTCATTCGACTTGACAATCGCCACCGTGGGTCCAGCCATAGCCATTGCCACACAGGTGAAAACAATTAATACCAGAATGGTAAAAATCTTCTTCATTTCTTACCTCCTATCCATTTACTATAGTAATCCTGTTGTAGACCCTTTTCACTCTTGAGGTCGAATCCTCAAATCTGCGGGATCAGGTCCCTCCTCCCACGACCACGAGTTCAAAATCGACCTTCTCTTTTCCCTTTTCTATGGAGACATCTTCTTCAGTTTCGTTAACGTAGTAACCCTGGAGAAATGCCGAGACCTTGTAGGAACCAACAGGGATGTTCGAAACAGAATATTGGCCTGAACTATCGGTGGTAGCAGTAAATCTTAGCCCCTCTGCCGACTGAACTGTTATCTCAACAGCTGCCAAAGGATTTCCAGTACCCGCCTCGGTCACCTCGCCAAAAATTCCTCCCCCTGTAGAGGGAGTTCCCTTACAACCTGTGATTAATGAGAGTCCCAGAATTAAGATCGTGCATAAAAAAATTACTCTTTTCATTTTTCACCTCACTTTGAAGCTCAAAATTAGTCGGAGATCCACTCGCAGTACTGGCGGACCTGGGGCTACCGATTATTTTCAGATCATATCAATCCGTAGAGATAACCAAGTGCAATTCCGCCAATTACCACAGTCAGAAAATAGATAAAAAAGGCTTTTTTCCTTACCAAAAAGGCTACAGTGACCATAGGTGAGATTCGGGTAGCAGGACCAGCAATGAAGAAGGTCAATGCTGCTCCACTACTCATTCCCATATTCATCAGCCCATAGATTATGGGAATCGCTCCTCCCCCACATACATAAAAGGGTATGCTCATTGCTGCTGCCAGTAATACCGAAAAGCGGGAAGCACCTAAGGTCATTACTATAAAAGATTGGGGAATATAAGTGTCCACGATTGCTGCAATCAAAATGGAAATTAAAAAATATCTTCCCGGGTATTTAGCCATTCTATACATCAGCTTGAGTGCGTCAAGCCACTTGTTCCCCGAAGATTTCTGAGTCAATTTGGAAATAAAATCTTTTTTCCTGTTGTTACCTGATTTTATAGGATTATTCCTGACAAGTTCAGCAAAAAAATTCTTTTTATTCAGATAATGAAACATTAGTCCGCACAATATACCTAAAGCTAACGCCGACAAAAGCCTGGCCATAGCCAGACTTGGACCCAGAACGCCCCAGGTGGTAATAAATATAAAAGGATTAATGAGAGGAGAGGCTACGAGAAATGACATTACCGGAGCTATGGGTACCCCTGTGGAAAGCATGACGGCAAATATGGGAATAACCGCATATGAACCTAAGGGAGATATAACTCCTAAAAGACTGGCCAGAACAATGGAAGGTATACCGCCTTTTCTGTTACACGCCTCGGAAAGTTTCTGCGTGGGAACGAAGACAGAAATTAAAGAGCCAATAACTATACCTATTACCACGAAGTACCAGAGACGGAAAAACATATTCACCGCTACTGACCATACACTATAGAGCCCGCTGGTTATAAAGAAATTATTTAGACTTTCCATTGTTATCCTCTTAAAACTTCATTTTATTCTATCAAATTGATTAAAAAAGTCAAGTAAATTCCAATAATTCGGTATAATAGTCTTGAAATAGTCAGTTCGGTTTATGAGTCTAGAACTTGACGACAAAAAATACCTATAAAAAACGGGGGACAAGATTACTACTTGTCCCCCGATAGCCCATGGACTTTACAATTATCTTAACTACTTCCGGGTCAGAACGCCTTACCAGGCAGTAGGTCCTGTGTGGTAAAGTCCAACTCCTCTAATAGCGCCAATGTCGAACTGTCTCATGACGCTTGCGAGTGAATCGCCAACTACTTCAATCTCTTCCGCCTTCCATGTTCCCAGCCCAGAATCTGCACACGCCCTTATGACCCCATAATGCGACGGCTGAAGTCCCATAACGCGGGTTCCTGTGGCATCAACAGCCACGGCGTCTTTGCCAGCAATAATCAAATCCATGGAAACTGGCTCGCCATAAAAGGCTCCCCATCCTTCCACTGCCCAGATAGCATCAACGATAGCATAATCTATGGGGGCAATGGAATTAACATCAGCAACGACCCATTGCGTCTTGTCATGCGGCAGCCCCAATTTAATTGCTCCCACTAGCCGGACAGGAGGTATTCCTATTCCCACGTTCTTCAGAGTCAAGCTGACACCAGCATTATCGTGAGTCTTCATCTTTCCAATGGAGATTCTCACATCCGCATTGACCCATTTATTGGGCAGAGGATACTGGCTAAGCCCATGTAGACCCCTGCGTTTCGGCTTGTAATATTTCCATGTCCCATCAGCAACAGAATCGCTGACATCGTAGAGTTCAAGCCAACCACCCTTGTGTGTCCATTGGTCCATTGCTCGGTTCAGCTTCTTTGCCATATCTACGTAGCCGTAAACGAGAAAATATGCATGCGCGTGCCCGGCATTTGGCCCAGATACAATGGTAACCTTCTTTGCCCCTTTCTCTTTGCAAATAAGGGCTACTGCCCTGGCTATTCTGCCATCGGTGAGTATAGACTGCATCTGGTGGTTAAACCACTTTGCATCCCGCATCGGTGTGTTTGTCCATCTTGCCCTCTGAGATTCCAGAGAAAATACGAACCACCCATCCTGAACAAGATTGACCTTAATCATCACCTCGTCACCCTTCTTAACCGGGAAGCCGCCTGCGAGATCGATGGCCTTGCGTACCATCTTTTCAATCTCCTTCTCGCTCTTTGGTGTCCAGGTTGTCTCCCACCGCTTTCGGAAATCGAACATGCTGAACTCCCAGGAATCGCCTATTACTTCATGGGGAGTCCCCTTCACTATAGCTACTTTTGATTTCGCAGCTGCGAAGGCCAAAGTGCTAAGTGCAAAGATACAGGCTATTGCCAAAATCAACGCTTTCCTCATCTT
>CAYFRM010000100.1:0-2736 GCA_964345635.1 uncultured Clostridia bacterium
AAACATTTTGGTCCAAAGCACCTGGTGAAAGACCATCTGGACGAGTTAAGGCGTAAGAAAAACGATTGACCCTCGGGGAGGCAGAATGCGTCTGAGAACAAAGTTCAGTTTCTTTGCCATTCTTATATTGGTGGTGGCTTTGCTGGGGATGAGCGTGATTCTGTTCATTTTTGAGAAGAAGCATCTTTTGCAGACAATGAGAGAAAGCCAGGTAAATGCCATAAAAGGCCTGGCCGAAATCTGCAAGGAGGCGATAATTAGCGAAGACGATCTGCTTCTAATGAATTATATTAAAGTGGTGAAAAGGAACAAAGGGGTAATTTATGCGATGTTCGTGGACGAGAAAGGGAAAGTGGTGGTGCATACAGATACCAATCTTCTTGGTTATGTGTACCGGGACCCCGTGGGATCAAAAGCTCAGAATTCAGAAGACCTGGTGATCCAATCTTATAAGGGCAAGGAGGGCGGAGAACTCGTTGATGTCTCATTCCCCGTCTTGTTGGGACAGGACAGGTTGGGTACTGCCCGCATTGGATTTTCTAAAGTGGTTTTGAATAGTATCGTGGAGGAAACATTATCCCTGACCCGTCGCCGTATCCTGGTGGTAACAGGCGTTGCCTTTTCCTTCGGGATTTTCGGCGCGTTTATTCTGGCTCAACTGATGGGCCGTCCCATCAAGAAACTTACCGAGGGCGCAAAGTCTATCGGACAGGGGAACCTGGAACAGAAGATTTCGGTCAGAAGTAGAGATGAACTCGGCGATTTGGCAGGTGAATTCAACAGGATGGCAAAAAAGCTTAAAGAACTTGACCAGATGAAGGACGACTTCGTTTCCAGCGTCTCCCACGAACTCAGGTCACCTCTGACTTCTATCAAAGGTTATGTCGATTTTATCCTGAGGGGGAAGTCGGGGCCGCTTAATAAGAAGCTCGTAGAATACCTGACAATTGTCAAGAATAATACTTCTCGACTGGGAATGTTCATAAACGACATCCTCGATTTGGCAAAGATCGAGGCCAAGCGTTTCGATCTGGGGAGGGAAGCTTTGGAGCTTCCCCCGCTCATAGAGGAAATGGTTACATTTTTCCGGCCCCAAGCAGAAGAGGGCAAGATTCAACTGGAGGCGGTAGTTCCCACCAGCATCTCGCTGGTTTCTGCCGACCAGGATAAACTAAGACAGGTGTTCACGAATCTTCTCAGCAACGCTTTCAAATTTACTCCCCAGGGAGGAAAAATAACCATAGAAGCGAAAAATTCAGAGAAGGAAAAGTTCGTAGAGATTGCTGTCAAGGACACGGGAGTGGGCATTGCCCGGGAGGATTTGAAAAAAGTTTTCGACAAATTCCAGCAGATTAAGCCATCGGAAGGCAAAGTGAAGAAAGTCAAGGGGACGGGTCTGGGTCTGGCAATCGTCAGGGGGATCGTGGAAGCGCACGGCGGTCAGATCTGGGTAGAGAGCGAGCTCAATAAAGGAAGTAATTTTATCTTTACTTTGCCCAAGGCATAATTTATAATATAAGGAAAGAAATATGAGCAAGGAAAAAATTCTGGTAATAGAGGATGAAGAAGATATCGCTAATCTGGTCAAGACTGCTCTGGAGGGCGAAGGTTTTGAGGTCACGGTCGGTCACAGCGGGGAAGAGGGAATGGAAAAGATTCACAGCACTCCCCCGGACCTTCTGGTCCTGGACCTGGGGCTTCCCGGTATGAGCGGGTATCAGGTTTGTCAGAAGGTCAGAGACGATGTTTCTTTAGCTCATATTCCCATAATCATGTTGACTGCCAAAGGCTCTACGTCGGATAAAGTCATTGGATTGAGCTACGCTCCCGACGACTACATTACCAAGCCTTTTCAAAACGAGGAACTTGTTGCCCGCGTGAGGACGCATTTGACGCGCACTGCCAGCGATCTTTCCGCCAATCCCCTGACCAAATTGCCCGGCAACATTCCCCTCACGGAGGCGTTAGAGAAGTGTCTGAGCCAGGAGCGCCTATTTGCCGTTCTCTATTTGGACTTGAGTAATTTTAAGGCTTTCAACGACAAGTACAGTTACCTAAGGGGCGATAAAGTTCTGCACATAACGGCGCAAATCATTCTCAGGGTAATTAAAGAGAAAGGTAATCCGGATGACTTCATCGGGCACATCGGAGGGGACGATTTCATCGTAATTACCAGCCCGGATAAAGTCCATCCCGTCTGCAAAGGTATCATTAAGGGCTTTGACCAGGAGATTCCCGCCCTTTACGACGAAGAAGATAGAAAGAGAAAATATATCATAACCAAGGACCGGCAGAATAAGACAACAAAGTTCCCCTTGATGAGTATTGCTATCGGAGTAGTTACAAATAAGGCGAGGAAATTCTCCAGCCCCGCGGAGATTAGCGACGTGGGTGCGGAACTGAAAAAATATGCTAAGGGTAGAAAAGGAAGCAGTTACGTTGTAGACAAGAGGGAAGATTAGAAAGATAAATATCCGTACGAAAGAAGATAGCGATGTTAAAGAAAAGAATTTTGGTGATAGACGATGACGCGTCGATTTCGAAACTGGTAAGCGACGTGTTTGCCGAAGAAGGATTTAGCGTCACTACTGCCAGCAATGGAGCAGAGGGAATTAAGAAAGTTCGTCTCTCCAAGCCGGATTTAGTCATTCTGGATTTGAGATTACCCGATATGGATGGTTTTCAAATTTGTCAGACTTTGAAGAAAGATAGGAGTGTAAGTAGTATTCCCATCAT